>NZ_JBQCCV010000289.1:0-2515 GCF_051961875.1 Intrasporangium sp. | reverse complement strand
TCCGTGTACTACCCCGCCAAGCTCCTGCGCGCCATCCACTCGGCCAACCAGCCGCCGGTCAAGCGCGGCGGCGTCTAGCGTCAGTCCGCCCCGAGCTCCGGCGCGATCCGCGGCTCGCGCCGGGTGCGCCGCTGGCCGGAGACGACGACGGCGAGCCCTGCGAGGATGAGCCCCAGCCCCGCGTAGGTCCCGCCCGGCAGCACCTCCCCGAGGAACACGGCGGCCAGGAGCGCCGCGCCGGGGATCTCGAGCAGGATGAACATCGAGACGACGAGCGGGCTCAGGGTTGCGACGAGGTGGTTGAACGCCGTGTGGCCGACCAGCTGGGCGGCGGCCGTGATCGCGAGGATGCCAGCCCACCCCGCGGGCTCGAATCCGGTGAGCCGCTCGCCGGTCGCGAGGGCCATGACGGCCACGAGCGCGGCGCACACCCCATAGCAGAGCGCCGTGTAGGTTCCCGTGCCCATGGTCTGCCGGGCCTTGCCGCCGGCCATCGTGTAGAGGCCGGCGAGGATGCCTCCCGCGACCGCGAGGAGGTCTCCGAGTGCCGCCTCGTGGGAGGAGCCGAGGTCCAGCCCCGTGATGGCGACAACGCCGAGGAACGCGAGCCCGAGTCCTGCAAGCACGGGCACGGGGAGCTTGCGGCCGCGCAGCACCGAGAAGACCGCGATCCACCCCGACTGGAGGCACACGAGGGCCGTGGACGCCGCGACCGATGTCAGCGTCAAGGACACGATGAAGCACACGAAGTGGAAGGCGAGCGCCACGCCGGCCAGGGAGGACCAGAGCAGGTCCCTGCGGGTGAGCCGCCGGAACTGGCCCGGGCTCCGCACGGCGACCGGCGCCGCCATGACGAGTGAGGCGATCGCGTTGCGCCAGAACGCGATGGCGAGCGCGGTGACCGAGGTTCCCGCGAGCGTTCCGGCGATGAGCGGGCCGGAGGCAGAGACGCCGAGCACTCCGAGCACCACGAGGAGGGGGATCACCAGCCCACTCTAGTGCCGGGCGGTATGGCAGCCGCGCGTGACCCAGGTGACCTGCCGGGGTCAACCCTCGAAACGGAGCGTGATCACGAGGCCAATCAGCGCGACCACGCCGGCCGCGAGCATCGCTGTCGTGGGATTGCCGAAATTGAGCGTCCACCCCAGACCGAACCGGCGAGGAACCATCAGCGCGGGGTCTTCGCGGTTGATGTAGAACAGTCCGCCGCGCCAGTACCTGTCATCGTCCCGGTGGGATAGGCCGGTGTCCTCGTCGCCCGCATCCGGCTCGCGATTGTTCCGGGCCAGGACCACGGCGGCCACCGCGACAGCGGCCAGGATCGGGAGTGCGACCACAGCATGCGCCCATGGGGTGGCCGTCCCGGTCCACATCAGCAACGATGATCCCAGCATCCCGACGTCGACCATCGCGGCCAGCCCGAGCAGGGCCCTGGCGCCCAGCACCACGTAGTGGCGGTGCCAGCGCGCGGACCCGCTCGGGTGTGCTGGGTCGATGTCCGGACGGCTGCGGAAGATGATGGCCCCTGCCATACCGGCGAGCAGTGCGGTAATGCCGATCTGCACGAACACCAGCGAGAAGGCTGCGCCCACCGATTTGGACGCCAACCGGTTGGGCCCGCCCTGCGCGTAGTGCACGGCGAGCACCTCAGGCATAGACGGGTAGCTGAGCACACCGATCACCACGGTTGCCACCGTGACGATCAGTGCGGGTGCCAACCAGAGCCACGGAAACCGCGGAGGGGCGGTCCGCAGTCCGGTGTCCACGGCGATGCCCTGGTGAAGGCCCTCGTACCATCCCTCGGCAGCCTTGGCCGCACGGATCTCGCGATTGGCCAGGAAGAAGCAGCCGTACCAGAATCCGACGAGAAGCAGCACCGACAGCGACAGTGTGAGTGTCTCGCCTGTCAGGCTGTAGAGGGCGACGCCGACCGCGGCCGCGACGATCCAGCTGGCCGATACCCGCCATCGGTAGATGCGGGTCTGCCGCTGCACCGTCGGGTCGTCGGCATGGTGCACCGGCACCCGCACGCCGAAGGGCACCGTCGGACTGTTGATCGAGGGAAGCACGAGGGCGACTGCCAGCACCAGTGCCGACAGCACCGAGCTCAGGACGATGGCAATGGTCATGGCATCTCCTCTGGCGGGGTGGAACCGAATGAATCGAGCACGGACCGACAGGTCGCGAGGACGTCCTCGGCCGGCAATCCCCTGGCGATGGCCTCTGCCAGCAAGGTCCGCGCCCTCGCGGTCCACTCTGTGCGGAACGGCGCGCCCGCGTCGGTCAGAGCCACCACCGCACCGGTCTTGCGGTTGAGCCGGATCAGGCCCTGCTGCCGCAGCAGGTCGTAGGCCTTGTTCACCGTGTGGAAGTTGATCCCGAAGTCCGCCGCAAGCGCCCTGGTGGACGGCAGCGAGCTGCCCTCCACCAGCACGCCCTGGGCGATCGCCTCGACGACCTGGTCCCGAAGCTGCTGATAGATCGGCACCTCGCTGTCGAGGTCGACGGTGAGGAT
>NZ_JBQCCV010000288.1:0-11476 GCF_051961875.1 Intrasporangium sp. | reverse complement strand
GAAGCCGAGCAGGCCGATGGCGAGCAGCAGGTAGAGGTCGAACGCCTGGCCGTTGACCGCCCACGCACCCATCGCCGCGAAGAAGATGATGCCGGCGTAGAGGTATGGCCGCGGGATCTGGAGCAGCTTCGCCCAGGCCGGCGCGAGCGGCAGGTTCAACAGGAGCAGCATCGTGTTGCCGACGAAGAGGCTCGCGATGAGGGTCCAGACGAGGACCGGCTGCTTCTCGATGAGCAGCGGGCCCGGTTCGAAGCCCCACCCCTGCAGGGCCGAGAGCATGATCGCCGCGGTGGCGTTCGTGGGCAGGCCGATGGCGAGCAGCGGCACGAGGGTGCCGGCGGCGGACGCGTTGTTGGCGGCCTCCGGCCCGGCGACGCCCTCGATGGCGCCCTTGCCGAACTCCTCCGGATGCTTCGTCAGCTTCCGCTCCGTGATGTAGGAGAGGAAGGTCGGCACCTCGGCGCCACCGGCCGGGATCGCGCCGAAGGGGAACCCGAGCGCGGTGCCACGCAGCCACGGCTTCCATGACCGCTTCCAGTCCTGCCGGCCCATCCACGGGTTGCCGACCGGGATGACCGAGCCGGCCTTGCGGCGCAGGTGGGCCGCCACCCAGAGGGCCTCGCCGACGGCGAAGAGGCCGACCGCGACGACGACGATGTCGATGCCGTCCGCGAGCTGCGGCAGGCCGAAGGTCAACCGATGCTGGCCCGTCACCTTGTCGATGCCGACCGTGCCGATCGACAGGCCGATGAGCAGGGCCGCGAAGCCCCGGATCCGGGACGAGCCGAGCACCGCGCTCGCACCCACGAAGGCGAGCAGGATGATCGCGAGGTAGTCCGGCGAGCCGAGGTCGATGGCGAAGTCGACGACCTGCGGCATGACGAGCACGAGGAGCAGCGTGGCGATCGTGCCGGCCACGAAGGAGCCGATGGCGGCGGTTGCCAGTGCCTGTGCGGCCCGACCGGCCTTGGCCATCTTGTTGCCCTCGAGCGCGGTCACCACCGAGGACGACTCACCCGGGGTGTTCAGCAGGATCGAGGTGGTCGACCCGCCGTACATGCCGCCGTAGAAGACGCCGCAGAAGAGGATGAGCGCCTGGGTCGGGTCGAGACCGAAGGTGATCGGCAGCAGCAGCGCGACCGTCATGGCCGGGCCGATGCCCGGCAGCACGCCGACCGCGGTGCCGACGACGACGCCGATGAACGCATAGAGCAGGTTCCCCGGCGTCATCACATGGCCGAAGCCGTCGATGAGGTGGTTGAGGTTGTCCATCAGAGGATCCCGTCCAGGATGCCGGCGGGCAGGTTGACCCCGAGCCCGATGGCAAACGCATAGAAGGTGATGAGGGAGATCGCGATGCCCACGAGCAGGCCACGGATGTGGTGCCGGTTGCCGAGGGCGAAGGCGCAGCCCCAGAACAGGAGGGACCCCGCGATGACCCAGCCGAGCGGTCCGATGAGGGCAGCGCTCACGCCGAAGACGACGATGAGCAGCGCGACGGTCTTCCAGTCGGCTCGCTCGTCGAGGTCGACGTCCTCGCCCTCCTCGGCGGCGCCGACGCCACCGCGCCGGATGTCGATGGCGTAGAAGAGGGCGACGACGAGCAGGAGCGCGCCGAGGACGATCGGCACGGGCTTCGGGCCGAGGGCGTCGTTGCTGCTCTGGACCGGGGCAAGGCGGGCCGCGTCCACGAGGAGGAGGACGCCGAGGCCGGCGAGGGCCGCGCACATGCCGTACTGTGCGCGGTCCCCGCCCTTGGTCTCGACTCCCACCTCGGTCCGTTCGGCCGTGGGGTCGGGTGTCAGGTCAGGCATATCAGCTCGCGAGGCCCAGTCCCTTGAGGATGTCCGCGACCGACTGGTCCTGGGCCTTGAGGAAGGCGCCGAACTCGTCGCCGGTCTGGAAGGCGTCGGTCCAGCCGCGCTTCTCCAGCTCGTCCTTCCACGCCTTCGAGTCGTGCATCTTGGTGAGCACGTCGATCCAGACCTTCTTGTCGGCGTCGGAGATCTCCGGCGGTGCGACGATGCCGCGCCAGTTGGTGAAGGTGAAGTCGACCCCCTTCTCCTTGAGGGTCGGCACGTCGGGCAGCGCGTCGATCCGCTTCTCGCTCGTGACGGCGAGGACCCGGACGGAGCCGGCCTTGACCTGCTCGAGGAACTCGCCGAAACCGCTCGCACCGAAGGCGATCTTGTTGCCGAGGATGGCGGGGAGGAGCTCACCGCCGCCGTCGTAGGAGATGAACGAGACCTGCTTCGGGTCGATGCCGACGGCCTTGGCCAGCTGCATCGGCAGCAGGTGGTCGGGACCGCCCGGGCTGGAGCCGCCGCCGACGTTGAGCTTCGACGGGTCCTTCTTCCAGGCCTCGATGAGCTGGTTGATGTCCTGGTAGGGCGAGTTCTTGGAGACGACGATGGCGCCGGCCTCCTCGATCAGCTTGGCGATCGGCGTCGTGTCATTGAGGGTCGCCTTCGACTTCTGGGTGTACGCGGCGCCGACGACGCCGAGACCCATCTGCATGGCGAGCTTGCCGTTGCCCTTCTCGTTGACGGTCCGCTGCAGGCCGACGGTGCCACCGGCGCCCGGCAGGTTGAAGACCTGGGTCGACGCCGTGATCTTGGCGTCGTCCATCACCTTCTGCACGGTGCGGGCCGTGGTGTCGTAGCCGCCACCCGGCGAGTTCGGGACCATGATCTGCAGGCCGGCCACCGGCTTGCCGTCGTTGCCCGCGGTGGCGCCCTCGGTCCCCGCGGCCTTCTTCGTCGCGCCGCAGGCGCTCAGGCCGAGGGCGCCGATGGCCACGACGGCAGCGAGCCGGGTGGTGGTGCGAGTGCTCATCCGTTGAGTCTCACTTTCACGTTCGGGGGTGGGAACGGCATGATCATTTCCGCGCCACCTCCGACGTGTCGCCCTTGTGTCAGCAATGAAGGTTGAGTTCGTTTTGGTCACGCAGCGCCGTCGCTTGTCCCTCGCGGGGCAGCTGCTCGTCGCGCAGTTTCTCATCCTCTTCACGGTGCTCGTCGCCGTCGCCCTCGTCTCGCTCGCGCAGTCGGAGGCGACCTTCAACCGCACCGAGGGGCGGCGCGTCTCCGCCGTCGCCGAGCAGTTGGCCACCCTGCCGCTCGTCCGCACGGAGATGGCGAGCGGGATCATCAACGCCACGCCGGCCCTCGTCCAGTCCGTCGTGACGCAGTACGGCGTCACCTCCATCACCTTCATCGGCACCGACGGCGTCGCCCGCGTCTCGTCGGACCCGACGCTGGAGAACACCCGCGTCGAGCTCGGGTCGCCGACGGTCGGGCAGGGCGCGAGCTGGACCGGCGTGCTGGCGCTCGACGGCGAGCAGATGCTGGTGACGCAGACGCCGGTCCTCAGCGACGCGGAGGACCGGGTCGGCGACCACCTCGGCACCGTCATGGTCGCGACCCGCACGCTCTCGACGCTCGACCGGCTGCGCGGTGCCTCCTCCTACCTGATCACCTACCTCGGCCTCGCGCTCGGCCTCGGCGGGATCGGCTCGTGGCTGCTCGCCCGCCGACTCAAGCGCCAGACGCTGGGGCTCGAGCCCGCCGAGATCACGGGCCTCGCGGAGAGCCGGGAGGCAATGCTCTACGGCCTCGCCGAGGGCGTCATCGCGATCGACACGAACAACCGGATCACCCTGGTCAACAACGTCGCCCAGCACCTGCTCGACCTACCGCAACACGCAGTGGGTATGACGCTCACCGACCTCCCGCTCGGCGCGCGCCTCCGCGACGTCCTCCTCGGCGTCGACGACCCCCTTTCCCGGAACGGTCCGTTCGAGGGCGAGCTGGAGGGTGAACCGTCCAGCTCGCCCACGAGCGACCAGTTCAGCGAAGGGGAGGAGGACTCCGGGAGCGACGTGAGCGGCATACCGGCTCCTCGGGTGCGGGACCAGGTCGTGCTGCGGCGAGGGCGGGTGCTCGTCATGAACCGCATGGAGGTCGTCAAGGACGGCCGGCCGCTCGGGTCGGTGACGACCCTGCGTGACCGAACCGAGCTTGCCGAACTGGAGCGACAGCTCGGCTCGTTCCGGAGCGCGACCGAGCTGCTGCGCGCGCAGGCGCACGAGTTCGCGAACCAGCTGCACACGATCTCGGGACTCATCCAGCTCGGGGAATACGACGACGTGGTCCGGTACGTCGACTCGGTCAGCGAGCACCGGGCCGCGCTGGACCTCAGCGTCTCCCGACGGATCGAGGACCGGGCGATCACCGCGCTCGTCCTGGCGAAGGCGTCCCAGGCGACCGAGCGGCGGGTCGAGCTGCGGGTCGGCGACCACACGGCGCTCGGCCGGTTGAGCCCGCGCGATTCCGCGGACCTCGCCGCGGTCGTCGGAAACCTCGTCGACAATGCCATCGACGCTGCGGCGGCGAGCGAGGCTGCCGACAAGTGGGTCGAGCTCTCCATCCGGCAGGGCGGCACGACCGTCGAGGTGGTCGTCTCCGACTCCGGACCGGGTGTGGCTCCCGAGCTCGTCACCGAGGTCTTCACCCATGGCTTCACGACCAAAGCCGCGGCCGCGGGTGAGCGGGGGATCGGCCTCGGGCTGATCCGGCTCATCTGTCGCCGCCGGGGTGGCGAGGTCAACGTCGAGAACACACCGGAGGGCGCCGTGTTCACTGCCAGCATGACCGTCGAGCCGGTGCCGGAGGTCGTGCGATGACTGGCGTTCTGGTCGTCGACGACGACTTCATGGTCGCCCGGATCCACCGGGGATTCGTCGAGCGGGTGCAGGGGTTCGAGGTCGTCGGCGTGGCCGGTTCGGGCTCGGAGGCGCTCTCGCTCGTCGACGAGCTCCAGCCCGACCTGGTGCTGCTCGACCTGTACCTGCCCGACATCTTCGGGCTCGACGTGGTGCGGCGGCTGCGCGCGGCGGGGGAGACCTGCGACGTCCTCGTCATCACTGCGGCGAAGGAGGCGGATGCGGTCCGCCGGGCGGTGCGCGAGGGGGTCGTCGGGTATCTGCTGAAGCCGTTCGGGTTCCCCGAGCTCGAGCAGCGGCTGGTCGCGTATGCCGCCGAGCGGGACCGGGTCGCCTCCGAGGGTGAGCTGACGCAGGAGCAGATCGACGCCGCCTTCGGCACGTCGGGGGTGACGCGTCGGGCGGCGGTCTCGTTGCCGAAGGGGCTGAGCGCCGAGACGGCGGCCTCGGTCGAACAGGCGTTGCGGTCGGCGGGCGATGCCCGGGTGGCGACGGGGATGGCCGCCGGAGCGGACTCGTCCGGCACTGCGTCGGCGGAGGTTGTCGGAGACTCGGATGGTTCGCTGTCGGCCACGGAATGCGCTGAGCGCGTGGGGATCTCGCGGGTCAGCGCGAGGCGCTATCTCGAGCACTTCGTGGCCGCGGGCAAGGCCGAGGTGTCGCTGCGTTACGGCACGACGGGCCGCCCCGAGCGGCGCTATCGCCCCCGCTGACAAATCGACAGAGCACCATTCCCCCTCGAGAGTGCAGTTTTCTCCAGCGAGAGTGCAGCATCATTTCGAATGGAGAGTGCCCGTCCGCGACGACCGCACGAGACCTCGCGTCAACGCGGTTCGCCCATGTGGACCTGTCGCATGCCAAGTCCACGGGGGGCGCGTCGCGCTCGCCTCTAGGCCAACGCGCACCGTACGTCGGTCTGAGGGAAGTCATCGCCTTTGAACAGCAACTCCTCATTGACTGTTCGGGCCAGGGCATACGAAAAGCAGTCGCCCAGGTTGAGGGCGGCGGGATGGCGGCCCTTTCCGAACCGACGCCACCCATTGAGAGCAGCAGCCACCTGGTCTTCGTCGCAGACAGTCACGGTCGCCCTCAGCTGACTTAGCAGCAACTCAAGATCCCTCGTCGCGTCACTGCCCTGCCGACTCTCGATCACAATCGCGGCCTCGACCGCGGTCACCGCCGACAGGCGTATTCCATCTCGGGCAGCGAGAAGTGCGGCTAGGTAGCGCTCGGCGTCACTCTCGCCAAGCACGATGGCAACGAGGGCGGAAGTGTCGACGACCATGTCAGGACGGTAGACCGTGTTCGTCGTACCCGAGGATCTCATCCACGGGGCGCGCGTCGAGTATCTGCCGTTCTCTTCCTCGCTCGATGATGCGGTAAAGATCAGAGCTGCGTCCGGTCGCATGCTGCCGTGCATGTAGACGCGCCAAGCGCTCTTCGATGGCGACGCGCGTTGCGACGGTGATCGACTCCCCGGTCTCCGCGGCGAGTTGACGAACCAGGCGGTCCGTCTCCGCATCCTTGATGTTCAGCGCCATGCTTCCAGCATAGGAGGAAGATATCCACCCCTCAAGGTGGAATCATCCCATCAGGCAGTGAGCCGGTCCACGATCTCGTCGCCGATGCGCCGCATGCCTGCCATCGCCTCGCTCACGAGGCGGCCGTCGTCCTCAGGGGCCCAGTTGGCGATGGCGGCCCATGCCAGGGTGCGGTCGCCGACGGTGACCGTCCCGACGTCGGCCCGGACGCCGGCATCCGTCCCGGTCTTGTTGAAGAACCGGATCGGCCCATCCAGGTGAGCCAGGGGGTCGAGACCCAACCGCGCAACGAAGGCCGACCCCACCATCGACAGGTCCACGTTCGACGAAAGCCATTGCCGAACCAGCGAATCCGGCTCCGGGCCCATCGCAGTGGTTGTCTCCAGCCGCAGCATGAGACTGCTCAGCTCCTCAGCCGTCCCCGTCGACAACGTCGCAGGATCCCCAGGACCGCGCACATCACGAACCTTGTCGTGCAAGGCGGTCCGCTCCAGGCCTAGTGAACTGCCCACCCGGGCAACGTAATCCACCCCGACCCTGCGCAAGAGCACGTTCGTCGCAAGGTTGTCGCTCACTGCGCCGACCAGCTGGGCCACATCAGCGAGCGGCAGCGCGTCGACCGACAGCTGCCACCACAGGCCCGAATCCGCCACGGCGTCAACGGGTTCCCGGCGCAACATCTCATCGGCGGACAGGGACCCGTCACACAGCAGGCCCGCCACGGACAGCAGCAGGAGCACCTTCCCGACGGACGCGGTGCGCAACTCAGCGTGGGCGCCCTGCGAGCTCAGCGGCATACCTGACGCGTCGCGGACGCACACCGACCACGAGACGGCGCTCACTGCGTCTCGAGCCACTCGATGAGGATGCGGCTGACGGCGTGGGGTGCCTCCTCCGTGAGGAAGTGGCCGGCGCCGTCGACGACGACGTAGCGGTAGTCGCCGGGCACATAGGCGCCGGACCCAGTCGTCGCGTCGATGAGGACGCACCGGTCGTCGGTTCCCTGCAGCTGCAGCACGGGGACGTCGATCGGCCGGCGGATGCGCCGCATGAACATCGGTCCATCCGGCCGGACCGAGGAGCGCCCCAGCCAGCGGTAGTGCTCGGCCGCCGAGTGGGCGACGAACGGGATCATCATCCCGTCGCCGTAGCGCGTGACGTCCTCGGGCTTGGGATAGGAGCCGTAGGGGGACGACCATGCGGTGAGGAAGCTCTCGACATACGTGTGGGACCGGTTCATGGCCCGCTCCGGCTTGAACGGCTTCTGCAGCTCGAGCATCCAGCGGGACGCCTCGCGCTGCCGGTGGTTCGTCCACGTCGCGTGCCGCATCACCCGCGGGTGCGCCATCGATAGCGACGCGACCGCGCGGGTCACATCGGCCCGGAAGATCGGCATGCACCAGGCGATCCAGCCGCCAAGCCCCTGCCCGACAACGATCGCCGACGACTCGCCGAGGGCCCGGATGACGCTCGCGGTGTCGAGGGTCGACATGTAGGTGTCGTAGCCCCGGGGCGGCTTGTCCGAGCCGCCGTAGCCGCGCAGGTCCATCGCCGCGACGCGATAGCCGCGCGAGGCGAGCGCCGTCATCTGGTCGCGCCACGTGTACCAGAACTGCGGGAAGCCGTGCAGCATCATGACGAGCGGCCCGTCGCCCATCACGGCGACATGGAACCGCGCGCCATTGGCGGCGACGTAACGGTGCTCCCAAGGACCTTCGATGTCGACGAAGGCGGGGTCAACGGGCATGGGAGCTCTCGGGAGACGGGCGCGGGTCAGCCGCGCGGCGGAAGGAACCGGGCCGGTGGCTCAGGCCTCTGGCGTGTCGCGGCGCTTGCCGTCGGCGTGCGCCTTGGCGTCCTCGTGGGCCTTCGCCTCGGCCTCGGCCTCGGCCTGGGCCTTGGCCTCGGCGCGGGTGCGCGGGAGGGCTGCGGTCGACGCGCCGGGGGCGGACGACATGACGGGGTGGTCGGTCAGGTCGGCCGGGCCCTCGACCCCCGTGCCGGAGGCGACGGCGTCGGAGGCCGTCTCCTCCCAGCCGTGCGTCGACGTGGTCGTCGTCCCGGGGAGCGGTGCCGCCGGGGCGGGCCTGCCGGGCGCGGCTGCACGAGCCTCGGCGGTGCGGGCGTCGGCGAGCCGGGCCTCCGGC
Organism: Intrasporangium sp.; assembly: GCF_051961875.1. Classification (GTDB taxonomy): domain Bacteria; phylum Actinomycetota; class Actinomycetes; order Actinomycetales; family Dermatophilaceae; genus Intrasporangium_A. The sequence continues at coordinate 3,065 of NZ_JBQCCV010000288.1, read as the reverse complement.
GAGCCGGCCGCGATGCCGGGGGCGCTCGAGGCGCTGACGGGAGCGGCGTGCGCGGCCTGGGTGGGCGTGGTCGCGGCGGCCGCCGGGCTCGCGGTCCCCGCCACGACGGCCCGCGAGCCGTTCGGGTTGTAGGGGTTGCTCGTCGCCCGCTTCAGCGCGGCCACGGTCAGCTCCGCCTCCGCCACGGCCTTGGTCGGCTTGGGCTGCATGGACCTGAGCCGGCGCACGCCGAGGAGCGCGAGGATGCCCGCGACGAGGAGGAAGAACACGGTCACGATGAGGTAGCTGAGCCACTTCGGCAGCCCCGCCGCGGTGATGCCCTCGGCGATCGTGATGAAGATGAAGTAGACGGAGTAGAAGCCGACGACGCCGGCAGCCGCGAGCAGTGCTCCGCCCATGCCGGCCTTCTTGAACTGCGAGCTGAGCTCGGCCTTCGCGAGCGCGATCTCGCCACGGATGATCGTCGAGAAGTCCTGGGTGGCGGAGGCGACGAGCTGGCCGAGGGTTCGTTCGTTGCGGTCCTGCCCGGGCCTCATGGTGCTCATCGGCTGCACTCCTCCTGCCTGACGCGCGCCCACCCGGGCGCCTGACCGTTCTCACCCTACTGTGCCCAGTTCACCCGGGGCTGAGACGCGGCACGTTCCGTCCCGCGGTGCGCAGGCTCCCAACGAGGACGTATGCCGCCCAGCCGGCTCCGGCCCAGGCGCGCGGTCTGGGTGCGGCCGGGTCAGTGGCGGCGCGAGATCCGGGAGAGGCCGATGCACGCGAGCATCCCGATGGAGACCCAGGCGACTCCGGTCAGGAGGGCGGCGAGGACGTCGATGCCGATGAGGTTCATGGCGGGCTCCGGTGGAGGGGAGGAGGTCCATCGTCTACCCCTCGGTCCTCGGCGGGCACGGGCGCGTCCTGTAAATCCACCTTCGTCCCGCGTGTCGCTGGCGCCGACTCACCCGCTCAGGAGTCCCGGGGCTCGTCCCGCTGGTAGATGTCCGGGATGCCGTCGCCATCGAGGTCGACCTGCTCCTCCGCCGCGACCCGGGCATAGTGCCGGTTCCGCATCCGCAGCACGACCGCCGCGAGCAAGGCCGAGATGAGGCTCCCGAGGAGGACGGCGAACTTCACGTGGTCTGTCTGGGCCGACCCTGCGCCATACGACAGCTCGGCGACGAGCAGCGCGACGGTGAAGCCGACCCCTCCGAGCACCGACAGCCCGAACACGTCGGTCCAGCCGAGGCTTTCGTCGAGCTCGGCCCGGGTGAACCTGGTGAACGCCCATGTCCCGCCGAAGATCCCGACGGCTTTGCCGGCCACGAGCCCGACGACGACTCCGAGCGCCGCCCGGTCGCGCAGACCCTCACCGAGGCCACCCCCGACGACGGTCACGCCGGCGGCGAAGAACGCGAACACCGGCACCGCGACCCCGGCCGAGAACGGTTGGAGCCGGTGCTGTATCCGCTCGGCGATCGAGCGGTAGTCCGGGTCGTCCTCGGCCCACCGGGCTACGGGCACGAGCAGTCCGAGCAGCACCCCGGCGACCGTCGCATGGACGCCGGACGCGTGGACGAGACCCCAGGTGACGAGCGCGATCACGGCGAGCACGACCGGGTTGGTGAACCGGCGCCTGAGGAGGAGATGCCAGACGGCGAGCGGCACGACCGCGAGGGCCAGCCAGACCAGGTGCAGCTGCTGCGTGTAGAAGACGGCGATGATCGTGATCGCGATGAGGTCGTCGACGACGGCGAGGGTGAGCAGGAACGCGCGGAGCGCGGTCGGCAGGTGGGTGCCGATCACCGCGAGGACCGCGAGCGCGAACGCGATGTCCGTCGCGGTGGGGATCGCCCAGCCGTGCAGTATGCCGCTGAGCCGACTCCCGCTCGCATCTGACGTCAGCAGGACGGTGACGGCGAAAAGCACTGCGGGCAGGACGACTCCGCAGACCGCGGCGGCGATCGGCAGGGCGGCCTTGCGCCGGTCGGCGAGGTCGCCGGCGACGAACTCGCGCTTGAGCTCGATCCCGGCCACGAGGAAGAAGACGGCGAGGAGACCGTCGGCCGCCCAGGCCCCGACAGACAGGTCGAGGTGCAGCCCGCGCGGCCCGAATGTCGAGTCGCGGATCCCGGCGTAGGCCTCGCGCCAGGGCGAGTTGGCCCAGATCAGGGCGACGAGGGCCGCGACGAGCAGGACGGCGCCGCCGACCGTCTCGGTGCGGAGCAGGTCCCGGACGTAGCGGACCTCGGGCCAGGTCCCGGGCGACAGGACGCGGCGCGGGAGGGAAGGCTTCGGCGAGGGGGAGGTGGGCGGCATACGGGAGGTCCTCACGGGGCAGGCGACGCTGTCACGCCGACCAGACTTCCCGGCACACCGGCTCCTACCCTAGTGGGCGGGCCTGAGAGCCGTGATGCCCCTCACTCCTCGTCGGGCTCCTGAGGTGGGTACTCCTCGAGGTCGTCGCCCGAGACGGGGAGCTGCTGCTCGAGCACGTCCGCCTCGTTCGCCTCCACGTCACCGACGGGTGCGTCAGGCAGGACCGTGGCCGCCTCGACGTCGTCGTCGGTGATGTCGTCCTCGGTGATGGGGAACTGCTGCTCTGCGAGGTCGTGCTCGGCAGCCTCGGCCTCGAAGGGGTGGTCGGTCATGGGTTGTCCTCCTGCTCTGCTCGGAGTTGTGCGTTCTCGTCCTCCAGGTCCAGCACCATGGCGATACCCGCGAGATTGAGGCCTGCACCCAGGAGCTGGCCGATGCGTCGGAGCCGATCGAGGTCATTTGCACTGTAGCGACGCGTGCCCCCCGCCGTCCGATCCGGATCGAGCAGCTCACGCGCCTCGTAGAACCGGAGCGACTGCGCGCTCATCCCGACGAGCTCCGCCGCCACCGAGATGCCGTAGACCCCGCGATCGGCGTCGGGCGAGCCGGTGGCGGTTCCCGAAGATTCGTTCTCGACTGGCACTTGATCCCTTGTCTCTCACGTGCTATATCAAATCTATGACCATCACTGTAGATCAGTGAGGGTCGCGCTGATACATCCACATCGCCTCAACCGGAGAGAAAGGAGAGCAGAGGTGGTT
>NZ_JBQCCV010000287.1:0-27434 GCF_051961875.1 Intrasporangium sp. | reverse complement strand
GAGGCGCCGCGGCCATCACGGCGGGAGGAGGCCGTCGACGATCCGCGCGTACTCGAGCCTCGCGTCCTCGGACGGGGTGCCCCGCAGCTTGGCCCACGCGTCGTACTTGGCGCGCCCGACGAAGTCCATCATCCCCGGCCGCGAGCCCGACACGTCACCCTCGGTCGCCTGCTTGTAGAGCGCGTAGAGCCGCAGCTTCACGTCGTTGCCCGGATCCTTCTCGAGCCGCCCCACCGCCGCGACGGCCGAATCGAAGTCGCTCGCCATGCCTCACCCTAACCGCCGACGGCACCCCACCGTCCCTTCGACGGAAGGTGCACCTTCGACGCGGTGGCTGGGGCGCCAAGCCCCGTATGCGGCTCCGCCCGCCCCGCGCGGAAGGCGGGCTTCCAGCGGGGCGGGCGGAACGGCATACCGGTGTATGGAACCGGCGGTCGCGGAGGCTCAGACCTCGAGCGAGGCCTTGCGCGAGGCGAGTACGTCGTCGATGAGGCCGTACTCCTTGGCGTCCTCGGCGGAGAGGATCTTGTCGCGCTCGATGTCGTTGCGGACCTGCTCGGAGCTGCGGCCGGTGTGGTGCGCCAGCGTGTCCTCGAGCCAGGTGCGCATGCGCAGCACCTCGTTGGCCTGGATCTCGATGTCCGAGGCCTGGCCGTAGTCGCCGCCGGACAGGGCCGGCTGGTGGATGAGGATGCGCGAGTTGGGCAGCGCGAACCGCTTGCCCGCCGCGCCCGCACCGAGGAGCACCGCGGCGGCCGACGCGGCCTGGCCGATGCAGAAGGTCTGGATGTCGGGCCGGACGAACTGCATCGTGTCGTAGATCGCGGTCATCGCCGTGAACGAGCCACCGGGGCTGTTGATGTACATGAGGATGTCGCGGTCGGGGTCGAGCGACTCGAGCACGAGCAGCTGGGCGATGATGTCGTCCGCGGACGCGTCGTCGACCTGCACCCCGAGGAAGATGATGCGGTCCTCGAAGAGCTTGTTGTAGGGGTCCGACCGCTTCATCCCGTAGGACGTGCGCTCCTCGAACTGCGGCAGGATGTAGCGGCTCTGCGGCTGGGCGTGGCCGGGCACGGCAAGGCGGCTGATGGGGTCGATCATCATGCGGGTCACTTCTCGCTCTCGTCGGTCTTCGCGTCGGCCTGTCCCACGCTCCCGTTGCCCTCGACCGCCTGCTCGGAGCGGCTGAAGACGTGGTCGACGAAGCCGTACTCCTTGGCCTCCTCGGCGCTGAACCACCGGTCGCGGTCGGAGTCCTTCTCGATCTGCTCGACGCTCTGTCCGGTGTGCTGCGCGATGAGGTCGGCCATCTGCTTCTTGATGTAGAGCATCTGCTCGGCCTGGATCTTGATGTCGGTCGCCGTGCCGCCAATGCCGCCGGAGGGCTGGTGCATCATGACGCGGGCGTGGGGCGTCGCGTAGCGCTTGCCCTGCGTGCCGGCCGAGAGGAGGAACTGACCCATCGAGGCAGCGAGGCCCATGGCCACGGTCGCGACGTCGTTGGGAATCCAGTTCATCGTGTCGTAGATCGCCATGCCCGCGGAGATCGAGCCACCCGGGCTGTTGATGTAGAGCCAGATGTCCTTGTCGGGGTCCTCGGCCGACAGCAGCAGCATCTGGGCGCAGATGGCGTTGGCGTTCTCATCGCGCACGTCCGAGCCGAGGAAGATGATCCGTTCCTTGAGCAGGCGGTTGTAGATGTGGTCGTCCAGACCACCCGGCATGCCGTTGCCGTTGGCGGAGATGTCCGAGGTCACCAATGTCTCCATCGTCGAAGTTCTCCAGTCACGGCCACGCGCTGCGCGGCCGGCTGGCTCGTCACTGACCCTAACGTCCCCCGCGGTCGGGGGATTTCCCGGCGCGGGCGTGTTCGCCCTGAGCGCACAAGAGGTATGCCGCTGGCCGGGCACGTGCAGGCGCCCGGCCAGCCGCTGTGGTTGCCTGCGCTACTCGTTCAGACCGTTGTCCTGGCCGGACTCGATGGCCACGGTCTCCTCACCGATGCGCGTCTCGAAGTCCTCGGCCGCCTGCTTGTCGTCCATCGCGGCGCTGTTCGCACCGGTGTTCCCGGCGGCGTGGCGCACCGTGCCCTCCGCGTTGACCTGCCAGTCGCTCCCGCGGCCGCCGCTCGACTCCTCCGTGATCGACGCGTTGCCCGAGCCGCCCGGGCGGCCGGCGTCGACGGCGCCGGCGTTCTCGTCCGCCGCGCCGCCGTCGGTCATGAGCATCTCGGTGTCCGCGTCGCGCCCCCGGCGCAGCTGCTCGGCGCGCTCGGCGGGTCGGCCGACCTGGTCCTGCTCGACCTGCTGTGCCTCGCCCGTCTCGTCGAAGTTGCTCATGTCTGCTCCTCACTGGTCGATCGGATCGGTCGCCGACCTTCCGGCGCCTGACGGCGCCTGACGACCACCGTGGCCGTACCCCTTGGGGCGGAGGGGCACACCGTGAGTTCACACCCGATGCCGGGAGAGATGTGAAACGGCCCCCGACCGGAGATCCGGTCGGGGGCCGCTGTCGTTCGGACTGGGGCTCAGGCCTGGGCCTGCTCGTCCGAGCCCTCGCCGCCCTCGGCCGCGTCGGCGGCCACGTCGACCGCCTCGACCTCGCCCACCTCGAGGGCGTCGTCCCCATCGTTCTCGTCGTCCTCGGTCCCCGGGACCGCGGCATTGAGGTCGACGGCGTTGCCGGCTGTGTCCTTGACCGCGACCTTCTCGAGCACCGTGGCGAGCGCCTTGCGGCGGGCGACCTCGGAGACCATGGCGGGGATCTGGCCCTCCTGGTCGATCGACTGGGCGAAGGCGTTCGGGTCCATGCCGTACTGCTGCGAGGTCATGACGAGGAACTCGATGAGCTCCTGCTGCCCGACCTGGACCTCTTCCCGCTCCGCAACGGCGTCGAGCAAGAGCTGGGTCTTGAGGGCCTTGCGGGTGCTCTCGTCGACCTCGGCACGGTGCTCGTCGTCCTCGAGGCGCCCCTCCTGCTCGAGGTGGGAGTGGATCTCCGCCTCGACGACGCCCTCCGGCACCGGGATCTCGACGCGCTCGAGCAGGATGTCGAGGAGCTTGTCGCGGGCCTCAACTCCCTGGCCGAACTTCTTCTCGTTCTCGGCGGCCCGTGCCACGTCGGCGCGCAGCTCGTCCAGGGTGTCGAACTCGGAGGCCAGCTGGGCGAACTCGTCGTCGAGCTCGGGCAGCTCACGCTCCTTGACGGCCGTGACGGTCACCGTGCACTCGGCCTCCTGGCCGGCGCGGTCGCCGCCGGCGAGCGGCGCCGTGAACTGCTTGGTCTCGTCCGCGGACATCCCGAGGAGCGCCTCGTCGAGGCCCTCGAGCATGTTGCCGGAGCCGACCTCGTAGGACACGCCCTTGACCGAGTCGACCTCCTCGCCGTCGACCTCGGCGGACAGGTCGAGCGAGACGAAGTCGCCGTCCTGCACCGGGCGCTCGACTCCGACCAAGGTGCCGAAGCGGGCGCGGAGCGCGTCGAGGCGCTCGTCGATGTCGGAGTCGTCGACCTTGACCTCGTCGACGGTCAGCTCGATGTCGGAGAAGTCGGGCAGCTCGAGCTCGGGGCGGGTGTCGACCTCGACGACGAAGGAGAAGTCGTCACCGTCGCTCATCGGCACCGAGAGGTCGCTGATCTCCGGCTGGCCGAGCGGGCGCACCGAGTGCTCCTCGAGGGCCTGGCCGTAGAACTGGGGGAGGGCGTTGTTGACGGCCTCCTCGAGGACCGCCGGGCGGCCGACGCGCTGCTCGATGATGCGAGCGGGGACCTTGCCCTTGCGGAAGCCGGGGACCTGGATGTGCTCACCGATGTGCTTGAACGCCGCATCGAGGCTCGGCTTGAGCTCCTCGAACGGGACCTCGACGGTCATCTTGACCCGGGTCGGGCTGAGGGTCTCGAGCGCACTCTTCACAGCGGGTACTCCATGGCTTGGGATTGTGGCCGCGGGCGGCGGCCTCGGTCTCGGGAGTCGGCCACTCACGTGGAGCCACCGGCAGCACGTCATGAGGGCATGACGCACCGACCCACCATGCTAGCCGCCGACCGGGTCGATCGATAAATGCGCCTATGCTCGGCGCCATGTCGGCCACCCCCGCACCCATCGGCGACCGCCTCCGGATGCTCCAGCTCCTCACCGGCACGATCGCCGGCGGCGCCGTCCTCGTGGCCCTCGCGAGGGTCTTCATCGACCCCGACGCGCCATGGCCCGCCTGGTGGCAGCTCGCCCTCGTCGTGCTCTCCCTGCTCGGCTCGGCCGTCCTGCTCCGCCAGGTCGGCTACGCCGTGCCCGCTCTCCCCCAGGGACTGCCGCACGAGAACGCGGCCGAGACCAGCATTCGCTTCTTCACCTCGACGACCGTGCTGCGCGCCGCGATCTGCGAGGCGCCGGTCTTCATCGCGCTGTTCGTGTCGGTCGTGCCGCAGCGCAGCTGGCTCCCTCTCGTACTCGCCGTGCCGGGTGCCGCCGCCCTGTTCTGGACCCATGCGTGGCCGTCCGAGCGAACGGCCAGCGCGGTCGCGGAGGGTCTGGAGCGCGAGGGCGCCCAGAGCCACCTCACCGAAGCGCTGGGCCTGCGCCGAGCGCGCTGAGCGGCATACCGTATGCCGTTCACTGGGCGCCCGTGGGCGCCCGCGGTTCAGCTCGTGGTCCCGCCCGAGCGCCAGTACTCGCCGTTCCGGCGGTCGAGGAAGCCCTCCTCGACGAGATAGCGCCGGAGAGCCGCGACGTCGGGGTGGAACTGCCGGAGACGGGCATTGACCTCGACCTCGTCATAGTGCTCCCCCGGCTCGAACTCCTGCGCGAGATGGTCGAGGACGACCAGGCGCTTGCGCAACTTCGTCGGGATCGAGCGAAGGCTGCCGTCCTCGGTGAGGAAGGCACGCAACACCGCGTCGCGGTCCTTGAGGGCATCGAGCAACGCAGGTCTATCCATACGCTCCACCGTAATTGCGCTACCGGGGCGTGATGAACCGCTTTTCTCGGTTCTGGTTCCCGGCGCCCCATGCCGGGCACGGGGACCGGTAGGCGTAAGGAGGAGAGATGTCCGAGTCCAATCCGGTCCGGGTGAAGCCCGTCGTCACGCTCTACGAGTCGTACGGCTCAGGTGCCGACTACATCGGTCCACGGGTCGCCGAGGCGCTCGAGCTGGCCTACCACGAGCAGCCCTTCTCCTCCGACGAGCTCGAGCTGGAGGAGTCGGCGCGCGAGCAGAGAGCCTCCTCTCGCGGGTGCTGGCAGCCATGGGGATGAGCATGGGAGAGACCGGTTCGGCGATGGCGGCGGCCGAGCAGGACCGCGCCGCGCTGGTCAAGGAGAACAGCTTCACCGTGACGCAGTGGGCCGAGGAGGGCGGCGTCATCGTCGGACGGAGCGCGGCGTTCGTCCTCGCCGGGGCCGCGGCCGCGATCCATGTCCGGCTCGACGGGCCGGTCGAGCAGCGGGTCGAGCGGGCCGCCGTCGACGCGGGGATCACCCTGGAGCGGGCGTCGCGCCGTCAGCGCCATGAGGACCGAGTCCGCGCCCAGATGTCGAAGGAGTTCTACGGAGTCGACCCCGCCGACCCTCTCTCCTACGACCTGGTCCTCAACACGGGCCGGCTCGACCTCGACACGTGCGTCGACATCATCGTCGCAGCGGTGCGGATCCGCGCCGGGCTCGCGTCGACCTGAGGGCTGACTGAGTACGGGGCGCCACCGGTGTGGCGCCGCCCCGTCCCTCTCGAGCGGGCGACGAGAATCGAACTCGCGTAATCAGTTTGGAAGACTGAGGCTCTACCATTGAGCTACGCCCGCGGGCCCCGGTCGTGACCCGGGCCATCGAGGCGCTAGCCTACTGGTCGCGCCCGATCATGACGAAATCGCCTCGGCCGCAGGGCGAGGCGTCGGGATCGGGCCGCGGGGCATGGCGCAGTTTGGTAGCGCGTCCGCTTTGGGAGCGGAAGGTCGCAGGTTCAAATCCTGTTGCCCCGACCGAAGGCCTCCCCCCAACAGGGAGGAGCGAGGAACGAGCGACGGCGTGCCCGGACCGTTGTGTGGCCGGACATCTCGCGACGAAGTCGCTCGATGTCCGGCCTCACTCAACGGAGCACGAGGATGCGGCTCCTGTTGCCCCGGGACGTTGTGTTGGGAGTCGCGGCGGCTCAGGCCAGGTCGAGGCGCAACTCGTTGATCGTCCGACCGGCCGCAATCCCCTTGGCCTCGAAGCCATCTCGTGGTCGCCAGTCCGGTCGCTCGACCCGGCGCACGGCCCACTGCGGGTGCGTCGCGACCTCGGACAGCACGTGCTCGGCGTAGAAGTCCTGGTCGGTGGCGATCAGGACGTGGCCGCGGGGCTTGACGACACGGGCCAGCAGCTCGAGGTTGGTCGGGCTGACGAAGCGCCGCTTCGTGTGCTTCTTCTTCCGCCAGGGGTCGGGGAAGAAGAGGTGGATCGCGTCGAAGGTGTCGTCCGCCACCCGCTCCTCGAGGAAGACGACGGCGTCGCCCTGCTCCACCCGCAGGTTGGGGACGCCGGCCGCGTCGGCGTGGGCGAGCATCCGGGCCAGGCCGGGTGTGTGCACGTCCATGGCGAGGAGGTCGTGGGAGGGGAAGCGAGCGGCATACGCGATGGCGGCGTGGCCATGGCCGCAGCCGATCTCGAGCACGAGCGGCGCGACCCGGCCGAAAGCGATCTGCTGGTCGAACGGACCAGGGGGCAGGGCGCGGGCGGGCCCGAGCTGCTCGAGCCTTTCGGTCGTCAGCTGCGACAGCCGTCCGCGCCGGACGAAGGTGCGGACCCGAGCAGGGCTGACGTCGGCGGGCAGGTCGCTAGGGACGACGTGCGGCTTGCGGCGGTAGGACTGCGGGTGCTGGGTCACCGGAGCATCGTAATGACGCGAGGACCTGCAGCGGTCCCCGAGGCTGCCGCCCGGACGGCTCCCCTTGGGTCAGTTCGGTGCGGGGAGGGTGGCTCAGCGGCGCCAGAGCGTCACGACGGCTCGGTCGTCGCCGTGCCCGGACGCGGCCTGGTCGCAGAGGCGCTGGGCGAGTCCCTCGAAGCCCTTGGTCACATAGGACTCGGCCCGGCCCAGCATCCGGTCGATGCCGTCGTCGAGTGCGGTGTCGCGGGCCTCGATGACGCCGTCGCTGTAGAGCACGAGGGCGTCGCCCCTGCGCAGCTGGCCGGTCTCGCGCGGGTAGTCCGCGTCCTCGATGACGCCGAGGAGCGGCCCGCGCCCACCGGAGAGCATGGTCCAGCGGCCGGAGCCGGCGGAGAACTGGGCGGCGGCCGGGTGCCCTGCGTAGCCGATCGAGAACGTCCCGTCCTCGAGGTCGATGGCGACGTGGACCGCCGTGGCGAACCCCTCCGACCACCGGAGCCGGAGCAGGTGGTTGTTGGCGGAGCGCAGGAAGCCGCGCTCGTTCATCTCGCCGAGCAGCCCGCCCAGGGCGCCCGAGAGCAGGAGGGACCTCGTGCCGGCGTTGCGCCCCTTGCCCGAGACGTCTACGAGGGCGATCTCGAGGCAGCGGCCGTCGGTCGACCTCGTGGCCACGACGAAGTCGCCCGCGAACCGGTCACCGTAGGCCGACTCCAGGGCCACCTCGGCACCCCAGTTCGGCGGCAACGTGGGAAGCTCCCCCTGCGCGCGGAGCCTGTCGCGCATGTCGACGAGCATCGACTCGCCCTTGATGCCGACCAGCCCCACCTCTGAACGTGCACGCGAGAGCCACATCATGAGGACCATGAGCAGGAAGGTCACCACGAAGGTGCCCACCGTCGCGGCCTTGCGGTCGCCCAACATGAGCCCAACGGCAACAATGTCGGCAGCCACCCCGCCGAAGACGACGACGAGCGGCAGCGGGTCGAGGAACAGCCCCGCGGCGACGACGATCAGCGCGTAGGACGCCCACGGCATATGGCTCGGCCACGAGAGCACGGCATACCCGGTGATCGCGGTGATCCCGAGGAACGCGAGAACGAGGCCGGTCCGCGAACGCTCGAGTCGGGCCGCGAGGTCGTTCAACCCCCGTACCCGTCGAACCGACAGCCGGGGGCGCCGTGTCAGGACGCTGTGCGTCGCCAAGCCTCCATCCCTTCGAGGATGCCCCACCTCAGGCCGGACTCCCCGGAGCGTCAGTCCCCCGACGCCCCGGGCAGAGCCGGCAACTCGCCGCTCTTCTCGTACGCCGTCACCATACCCACGCGCCGCGCGTGCCGCGGCTCATTCGTGAAGTCCGTCGCTACGAAGGTGTCTACGATCTGCTTCGCCACTTCCTCCCCAGTGAAACGGGCCCCGATGGAGACCACCTGGGCCTCGTTGTGCTCCCTCGCCAGGGCCGCCAGCTCAGGTGCCCAGGCCAGCGCGGCACGGATGCCCTCGACCTTGTTGGCGGCCATCTGCTCGCCGTTGCCGGAGCCGCCGAGGACGACGCCGAGCGACCCCTCCTCGGCAGCGACGGCCGCCGCGGCGCGCAGCACGAAGACCGGGTAGTCGTCCTGGGCGTCGTAGGCCTCCGGCCCGTGGTCGACGACGTCGTGCCCGGCACCCCGCAGGTGATCGACGAGGACCTTCTTGAGGTCGTAGGCGGCGTGGTCGCCACCGATGTGTATGCGCATGTGCGTCCTTAGCTCAATGGCTCAACAGCGGCTCGATAGCTCAGTCGAGGATGGGCCCGACGGTACGCGTCCGCTTCAGCTCGAAGAAGCCCGGCGTGCCGGCGACGAGGACGCAGCCATCCCAGAGGCGGCCGGCATCCTCGCCCTTCGGCGACGGGCTGACCACCGGTCCGAAGAACGCGACTCCCTCGACGGCGATGATCGGCGTGCCGACCTCGTTGCCGACGAGGCTGATCCCCCGCTTGTGGCTGCGGCGCAGGGCCGGGTCGACGTTCTTGTGGTGCGCCGCCTTGGCCAGGTCGGCGGGCAGGCCGACCTCGGCGAGCGCCTCGGCGATGACCTTGTCGTAGTCGTGCATCTTGCGCCGGTGGATGCGCTCGCCCATCGCGTCGTAGAGCGGCTTGATGACCGACTCGCCGTGCTGCTCGGTGGCCGCGGTGATGACCCGGACCGGGCCCCATGCGTTGTCCATCAGCTCGCGGTAGCCGGCCTCGAGGTCGTGCCGGTGCTCGTTGAGCACCGCGAGGCTCATCACCGACCACGTGACGTCGATGTCGCGAACCTGCTGGACCTGCATGAGCCACCGGGACGTCATCCACGCCCAGGGGCAGATCGGGTCGAACCACATCTCAACGCTCTGGCGGCCATCCGAAGTCATGACCACATCATCTCAAAACGTCCTGGCCCCGGCCGCCCCGGATAGTCCGGTGAGGGCGCCCACCTCCTCGTGCGAGGATGAGGGCCGCGACACGGCCGTCCGCAGAGTGAGACGGCGCCGCGACCCACAATCCGTCTTTCTCAAGGAGGCCACTTCGTGCCCGGCACAAACCTGACCCGCGACGAGGCCGCACGCCGCGCGGAGCTGCTCCGCATCGACAGCTACGACGTCCGGCTCGACCTGACGACCGGGCCCGAGACCTTCCGGACGGTCACGACGGTCACGTTCGACTGCACGCAGCCCGGCGCCGACACCTTCATCGACTTCATCGGTGCCTCCGTGGAGCAGGTGATGCTCAACGGCGAGCAGCTCGACCCGAGCGAGGTCTTCCAGGACTCCCGGATCGCGCTGCCCAACCTGCAGCAGATGAACGAGCTCACGATCGACGCCACCGGTCGCTACACCAACACCGGTGAGGGCCTGCACCGCTTCGTCGACCCGGTCGACAACGAGGTGTACCTCTACACCCAGTTCGAGGTGCCGGACTCGCGCCGGATGTACACCGTCTTCGAGCAGCCCGACCTCAAGGCGAGCTTCCGGTTCACGGTCACCGCGCCGGCCCACTGGAAGGTCATCTCCAACTCCCCCACGCCCAACCCGGCCCCGGCCGGCGTCGCCGACCACGTCGAGAAGGCGACCTGGGAGTTCGAGCCGACCCCGCGCATCTCCTCCTACATCACGGCGCTCATCGCCGGGCCCTACGACGAGGTCCGCGACGAGGTCGAGACCCGCAAGGGCGTCGTCCCGCTCGGGGTCTTCTGCCGCAAGTCGCTGACGCAGTACCTCGACGCGGACAACATCTTCGACTGCACCAAGAAGGGCTTCGCCTTCTTCGAGAAGGAGTTCGACCAGCCCTACCCCTTCGCGAAGTACGACCAGATCTTCACGCCCGAGTACAACATGGGCGCGATGGAGAACGCCGGCGCGGTCACCTTCACCGAGATCTACGTCTTCCGCTCCAAGGTCTCGGAGTCCAAGGTCGAGCGGCGGGCCCTGACGATCCTGCACGAGCTCGCGCACATGTGGGTCGGCAACCTCGTGACGATGAAGTGGTGGGACGACCTCTGGCTCAACGAGTCATTCGCCGAGTGGGCCTCGACGACCTGCCAGGCCGAGGCGACCGAGTGGACCGACGCGTGGACGACGTTCGGCACGGCCGAGAAGTCCTGGGCCTACACCCAGGACCAGCTCTCGTCGACGCACCCGATCGCGGCCGACATGCGCCACCTGGAAGACGTCGAGGTCAACTTCGACGGGATCACCTACGCCAAGGGGGCCTCCGTCCTCAAGCAGCTCGTGGCCTACGTCGGGCGCGAGCCGTTCGTCGCGGCACTGCGCGAGTACTTCCGCAAGCACGCCTGGGGCAACACGACGCTTGCCGACCTGCTCGGCGAGCTCGAGCAGTCCTCGGGCCGTGACCTCGGCTCGTGGGCCAAGCTCTGGCTCGAGACGGCGGGGGTCAACACCCTCCGCCCGGAGTTCGAGGTCGCCGAGGACGGCACCTACCGCACCTTCGCGGTCCGGCAGACCGCGACCGACGAGCACCCGACGCTCCGGCCGCACCGCCTCGGGATCGGGCTCTACGAGGCCAAGGACGGTCACCTCGAGCGCGTCGCCTACCACGAGGTCGACGTCGACGGCGAGCTCACGGAGCTGCCCGAGCTCGTCGGCGTCGCGCAGCCCGACCTGCTGCTGCTCAACGACAACGACCTCGCCTACGCGAAGATCCGCCTCGACGAGCGGTCCCTGCAGACGGCCCTCACGCTGCCCCGCGGCTTCGACAGCTCGCTGCCGCGTTCGCTCGTGCTCGGCGCGACGTGGGACATGACGCGGGATGCCGAGATGCCCGCCCGCGACTTCGTCCGCTTCGTCCTCGCCACCTTGCCGGGCGAGCAGGACTCCACGCTGCTGCGCGTCCTCATCAGCCAGATGCAGACGAGCGTCAGCCTCTACGTCGCCCCGGCACACCGCCGGGAGATGCAGGAGCTGCTCGCGCGGTCGCTCCGTGAGCTCGGCGAGCAGGCCGAGCCGGGCAGCGACGCACAGTTCCAGCTCATCGAGGGCTGGGCCAACACCGCGGTCGAGACCGCGGACGCGACGCGGCTGCAGGCCCTGCTGGACGGCACGGAGGAGATCGCCGGGCTCCCCGTCGACACCGAGCTGCGGTGGACGCTGTTGCGCGCCCTCGCGGCGCTCGGCGCCGCCGACGAGGCGGAGATCGAGGCCGAGCTGCAGCGCGACCCGACCGCGACCGGCCAGGAGCGCGCCGCGCAGGCTCGGGCCGCCCGCCCCACCGCCGAGGCGAAGGCCGACGCCTGGGCCAAGGCCGTCGAGCGCAACGACCTGCCCAACCAGATGGTCGAGTCGATCTCCGCCGGGTTCCGCCGGGCCGCCGACGCCCAGCTGCTCGCGCCGTACGTCGTGCGCTACCCCGAGATGCTCGTCGACGCCTGGGGCTCCCGCAGCGTCGCCATCGGCGAGCGGGTCGTGGGCGGGTTCTACCCGTTCGCACTCGCCAACGAGGCCCTCAAGGACGCCTCCGACGCGTGGCTCGCCGCGCACCCGGACGCCGCCGCCGGCCTCGTGCGGACCGTCGCGGAGAACCGCGACACCATCGCGCGGGCCCTGCGGGCGCAGGAGAAGGACGGCGCTGACCAGCGCGCCTGACTCACGATGGGGGCGCTTCTCACCGGGTGTCCCCCTGCTAGCCGGCTGAGCGGCATACGTTTCAATGTGGCGTATGCCGCTCAGCTCGCTCCAGTCCCTGACCTGGCCGGAGGTGCGCGACTGGCTCCTCGGGGCTCCGCTCAAGGTCGTCGTCACCGTCGTCATCGCCGTCGCCGTGCGATGGCTGCTGCACCGCTTCGTCGACCGGGTCGTCGCGACGGCCACGAGCAACCGGGCACAACGCATCGCGCTCCTGCCCGGTCGGGCGGGGCGCGTGCTCGCCGGCGCGACGGGGCTGGCCAACCAGCGCCACGTCCAACGGACGCGGACGATGGGCGCCGTCCTCCGCAGCGTCATCACGATCATCGTGGGGACCATCGGGCTGCTCACCGTGCTCGCCATCGTCGGCATCCCGCTCGGCCCGATGCTGGCCTCGGCCGGGATCGGCGGTGTCGCGCTCGGCTTCGGCGCACAGAGCCTGGTCAAGGACTTCCTCTCCGGCGTCTTCATGATCGTCGAGGACCAGTACGGCGTCGGCGACGTCATCGACACCGGTGAGGTCGTCGGCACCGTGGAGGACGTCACCCTGCGCGTGACCCAGCTGCGCGACGGCAACGGCGTCACCTGGTACGTGCGCAACGGCGAGATCGTGCGCATCGGCAACAAGTCGCAGGGCTGGTCCGTGGCCATCGTCGACATCCCGATCGCCTACGACGAGGACGTGGAGCGGGCCCAGAAGGTCATCCGCGAGGTCGCGGACCAGCTCGCCCAGGACGAGGCGTGGCAGCCGAAGTTCCTCGAGCCACCGCAGGTCGTGGGCATCGAGTCGATCGGCGGCGGCGCCATCACGATCCGCATCACGGCCAGGTGCGTGGCGCAGCAGCACTTCGGGGTCCAGCGGGAGCTGCGCGAGCGGGTCAAGGTCGCCTTCGACCGGGAGGGGGTGCGCAGCCCTGCCGCCCTGCCGCTGCCGCCCTACGGCGTGACCCAGCCCTGAGCCGGTGCCCCGCTCTGGGAGACTGGGCCCGTGACTGACCGGGTGACGTACTACGAGGCGATGGGTGGGCACGAGACCTTCGTCAGGCTCGTCCACGAGTTCTACAAGGGCGTGGCCGACGACGAGGCGCTGAGGGCGCTCTATCCCGAGGAGGACCTCGGCCCCGCCGAGGTGCGGCTGCGGATGTTCCTCGAGCAGTACTGGGGTGGGCCGACCACCTACTCCGAGCAGCGCGGGCACCCACGGCTGCGGATGCGCCACGTGCCGTATGCCGTCACCCCCGACCAGCGGGACCGCTGGCTCCTGCACATGATGAACGCCGTCGACACCCTCGACCTGCAGCAGGAGCTCGACGATATGCTGCGCGACTACCTGACGCGGGCGGCATACTCCCTCGTCAACACGCCGGGCGCCGACGGCACCTTCTGAGCGCGGCAGGGCGACAAGCGCGCTCCTGGGGCTCGCGGGGAGTCAGGGCCGAACCGGAGGCGGAATGGCGTCTCGTGGTGTTTGCTGGGGTAGAGCTGCACAGGCCCGGCCGAACGAGTGTGGAGGATGTCATGACGTCGGTGAACCGGAAGACTGCGGGTGCCCTCATCGCCGGGGGCGCCGCGGCGGCGATCGCCGTGGGCGTGGGGGCCGCGGCCCGAGCCGACACCACGACCCCAACGCCGAGCCCGACGACCTCGTCGGCTCCGAGCCAGCCGGGGTCCGCACACGGTCAGCACTCCGACCCCGGCCAGGGCAACGGCAAGGGTTGGGGGCCCGGCGGACGGCACGGCATGGGCGGCTTCGGTGGGATGGGACGCTTGGGGCTCGGCGGTGACGTGGCAGCCCTGGCGCAGAAGCTCGGCGTCGACGAGACGAAGCTGCGGACCGCGCTCGGTGCGGTGCGCGACGAGCTGAAGGCGGAGCGCAAGGCCGACCGCGCCAACGGCACGACGCCACCCAAGGCGCAGGCGCTCGGCGACGACTTCGCGAACCGGCTCGCCAAGCAGCTCGGCATCAGCGCCGACAAGGTCAAGACGGCCATCAGTGACCTGCGGGCGGCGGCCCAGGCCTCGCGGCAGCAGGCCTTCGACAGCCGGCTCGACGCAGCGGTCAAGGCCGGTAAGCTGACCCAGGCCGAGGCCGACGCGGTCAAGAAGGCGGCCAAGCTCGGAGTGATCGGCATGGGCGGCCGGGGCTGAGGCGCTGACTGCTCGCTCGTGCGGGCGGAACGTGCAGAAGTGGGCGATCTGCAGCGGAGCCGGTGGTATTTCAGCCACTCCTGCGAGTGGCGCCCACTCCTGCGCACCTCGCCCACTGCTGCGCACATCCCCCGCGCCGACGAGATCCGGACGCCCTGGCGGTCGGCTCAGCGGGAGGTGAAGGCGCTGATGAGCCGCTGCGCGTCGTCGGTCTGGACCGCCTCGGCGATGGTCCGTGCCTCGTCGGCCCCCGTCACGCCGCGATCCACCGAGTAGGACGAGCGGACCAGCCGGCGCGCCTGCCCGGACGCGAACGCCGGACCCGTCGCGAGCGAGGTGGCCAGCCCACGAGCCCGACCCAGCGCGGCCGCATCGTCGACGACCTCGGTGACGAGACCCCAGTCGCGCGCCTCGGCGGCGGTGAGCGTGCGGCCGGTCAGCATCAGCTCGAGGGCCCGCTGCTGGCCGACGGCGCGCGGCAGCAGCCAGGACAGGCCGCAGTCGGGCGTCAGGCCGATGCCCGAGTAGGCGGTGACGAACTTCGTCCCCGCGGCGGCGACGATCACGTCGCAGGTCAGCATGACGGCGAGACCGGCGCCCGCGACGGCGCCCTGAACCGCGGCGACGACCGGCTTGTCGAGCGCACCCAGCCGCTGCAGGGCCTGGTCTGCGGTCGACGCCAGCCGCTGCAGGTAGGCGGGCGGGTCATCGGAGGCGAGGAACGAGCGGACGTCCCCACCGGCGCAGAAGCGCTTCCCGGCCCCGGTGACCAGGACAGCCCGTACATCGTCCCCGACCAACCGGTCGACCACGGCGGCGAGCTGCTCGGCGAGCGGCAGGTCGAGGGCGTTGGCCGCATGGGGCCGGTTCAGCTCGACGGCGGCGAGGCCGTCGGTCACCTCGAGGCGGACCAGGTCTTCGTACATCGGCGGCTCCTTCGCGACACGGGTGCGCGGTCAGGCTATCGGCGGCCCGGCCTCGACCCGGCGGCGCACCTCGGCGAGGCCCTCGGGACCCTGCTCTACGTCCCACCAGCTCTCGATCCACCACGTCGCGCCGGCCTGTGCCCAGGCCTGCTGGTCGGCGGGCTCGAGCACGGTGAACTGGCCATGGGAGTCCGCCTCGAGGACGACGTCGTAGCCCTCCCACGGCAGGCCCAGTTCGGCACGGATCGCCGTGACCGTGTCGACGACCGCGCTGAAGTCGTCGATCCGGCGCACGCCGCCGCCTTCCTCCCCGCCGATGGCCGGGATGAGGCCCTGCCACCTCGCCGCCCGCTCCAGGGACCGCTGCCGCGTGCGCCCGCGAGCCCGGGCGCCGACGACCCACACGGGCGGGTGCGGGCGCGATGGCGTGAGCGGCGGGAGCATGAAGGAGTTGGGCCGGGCCGAGTAGTACTGCCCGTCGTAGCCGAACGGCTGCTCACCGCCGAGCAGGCCGGCATAGATCGCGAGCGACTCGTCGAGCTTGCGCGCCCGCACGGCCCGGCCCTCGTCCGCCTCGAACGCGAGCCAGCCCTCGTGCAGGGCGCCGAGACCGACGGACATGACGACCCGGCCCCCGCTGATCCGGTCGACGGAGCCCACCCGGCTGGCGAGATCCCAGGGACGGTGCCGGGAGGCGGGCGTCAGGAGGGTGCCGAGGTGGATCCGCTCGGTGACCATCGCGGCCGCGCCGAGCGTCACCCAGGCATCGACGCCGTAGAGCGCCTCCCAGGTGAAGACGCCATCCCAGCCCCGCTCCTCACCCAGCCGCGCGAGGTCTGCGAAGGCCCGCTCAGCGGCATACGGCACGACGAATCCGAAGCGCATCCCCCATCCCTAGCAGGAGTCTCCGACAGCCGCCCATCATGCAAGAACTTGCAGAAGTCGGTTTGCATTTTTCCGTACGTGAGGAACCATTGAGCCACGTGACTCCCACTGCTACACACCCTGCCGTCCGCGCGGCGGCCCCCTTCCACCCCGTCGACGAGCGCTCCGCGTGGTGGCGCTCCGCCGTGATCTACCAGATCTACCCGCGATCGTGGGCAGACTCCGACGGCGACGGCATGGGCGACCTCCCCGGGATCACGGCGCGGCTCGAGCACCTGCAGTACCTCGGCGTCGACGCGATCTGGCTCTCCCCCTTCTACACAAGCCCCCAGGCGGACGCCGGCTACGACGTCGCCGACTACCGCGACGTCGACCGCCGCTTCGGGGCCCTCGCCGACGCCGACGCGCTGCTCGCACGGGCGCACGAGCTCGGCCTCAAGGTCATCGTCGACCTGGTGCCCAACCACTCGTCGGACGAGCACGCCTGGTTCCGGGCGGCCCTCGCCGCCGGCCCGGGCTCCCCCGAGCGCGAGCGCTACATCTTCCGCGAGGGTCGCGGCAGCCACGGAGAGCAGCCGCCGAACAACTGGGACTCCGTCTTCGGCGGGTCGGCCTGGACGCGGGTGACCGAGTCCGACGGCACCCTCGGCCAGTGGTACCTCCACCTGTTCGACCCCAAGCAGCCCGACTTCAACTGGGACCACACCGAGGTGCGCGCCGAGTTCGAGTCCGTCCTGCGCTTCTGGCTCGACCGAGGCGTCGATGGCTTCCGCGTCGACGTCGCGCACGGCCTGGTGAAGAAGCCCGGCCTGCCCGACTGGCACAACCGGACCCACATGCTCGGTGACACTGACGAGGCCGCGGCCCACGTCCTCGACGAGGCCGAGCCGCAGCCGACGAACCTCTCCCCCTACTGGGACCAGGACGGGGTGCATGACATCTACCGCTCCTGGCGCAAGGTCCTCGACTCCTACGGCACCCCGGACCGGATCCTCTGCGCCGAGGCGTGGGTCGAGCCGCAGGAGCGCGCCGTGCTCTACACCCGCTCGGACGAGATGCACCAGGCGTTCAACTTCGACTTCCTCGGTACGCCGTGGATCGCCGAGGACCTCGTGGCGGTCATCGGGCGCTCCCTCGACGCGGCCGACTCGGTCGGCGCGCCCTCGACCTGGGTGCTGTCCAACCACGACGTCGTGCGGCACGCGACGCGCCTCGGCTATGCGCCGGGCACGAAGCGCAAGAACGGGATCGGCCTGCAGGACACCCAGCCCGACATCGAGCTGGGCCTGACGCGGGCCCGCGCCGCGACGACCCTCATGCTGGCGCTTCCCGGCGGCGCCTACCTCTACCAGGGCGAGGAGCTCGGCCTGCCCGAGTCGACGACGATGCCCGACGAGGTCCGGCAGGACCCGACGTTCGTCCGCACCGGCGGGGAGGAGCTCGGGCGCGACGGCTGCCGGGTGCCGATGCCGTGGGCCAAGGACGCGCCGGGCCTCGGGTTCGGGCCCTCGGCGCGGACCTGGCTGCCCCAGCCGGAGGTCTACGGTCGGTACGCCGTCGACCAGCAGCGCGGCGTCGCCGGGTCGACCCTCGAGCTCTACCGGACGCTCCTCGCCACGCGGGCACAGCTCGGCCTCGGACGCGCCTCCCTCGCCCTCGTCGAGGGGTATGGCGCTGACGTCGTCGCGCTCGAAGCCGTCGGTCCCGACGGGGACCGCGTTCTCGTGCTGGCGAACCTCGGCGAGGAGCCGGTGCAGCTGCCGAAGGGCGCCGAGGTCATCGTGACCTCCGGTCCCCTGGAGGACGGGCAGGTGCCGACAGACACGAGCGTGTGGGCCCGCTGGTCCTGACGGCCGGGTCGAAACGACGCCGGTCCCGGCCTAGCGTGGTGGCATGAGCATCCCGGTCGACCTGGCCGAGCTCGCCGATGCTGCGAGCCGGCATGACTTCGCCTACCTCGTCACCGTCACCGACGGCGGCGCCGCGCACCTCGTCGCGGTCCAACCCCTCGTCGAGGACCGCGTCGTTCGGGTCACCGGGCTCGGGCGCCGGACACTCGAGAACGCCGCGGCCCGCCCCCAGGTGACCCTCGCCTGGCCGCCCAGGGCTGTCGGGGACCACTCGCTCTTCGTCGACGGGACGGCGGAGGTGGCTGCCGCGGGCGAGGCGGGGACGCTCGTGGTCACGCCGTCACGGGCCGTGCTGCACCGGCCTGCCCCGACCCCCGCCGCTAGACCGACGCAGGACGCGTCCGCGTGTGTCTCGGACTGCGTCGAGGTTCCGCTCGGCACGGAATCCAGCACCTGAGGCCCGCTCGTCGCTACAGTCGCCCCCATGTCGTCGCGGCCCTACCTGAAGCCGACCCCGCTCGCGCTCGCGCACCGCGGCGGCGCGCTCTACGGGCCGAACCTCGGCCTCGAGAACACCCTCACGGCCTTCCGCAACGCCGTCTCGCTGGGCTACACCCACCTCGAGACGGACGTGCACGTGACGCTCGACGGGCAGCTGATCGCCTTCCACGACGACCGGCTCGACCGGGTGACTGACGGCAGCGGGCTCATCAAGGACATGCCGTGGAGCGAGATCAGGCAGGCGAAGATCCACGGCCATGAGCGCATTCCGCTCGTCACCGAGGTCCTGGACGAGCTGCCGGGCATCAAGCTCAACATCGACCTGAAGGCCCCCGGCACGGCCGAGCCGACGTGGGAGCTCATCCGGTCACGCGGCCTCGTCGACGACTTCTGCATCGGCTCCTTCTCGCAGCGGCTCATCACCCGGTTCCGCCGGCTGAGCGCGGGCCGGGTGGCGACGGCCGCGTCCAGGCCCGGTGCCGCCCTCATGGTGCTCGGCCCCCGTTGGGTCTCCCGGATGCTCCGCACCCCGGCAGACGTCTTCCAGGTGCCCACGGTGATCACGCCGGGCGGACGGACGGTCGCGGTCGTCACCCCTAAGCTCGTCGAGGTCGCGCACCGCCACGGCAAGCACGTGCACGTCTGGACCGTCGACGACGCGGCCGAGATGGACCGGCTGCTCGACCTCGGGGTCGACGGGCTCGTCAGCGACCGCATCGACGTGCTCAAGGACGTCCTGACGAGCCGCGACGCGTGGAGCGGGAACTGACCCTGCCGGACCCATCCGGCCGGCTCACCGTGCGAGGACGTGCCCTCGGCTCGTGCTGAGGCGGGTCCAGGGCCCGTGCATCGTCACCGCTGCCTGCTCGCCCGGGTGCGTGAATCCCAAGGTGTGTGCGGCGAACGCCATCCCCGAGGGCACGGGCGGCACCGTCTCGGTCGGCTCGCTCCACACCCGGCGCCGCACCTCCTCGACAGCGAGGGAACCGGCTCGGTCGGGGACCGCATGCGCGACCACCTCGATCCCCCGCCTGGCCGCTCGGTCAAGGTCCGTGCAGTCGACCTCGCCGACCCGCTCCCAGCCCCCGCGCGGCGGCGTGACCCCCGCCCAGGCCGGGCCGACCGTGGTGGGCGGGATCGGGAAGCTCGTCCCCGTGGTGGCGCGGGCCAGGCGGTCCGAGACCGCGGCGAGCGGCACGGTGGCGTCGACCGGCGCACCCCCGGCCACGGGCATGATCCGCATCCCGAGGACCCTGCCATCACCCAGCAGGCCGGCCGCGTCGAGGACGGCGACGGTCAGCACGAGCATCGGCCCGAGCGTCTGGATCCGCACCGCACCGTCCACGCTGACGTGCCGCGCGCGGCCGATGAAGGTGGCGAAGTCGGCCTGCACCCGTTCGTCGTTGAACTCGATCGTCGTCACCGCCGCCTCCTCCGCAGCGGCGCCGGCACGCCCTTCACCGCCTCGAGGGAGGCCCGCTCCTCCGGACGCATCCTCCGGGGTGACGCCGTGGCGAAGTCGTAGAGCGCCAGCTCCGTCTCCGCGACCGCGTAGATCTCGTCGCCGACCCCCTCGGGGTCGGTCACGATGTAGGCCACGTCGAAGCCCGCCCCGCCGATCCGCGACACCCACATCTCGACGCGCACCGGCTCTGGGCGGAAACCCAGCGGCCGCCGGTACTCGATCTCGTGCCGCGAGACGAGCACTCCCTCGTCGAGCAGCGAGCGGTCCTGGTCGAACCAGTCGCGGAAGGCGATGACGCGGGCGTCCTCGAGCAGCCGCAGGAACTGGACGTTGTTGATGTGCGCGTAGGCGTCCATGTCCGACCAGCGCAGGGCCACGTGAGCCGCATACGGGAGCTCGAGGGTGGTCATGGCGCCATCCTTCCAGCCCGCGCCAGTCCACAGCCGGCAGGTATGCCGCCGAGCTCGGTCGGTGCCCCGACGTAGGTTGGGTGCCATGCCAGTCACGACAGACCTGCGCGAGCGCGCGCTGACCGAGCTCCACCGTCTCGTCGGGCGGCCCGACGCGGACTTCCGCGACGGGCAGCTCGAGGCGATCGAGGAGCTCGTCGCGGGGCGCCGTCGGGTCCTCGTCGTGCAACGCACCGGCTGGGGCAAGTCCGCCGTCTACTTCGTCGCGACCGGGCTGCGCCGCGCCGAGGGGGCTGGGCCGACGGTCATCGTCTCCCCCCTGCTCGCTCTCATGCGCGACCAGATCGCGGCGGCCGAGCGGGCCGGCATCCGGGCCGTCACGCTCAACTCGACCAACGCCGACGAGTGGGGAGCGGTCTCGGCGGCCTTGGCGCGTGGTGAGGTCGATGTCCTCCTCGTCAGCCCCGAGCGGCTCAACAACCCCCGCTTCCGCGACGAGCAGCTACCGGCCCTCGCCCGGTCGTGCGGCCTGCTCGTCGTCGACGAGGCACACTGCATCAGCGACTGGGGCCACGACTTCCGCCCCGACTACCGGCGCATCCGCGACCTGCTCACCTCGTTGCCCGAGGAGACCCCCGTCCTCGCGACGACAGCGACCGCCAACGCCCGCGTCGTCACCGACGTCGTCGAGCAGCTGGGAGCCGGCGGGCGCGACGTGCTGACCCTGCGTGGGCCGCTCGCCCGCGAGTCGCTCCGCCTCGGCGTCATGCCGCTCGGTGCACCGGAGCAACGGCTCGCCTGGCTCATCGCGCACCTCGGCGAGATGACCGGCAGCGGCATCGTCTACGCCCTCACCGTCGCCGCCGCCGAGGACGTCGCGACCGCCCTGCGTGAGGCCGGGCACGAGGTGGCTGCCTACACCGGCCGCACCGAGCCGGCCGAGCGGATCCGCCTCGAGGAGGCCCTGCGCGACAACGAGATCAAGGCCCTCGTCGCGACGAGCGCGCTCGGCATGGGCTTCGACAAGCCCGACCTCGGCTTCGTCATCCATCTCGGCGCGCCCGCCTCGCCCGTCGCCTACTACCAGCAGGTGGGCCGTGCCGGCCGGGCGACGGCCCGAGCCGACGTGCTGCTGCTGCCCGGGGCGGAGGACAAGGACATCTGGCGCTACTTCGCGTCTGCCTCGATGCCCCGGCAGGACCAGGCCGACGCCGTGCTGCGCGCCCTGGCCGACTCCCCCAAGCCCCTCTCGACCGTCGCCCTGGAGTCGATCGTCGACATCCGCCGGACGCGGCTCGAGCTGCTCCTCAAGGTCCTCGACGTCGACGGTGCCGTGCAGCGGGTCCAGGGTGGCTGGGCCGCGACGGGCGCCCCGTGGACCTACGACGCGGAGCGCTACACGCGGGTGTCCGAGGCGCGCGAGCGCGAGCAGCGGCTGATGATCGACTACGAGCGGACGACGACCTGCCGGATGGCCTTCCTGCAGCAGTGCCTCGACGACGAGTCGGCAGCCCCGTGCAGGCGGTGCGACACCTGCACCGGGCCCTGGTTCGACGCGACGCTGCCCGACGCGGCCCTCCGCGTCGCGAGCGAGCGGCTCGAGAGGCCGGGGGTGGTCATTGAGCCACGGGCGCAGTGGCCGAGCGGCATGGACCGCCTCGGCGTCCCGCGCAAGGGCCGGATCGGTCCGGACGTCGCCATGGCGCCCGGGCGGGCCGTGGCCCGGCTCAGCGACCTCGGGTGGGGCCAGCGACTGCGCGAGCTGCTGCGCGGCGAGGATGCCGAGGTGCCGGAGCCGGTCGTCCGTGCCTGCGTCGCGGTGCTCGCCGGCTGGGACTGGGCCGAGCGGCCGGTCGCCATCGTCACGGTGCCCGCGCGGCGACGTCCCATGCTGGTCCGCTCCCTGGCCGAGCAGCTGGGCCGCCTCGGCCGCCTCCCCGTCCTCGGCGAGCTCGACCTCGTCGACGGCGGACCCACGGGCGAGCCCGGTGGCAACAGCGCGTTCCGGCTCGCCGGCGTCTGGGGACGGCACGCGGTCGGCCGCGACCTGCAGGGCCGACTCAGCGGCATACCCGGGCCGGTCCTGCTCGTCGACGACGTCGCGGACTCGCGCTGGACGCTCACGTGCGCGGCCGAGGCGCTCCGGGAGGCCGGTGCCCCCGGCGTGCTCCCGCTCACGCTTGCCGTGGAGGCCTGACCGGAGGGGGCGGGCGCCGCGAATCTGGCTAGGGTGGCTTTCCGTGACGGACAACCAGATCGAGCTGCCCCAGCTTGCCGACCTGCTCGATGTGCTCGACCTCGCCGAGCTCGGCACGGCCCAGATCTCGGTGACGGGACTGCACGGTCAGGATGCGGCTGCTGCGATCGGCGCGACCTCAGCGCGGGTCTTCGAGGGCAAGAGCCAGAAGCAGGCACACGGGCGGGTCTTCGGTGGCCAGGTCCTCGCCCAGTGCGTCATCGCGGCGGGCCGCACGGTCGGTGACGTCGACGGGACCGGGCCCCGCCCGATCCACTCGCTGCACGGCTACTTCATGCGCCCGGGCGACGACACCCTGCCGATCCGCTTCGCGGTCGAGGAGATGCGCGACGGCCGTTCGTTCTCGACGCGCCGGGTCCACGCGATCCAGAAGGGCGCCCCGATCATGTCGCTCAACGCGTCGTTCCAGAAGCGCTCGGGCGGCGTCGACCACCAGATCCCCATGCCCTCCGTCCCCGACCCGGAGGAGCTGCGCACGCTGGCGGACATCCTCCAGGCCATGGAAGCCCCGACCGCGGAGGCGGTCATCCGCCAGCGGCCCATCGAGCACCGGCCCGTCGAGATGTCCGCCTACTTCGCCTCCGACGCCGAGCCGGTGCCGGAGCAGCACATCTGGATGCGGGCCGTCGGTGCCCTCCCGGACGACCCGCTGCTCCACGCCGCCGTGCTGACCTACTGCTCGGACTACTCCCTGCTCGAGCCGGTCCTGCAGCGGCACCGCCTCACTTGGGGCGACCCGAACCTCCGCGTCGCGAGCCTCGACCACTCGATGTGGTTCCACCGTGAGGCACGGCTCGACGAATGGCTCCTCTATACCCTCTCGTCCCCGTCGGCCGAGAGCGGCCGCGGTCTCGGCATCGGGCACATGTTCCGGCGGGACGGCACATAGGTCGCGACGGTCGCCCAGGAGGGCATGATCCGGGTCAAATCGTCCTGACCACGGCGACGGCGTGGCCGTCGAGCCGTATGCCGCTCACCTCGGTGTGGTGCTCGCCCCAGCTCGCGAGGGTCTCCCACGCGTTGCCGTGCAACGGGAGCGTCTGCGCGTCCGCAGCGAAGTTGGCGGCTACCGAGATGTCTCCGCGCCGCATGACGAGCCAGCCCCGGTCGTCGTCGCACCGGACGTCGAGAGCGGTGAGATCGCCCGATGTGAGGTCCGGCTCGGTGCGGCGCACCTCGATGAGCCGGCGATAGTAGGCAAGCATGTCGGCGTGGCCCTCGCGGGCCGGCTCGTCCCAGCGGAGCACCGACGCCCGGCGCGTCACGGGGTCCTGGGGGTCGGGGACATCGCTCGCGGCCCAGCCGTGGGCGACGAACTCGCGGCGTCGCCCCGTGCGGACGGCCTCGGCGAGCCCCTCCTCCTCGAACGACGTGAAGAACCGGAAGGGCGTGCCGGCGCGCCACTCCTCGCCCATGAAGACCATGGCCGTGTAGGGGGACAGCAGATAGATCGCGGCACCGATGGCCTGCTGGCCCGGCGTGATCGAGTCGGAGATGCGGTCCCCGGTCGCGCGGTTGCCGACCTGGTCGTGCGTCTGCAGGTAGGCGAGGAAGCGGTGCCCGGAGAACCTCTGGCGGTCGACCGGCCGCCCCCACCGACGGCCACGGAACGTCGAGGTCCGGTCGTCGTGGAGGAAGACCTCGGTCAGCGTCTTGGCGAGGACGGACAGCGGGCCACCCAGCGGCCAGGCCTCGGTCCCGCCGCCGAAGTCCTGGTAGTAGCCCGTCCGCTCGCCGGTCAGGGCGACATGGAGCGCATGGTGGATGTCGTCGTCCCACTGGGCCGTCATGCCGAACCCACCCTGACGGGTGGGCGTGACCATCAGCGCGTCGTTGAGGTCGCTCTCCGCGATGAGGTCGAGCGGCCGGCCGAGCTCTCGTGCGAGTGCGGCCGCCTCGTCCGAGAGCTCAGCGAGGAGGTGGCGACCTGAGTCGTCGTGCAGGGCATGGACGGCGTCGAGCCGGAGGGCGTCGACATGGAAGTCCCGGAACCAGCGCAGGGCGTTGTCGACGACCCAGCGGCGCACCTCGTGGCTGCCCGGTCCGGACAGGTTGACCGCCTGGCCCCACGGCGTCTCGTGCTCGGAGGTGAAGTAGGGGCCGAACTCGGCCAGGTAGTTGCCGGTCGGTCCGAGGTGGTTGTAGACGACGTCGAGGCAGAAGCCGAGCCCCACCGCGTGGCAGGCGTCGACGAAGCGCTGCAGCGCCGCCGGTCCCCCGTAGGCGTCCTGGACGGCATACGGCTGGACCCCGTCGTTGCCCCTGCCGGGGGTGCCGCCGAAGGCGCCGACCGGCATGACCTCGACGAGGTCCACGCCGAGGTCGACGAGGTGGGGCAGGTGCGCGATGGCCGCGTCGAGCGTGCCCTCCTC
Organism: Intrasporangium sp.; assembly: GCF_051961875.1. Taxonomy (GTDB): domain Bacteria; phylum Actinomycetota; class Actinomycetes; order Actinomycetales; family Dermatophilaceae; genus Intrasporangium_A. The sequence continues at coordinate 2,597 of NZ_JBQCCV010000287.1, read as the reverse complement.
GGTGAAGGTGCCGACGTGCAGCTCGTAGACGACCCCTCCGAGCACTCCAGCGCCGCCGCGCGTGCCGGCCCAGCCCGCGTCCGACCATTCGAACGCCGCGGCGTCGAAGGTCCGGCTCGGCCCGTGGACGCCGTGCGGCTGCCAGGCACTGCGAGGGTCGGGCCGCGGCTCACCGCCGTCGAGCCGGAAGGCGTAGTCAAGTGGCTCGTCGTCGGGTCGCTGCCCCTCCCACCAGCCATCGCCGTCTCGGGTCATCGGATGAGTGGTCGGCTCGTCCCCGAGGCGAGCGACCTCGACGACGACGTCATCGGCCGACGGGGCCCAGACACGCAAGTCGGAAGCAGTCATGCCGGTCCCCTACCCGGTGGGGGTCGCGGTGCCCACCCCGTCGCGCACCAGGAGCGCGACCGGTAGGCCGGTCAGCGGCAGGACCGACTCGAGCGGCACCTCGCCGCCGTCCACCACGGTGTCACGCAGCACATCGTGCCAGGGCCCTTGGGGCAGCGTCACCGTCGCCGCGCCCCACCCGCCTGCATCCGCCAGGCGTCCGGCCAGCCGCGTGGCCAGCACCGCCACGTCCGGCGCCCCCGCCGCGCCGCGGGCGAAGGCGATGACGTGGTCGGAGCCGCTCTCGAGCGGCGTGTGGTCTCCCTCGGGACCGACGAACGCCTCCGGGCACTCACGGCGCAGCCGGAGCGCGGCGGCCGTCACGAGCAGCTTCTCGTCGGAGAGGTCTGCCGGGGGCGCACCGGCGTCGAGGCGGGCCAGCCGCTCCCTATGCGCGGCCCAGTCGACCGGCCGCCGGTTGTCCGGGTCCACGAGGGAGAGGTCGACGAGGTCGGTGCCCTGGTAGACGTCGGCGACGCCCGGCATCGTCAGCTGGACGAGCTTCTGCCCGAGCACGTTCGCGCGGGTCTCCCGGGAGGTGCCGCCGAGCCAGGACTCGACGTGCGTCGCGACCGTGCCGTCCGTCGTCACGAGCCGGGCGAAGTCCTCGACCGCTTGCTCGTAGCCGTCGTCGGGGTCCGTCCACGAGGTGTGCAGCTTCGCCTCCCGGACCGCCTTCAGGCCGTATTCGACCAGCCGGGGGGCATCGATCGGCCAGGCGCCGACGAGGGACTGCCAGACGAGGTACTCGGTGAGCGCATCGAGCCGCCCGGGGCGCCGGGCCGCCGTCATCGCGCGCGCCTCCCGGACCCAGTCGCCCCAGGCCTCGGGCCGCTCGGACAGGACCGCGAGCCGGGCCCGCACGTCCTCCGAGCGCTTCGTGTCGTGCGTCGACAAGGTGGTCATCGTGTCTGGCATGTCACGAACGAGCCGCCTTGCGTACGAGTGAAACCCGGCGACCGACGTGCCCATGTGAGCGGGGTCGCCGCCGACCTCGTTGAGCCCGGTGAGCCGGACGTAGCGGTAGAAGACGGTGTCCTCGACCGCCTTGGCCATCACGGGCCCGCACGTCTGCTGGAAGCGGACGCAGAAGTCGCCCCTGGCCTCGTCGTCGGCCCCCACGGGCCGGTCGAGCGCGAGGTCCACGAGGGCCGCGACGACGGCCGGGTCAAGCTCGGGGTCGGCCGCGAGCGCCCGGTCCGCGACCGCGCCGAGCTCGGCGACGGCCGCCGCGCTCGCGGGCTCGCCCGGTCGGACATAGACCCGGTAGCGGTCCATCCCGACGAGGAGTGCCTCGAGCGCGGCACGCGCCGGGGCCGGCGGGAGGTCGGGCAGGGCACGCGTCACGAGGCGCAGGAGGCGCGCCATCTCGGACCCGAGGACGTGCTCGATGACGTGACGTTTCGCGGCGACGGTCATCGCCGCGAGGTCCTGGTGCTCACCGAGGAGTCCGGTCGCGAGGCCGGAAAGCGGCTCGGCACCCTCCGGGTCGACGAAGAGGCCGCCCACCCGGAGCAGGGCGTCGTAGCCCGTCGTCCCGGCACAGGCCCAGTCCCCCGGCAGCCGCTCGTCGCCCTCGAGGATCTTCTCGACGACGACCCAAGCCCCCTCGGTCGCCTCGCGCAGCAGCCCGAGGTACCCCTGAGGGTCGGCAAGCCCGTCAGGGTGGTCGATCCGCAGCCCCTCGACCTGCCCGGCGCGCACCATGTCGACGATCCGGGCGTGCGTCGCGTCGAAGACGGCAGGATCCTCGACCCTCACGGCGATGAGCGAGGTGACGTCGAAGAACCTCCGGTAGTTGAGCGCGTCCGCCTCCCGCCAGGAGGCCAGGCGGTAGTGCTGGGCCTCGAGGAGCGCGCTGAGCGGCCTACCGGCCGTTCCCCGGGCGAGCGGGAAGACGTGGTCGTAGTAGCGAAGCACCTCCTCGGCGCCGAGCCGGTCGAGCGTCAGCTCGCCGGCCGCGAGGATCTCGTCGAGGCGACCACCCAGGACCGGCAGGACGACGCGCTCCTCGCCTGCCTCCCAGTCGACATCGAACCAGCCCGCATAGCGGGACGCGCGGCCCTCCTTGAGGACCGACCACAGCGGCCGGTTGCGATTCTCGGGCACGGGCACGGCCATGTGGTTGGGCACGATGTCGACGACGATGCCGAGCCCCGCACGTCGCGCGGCGGCCACGAGTCGCGACCAGCCCGACTCGCCGCCGATCG
>NZ_JBQCCV010000286.1:0-16285 GCF_051961875.1 Intrasporangium sp. | reverse complement strand
GAGGCGGCCGACGCAGGGCCGACCCCGCTCCCGGTGCCGGCGATGAGGTCGTCGAGCGCATCAGCGAGTGCGAAGCAGGAGGGCTGCGAGGCCGCGAGGTGGGCGACTCCGACGGGGCTGTGCGGCGAGGTCGTATGCGGTAGCCACTTGAGGAAGTCCCACTCGCGGGACGTCGCACCCGAGGCGAACGCGGTGACCACGAGGTCGGCGGGCGAGTGGAGCGCAACCGCCTGTGTGACCACGGACCGGGCGGCACCGAGGGCGTTGCTGCGTGGTCCGCACACGCCGATCGCCCCGGTCTCGAGGGGCGAGGCGACGACCGGAACGTCCGTCACGACCTCGAGCCCGCTCAGCTCCTCGGACACCTCCAGCCATGCCTCGGCCTTCGACCGGCCAACGGAGGGCATCTTGATCGTCGAGCGTGACGCCCGGGTGCCGGTGCCGAGTCGCAGCTCGCCGTAGCCGTCGCCGTCTCGGCGGCGGGTCCACAGCAGCGCACTGCGGTCGCGGATCGCCGTGAGGCACCCTGCCGAGCCGGGGTGCTCGGCGCGCCGGGTCTCCGCCTCGAGCCGGAGCCGAGACTGGATCCGGTCGGACAGGAGCGCGAGGTCATCGCGGAAGGCGGCCATGGCCTCGGCGTAGTCCTTGCGTTGCTGCCGTCGGGCCTCGTAGTACGTGCCAGCCATCATCAGCGGCATCATCAGCATGAACACGATCGAGTACGGGCTCTGTGTCATCGCGAAGATGACGACACCCATGAGCAGCGGCACGACCATCGCGACGATCGGCATCGGGTTCGACCGGCCGCGGTCTGGCAGCTCCGGGACGTGGAACTCTTCGCCGACGTAGCGCGGCGCGACTCGCGGCGACCGGGAGAACGCCACGGTCCCGCTGTCACCGGACAGCACGCCGCTGCCGGGCCGCGTCCCGGCGTCGGCACCGTGCAGGAACACCTCGAGCTCCGTGTCGCCCAGCTGGACGACGTCGCCGGGCCGCAGCTGGGTCCGCGAAACCGGTTGTCCCGCAGCGGTGATGCCGTTCGCCGAGCCGAGGTCGACGACCTCGATGACCTCCTGCACGACGAGCTTCGCGTGCCGGCGCGACACTGACTCGTCAGTCAGGCGGATCTCGCAGCCGCGGCCGCGGCCGATGTAAGCGGTGCCCCGCGCCAGCTGGAACTCCCGCCCGGCGTCGGGGCCGCTGCGGATCCGGGCCACAGCGGCTGGCCGGCCCCGGTCGACGAAACCCTCACCTGCCCGAGTCACGGTGACGCGGTCCCCCGACGTCAGCCCGCTCTCGGCGACGGTCGCGCGCGGGTCGAGCCCACGCATGTCCTGGTCAACGAGTGCGAGCGTCATCGGCTGGTCGCTCCCGAGCACCGTCGAGCGATACGGATCGGCCTTTGCGAGGTGGCCGGCGAGGTCACCGACCGTCGTGGCCGAGTCTGTGGTCGCGACGAGGTCGGTCTCCCGGTCGCCCGTGCGGAGGACGAACTTCAGCTTCACGTGTCGCCTCTTCTCGATTCCTTGGTATGACGCCGTGCTCGCTTCCGCTCACTCGGGGCGGACCGGCTGCCCGTTGCGATGGGGCCCTTCGACGGCTGGCGGCCCTTCGACGGTCGATGGCCGCTCGACGGTCGGTGGCGAGCGGAACGCGACGTCGCCCTCGGGACCGGAATGAGCGGCATACCCTCACCTGACGGGCGGAACGTCTTGAGCGAGAAGTCGGCCCGGAGGCGCTGCCACCAGCTCCCCTGTGACCGCAGGCGTTTGCGCGCCGTGTCGACGTCCGCCCAGAAGGCGGCAACCTCCTCGTGGGTCGGCTCGGTCACGTCGAAGACAAGGGCGTTGGCCGACTCGGCGAGGGAGACGAGGGCGAGGGCGCGGCGGCGCTCGAGGACCGGGTCCGGTGTGTCCTCGACCACCATTGCCGGCGCCCCCATCACCGCGCCGTCGACAACCGGGCTCGGGCGCTCGGCCGCCGGACCCGTCACATGGGCCTCCAGCGCGTGCGCCTGCTCGAGGCGGGTCGCCATGGCCGGCAACGGCATTCGCAGGTCACGCGCGGTGTCGACGATCTCTCGCCAGCCGCCGGTGACCCGGGTCGAGGTCGCCCCCGCCGTGCGGCGGCGCCGACGACGGACCGCCTTCGCGAGCCGCATCACCCCATAGACCAACAGCACGAACAGGACCGGGCCGCCGAGGACGAAGAGGAGCCAGCGCAGCCAGTCGGGCCAGTTGTCGGGGTTGAGCGGGTTGTCGTCGTTCTTCTGCGGCCGGTGCAGCTGGGTCGCGTTCTGCGCCTGGTCGGGACCCTGCAGGACGCTCGGCGGGTTCTGCACGGCGGGCGGCGGCACCTGGACGCCGGTCTTCTTCTCGTCCGACTTGCGGATCACCTGGTCCGGCTGCTTGTTGTAGTCCGGCAGGAACTCCTTGGGCAGGACCGTCTGCCAGGCGCCGGTCGTGGTGCGCACCTCGACCCAGGCGTGCACGTCCTTGCCCTTGACGGCGCCGCCGGCCCCCGGGATCGCCCCGAGCACGACCCGGGTCGGGATGCCGAGCCGGTTCGCCGCGAGCGCGAGGGCCGCGGCGTACTGCTCGTCGTTGCCGGCGAGCTGGCTCGACTTGAAGAACATCGCCATCCGCGCCAGAGAGTGGCCCGGGAGGAAGACGTTCTGGTAGGTCCCGGGCGCCCCCCCGTCTGTGTATGCGCCGTCGCGCATGGCCTTCGTCATCGCGACGACCTGTGCCCACGGGTCGTCCGCCGAGCGGGTCCACTGCTCCACGCGGTCCTCGAGGAAGGTGAGCGGCTGGGTGTCCACGAGCGAGCCGGAGTCGAGGTCGACCTGCTTCGGCAGGCTGCCGGTCCCCGACGGCATTCGCGCCGTGATCGTGAAGCGGTCGCCCGCGGCGAGCTTCACCGGCAGGACGCCGGTGTTCGTGTCGATGTTGAACCGCAGCTCCCGGCGCAGCGTCTCCGCACGACCACCGCTGAAGTCGACGCCGGTGACGTCACCGACCGTCGGGAGCCACACGTCGTCATAGCCGCCGGCTGGCACCGTGATGGTCGCCTGCACCACCTCGCCGACGGCGTCCGGCGAGGCGATATGGCTGCCGACCTTCCGGAAGCCGGAGCCCTGGTCGCCGTCGCCTTCGTTGGCGAGGCTGCCGGCGCCCCAGACCATTCCGTCATACGAGTCGAGGGTCGCGAAGCGGATGGGCGCGCCGTCGGGCAGGCCCTGGACGGTGAGCAGCGTCTGGTCCCACCGCCCGGCCGGGTTCGGCTTCGTGTACTGGCGGAAGCCGGCCACCGGGCTCGGGTAGCGGGACACGTCGAACGGCGGGACGAGGCCGGTCCGCAGCACGGTCCGGTCGGAGTCGTCTGCTCCGGGCAGGTGGGGCCCGAGGAGGAAACCACCGGCCGTCGCGACACCGAGCAGGACGGCTGTCGTCACGCTTCGGGTGGTGCGGCCGGCACCGTTCTGCAGGGCCGGGCGGTTGCGGTTGCTCCGCAGCGCGGCCCAGCCGATCGCGGCGAGGGAGAAGACCGCGCCCTGCAGCGCATAGGACGCCGGGGTGAGGGTGCCGAGGGTGATCGAGGCGACGAGGAGCGCGAGCGGCGCCACGAGCGCCAGGAGCGCGCCCGACCAGCGCCGCGACACGCCATACGTGAGGGTGGCGCCGACGAGCCCGAAGAGGAAGGGCAGCGCGAGGTACGGGCCCTCCGAGTCGACCGGCGGCAGGGCGGTGAGCAGCTCCTTCCAGCCCGGCACGGCGCTGTGCACAAGCGTCCGGAAGCTCGTCATGGAGGGGAGCACGCCGCCGATGAGGTCCTCGCGCACGGCGATCGGGCCGGCCAGCAGCAGGTAGGCCGCTGCGCTGGCGACCCCCGTGGCGAGCCCCGGCCAGCGGAACGTCGCGCCGACGTGGGCGGTGAGCAGGCCGATGACCAGGCCCGCGAGGCCGACCCAGAGCCAGGCCAGGCCGAAGAAGGTCGTCCGGAAGCCGATGAGCGCAAGGCCGACGAGGACGACGGTGAAGCCGGCGTCGACGAGCTGCGGGACACCGGGACGGAGCCGCGCGACGCCGCCACGGAACCGCTCGCCGAGCGACGGCCCGGCCTCGCGCAGGGTCGGCGGCGCGGGGATGCTGCTCATCTCGCCACTCCTGCCACGAGGAGGAGGCGCAGCTCCTCGAGCCGCGCGAGGGTGAGGATGACGAGGCCACCGCCGTGCCGGATGCCGTGGGTCGCATCCGGGTCGACGACGACGATCACCTTGCTCACCTCCGGCGGGAACTGCCCGGCTGCCCGCTGCAGCTCGACGAACGGCCGGTGCGGGCCGGTCACGATGAAGCAGGTGCTGGTGTCGGGGGCGGCCTCCGCCGCCGCGAGCGCGGAGGCGAGCAGGTCGACCGGGCCGGGCACGACGCGCGACATCGCGTCGAGGCCGACCTGCGGCAGGGTCCGCGCCGCGGAATGGTCGCCGCAGACGATCGTCACGTCCTGCTCGTCGAGGGCGACGCGCACCATGATCGAGCTGCCGACGGAGATCGCCGTCTCGACGTCCGCGTCGACGGCACTCGGCGCATTGGCCGAGTGGATGTCACGCTCCTGCTCCGCGGCGTCGCCGGAGACGCCGGAGCGCCCGTACCCTGACCGGTACTGCTCGGGGTCGGGGTCGACGACGATGCAGACATGCGAGCGCCGGGTGTCGAGGAACTGCCGGACGAGCAGCCTGCCGGCCTTCGCGGAGGACCGCCAGTGGATGTGGCGACGGTCGTCGCCGGGCTGGTACTCGCGCAGCGCGTGGAAGGCGAGGTCGCTCATCGAGACGTCCTCGGTCGTCGACCCCTCGAGGTCGCGGAGCAGGCCGGCGCCCAGCGACTCGAGCGCGACCGTGCGAGGGTGGACGAAGAGCTCCGTCTGCTCGGTCCAGCGCAGCGTGCGGCGCATCAGCCCGAGCGGGTCGCCCTGGACCGTCGTCGCCGGCCCGATCTGGATGACGCCGCGGCGGCTGGTCGGCACGACGAACAGCTCCTCGTGGGCGGTGCCGGCCGTGAGCGGCGGCAGGACGAACCGGGCCGCGGACAACCCGACGGGCAGCTCGACGAGGAGGGGCAGCATCGGCGCGCGGCCCTCGTTGCGCACGATGACCCGGCCGGTGGCCGGCTCTCCGACGATGACGCGCCGCGGGTCGACCTCGGCGTCTACCGTGACGCGGGTCCGGCCGAGGGCGAGGACGAGGCAGACGGCGACGAGGACGAGCGCGGCCGCGGCGACCATGAGCAGCTCGGTCCAGCCCCAGCGCGCGCCGATGAGCCAGCACGCGACCCCGAGCGCCAGGATCGCCCAGCCGAGCGGCGAGACCCAGCGCAGCACGCCAACGACCGGCCGCCACACCGGGCGCGCCTGCTGCGCCGCCTGGGTCAGCGTCTGCGTCAGCGGCTGGGTGAGCTGCCGGATCCCCCGGCTCGTCGCACCCGCCATCTGGCTCACGGTCCCCTCGCTCACGCCGACGCGCGCTCCGACGGCGGGGTGATCTGGCCGAGGATCTGGTCGATGACCTGGTCGACGGAGGTGCCGGCGAACTGCGCCTCGGCCGAGAGCAGCAGCCGGTGCGACAGGACCGGCTCGGCGAGCACCTTGATGTCGTCGGGGATGACGTAGGTCCGGCCCTGGGAGGCCGCCCAGGTCTTCGCACACCGGACGTAGGCGAGGCAGCCACGCACGGACAGGCCGAGCTTGAGCGACGGGTGCCGCCGGGACTCCTCCGCGATCCGGCTCACGTAGCCGAGGATCGCCGGATCGACGTGGACCTCGTCGGCGAGCCGGGCCATGTCGACGATGACGCTGCTCGCGATGAGCGGCTGCAGCCGCCCCGCCCGGTCACGGGTCTTCGCGTCGGCGAGGACCGCGATCGTCGCCTCGTGGTCGGGGTAGCCGACCGAGGCCTTCATGAGGAAGCGGTCGAGCTGGGCCTCCGGCAGCCGGTAGGTGCCGGCCTGCTCGATCGGGTTCTGCGTCGCGAGAACCATGAACGGCTGCCCGACCGAGTGCGCCGTGCCGTCGATCGTCACGCGCCCCTCCTCCATCACCTCGAGGAGCGCCGACTGGGTCTTGGGCGAGGCCCGGTTGATCTCGTCGGCGAGCACGATTGTGGCGAAGATCGGGCCGGGGTGGAACTCGAACGCCTGCTTGCTCGGCTCGTAGATGGTCACGCCGGTCACGTCGGACGGCAGCAGGTCCGGCGTGAACTGGATCCGGCTGTGCGAGCCCTGCACCGTCGCGGACAGCGCCCGCGCGAGCTGGGTCTTGCCCGTGCCCGGATAGTCCTCGAGCAGCATGTGCCCCTCCGAGAGCAGGCAGGTCAGGGCAAGCCGGGTCACGTGTTCCTTGCCGAGCACGGCCTTCTCGATGTTGCCGACCAGCTGCTGGAAGGTCTGGGCGAACCAGGTCACCTGGTCCTGGGTGATGGGGCTGGCCCCGCTCATGGGTCTCGTCTTCCTGTCGTCTCGTTGCACTGCTGTCGTATGCCGCTGAGCTCGCTCCCGCCGCGGCGCGCGGTTGGCGCGTCGTCCCTCAGCCACCCCACGGGTTCTTCGTGAAGGAGGCGGACCCGTTGCTGCCGTAGCAGGTGACCTTGACCCAGCCCTTTGCGAAGCCGAAGAACTTGCCGGAGGTGTTCGTGCCGTTGCCGGGCTGGATCGAGCCGTTCGTGCCGTCGTCGCGGTTGTACGGCCATGTCCCGTCGCTGCTGTCGAACGTGCAGTAGATCGAGCCGCCGCCTTGGAAGTTGCTGAGGTGGTACTGGATCCATTGACAGTCCCCGCTGCTGCAGCCCGGCCGATAGCCGGTCGAGCCCGAGGGGCGCACCCAGTCGACGGTCGGCTGGGGCGGCGGCGGTGCCGCGTTGGTCGTGCCCGACCTCGGTCCCGCCGTCGGTCCGTCGCCGGACCGGTTCGCGTAGGGCGTGACCTTGATCGTGCGCGTCTGGGAGTAGCCCAAGCCCGTGAAGGTGTAGGACGTCTGGTTCGGTCCGAGGTCGACGTTCACGTCCCCCCGGACCTTGTAGCCCTGGATGGCGTTGCCGTTGTCGGCCGGCTTGCTCCACGAGAAGGTGATCGAGGAGTTGTTGTGCGACTCGCTGATCCCCCCGACGCCCTGGGTCGGGCCGTACGGGTGGAACGACACGGCGTTCGACCAGGGTGAGCAGTTGCCGGCCGTGTTGCAGGCCCGGACCTGCATCGTCTGCTGGCTCGTGCCGAGGTCCGTCGCACGGCCGCCGGACATCCCGGACGTGTAGCTCCACGACCCGCTCCGGCCGCCCGAGGTCTGCCACCGCACCGACGTGTAGCCGGTCGAGCGTGCCGACCCGAGCGAGAAGCTCGCGTTGGCGGCGTGGTCCGATCTCGGCGTCGTCACCGACTTCAGGGTCGGGGTCTCGGGGATGCCGTCGGCCCGGTAGGACGAGTAGTTCGCCTGGGCGGAGGTCGCCGGACCGCCGTTCGTCGCGGTGACGGTGTACTGGACGGTCTGCCCGTTGTAGGGGATGGTGTCGCTCACGACGCGCGACTCCCCGCCGGAGCGGCTGCCGATGTGGACCCAGTGGCCCCCCGAGCCGGTGCGCCGGTAGACGTCGTACTGGGTGATCGGTGGGCCGTTCGGGTCGACGGCCGACCACGACACCGACACCTGCGCGTTCGAGTCTCCGGCGGTCGGCGTCCGGGGCGAGAGCGTCGGCGCGGGCACACTGGCCGGCTTGCCGAATGACTGCGCCTTGACCTCGGGGCCGTAGAGTCCCCAGCCGGCCTTGTTCCGGGCCTGGACCCGGATCCGGTAGGCGTCGTTGTTGACCAGGCCGGTGAGGACGCTCGAGAGGCCGGGCGCCGTGACCTTGCGGAGACCCGTCGCGCCGGCCTGTCCGCCGATGTTGACGTACTGCACCTGGTACTCGATGACGGCACTGCCGTCGTTCTTCGGCTCGGTCCAGCTCACCGTCAGCTTCTGGTCGCCCGCCACGACGTCACTGATCGACACCGCTTGCGGCTTCGTGTCGGGCTCGACGACGTTCGACTCGGCACTCCAGTCCGACCAGTCGACGGCGTTCCGAGAGCGCACGGCGAAGGTGTACTGCTGGCCGTTCGTCAGGCCCTCGATCGTGCACGGGGAGGCGGAGCACGCCCGGGTCGGCCCACCGTTGGCCCGCACCTCGTACTCGAGGATCGGCAGGCCGCCGTCGTAGGCGGGCGGGTGCCAGTCGACCCGGGCACTCCCGCCCTGGATGCGGTCCGCAACGGCAACCGGGGCGTCGGTCGCATCCGGCTTGCTCCGGACCGTCACCGTGATCTGGCCGATCGCGGATGGCCTGCCCGGGGCATCGGTGACGCGGACGTCGATGCGCCCGTCGTTGCGCGCCTGCTCAGACGCCTTGGCGGTGACGTTGCAGCCGCTCGTCGAGACCGACAGGCCGGTGCCGCTCGTGACCTGGGCGGAGACGAGCTCGCAGCGCGGTGCACCGAGGGGGCTGTCGAGGTACTGCCCGAGGTTGACCGTCTCGCTCGTGCCGGCGATGAGCCCCTCGATGTGGGCGGGGCGCAGTGTCGCGATCGGGGGCGCGCTCGTGATCCGGACGCGGATCGGGAAGGACTCCGCGCCACCCTTCGCCTTGACCGTGACGACTCCGGTCGAGCCGGCCTTGGTCGCGGGCTGCGCCTTGAGCACGACCGTGCGGCCGCCAGCACCCTGCAGGGTCAGGTCGACCCGGTCGATGCCCTGCGACCACGACGCCTCGTAGCGGGCGTTGCTGCCGTCCATTCCCTCCGGTAGCCACGCGTGGCAGAGGCGGGGGATGTCGACGCTGCGGGCGGGTCCGTCCGCTACCAGCTGCACCTCATACGCGGGGCAGCGGAGCACGGGGACATCGGGACCGATCTGCACCGGGATCGTGACATAGGCCGTCTGTGCGGTCTTGTCCCCCGGCACCTTCGCGTTGGTCACCTCGAGCATGACGGCTGCCGGCCCGACGTACGAGCCGAGCGAGGTGAGACTCAGCTGGGTCGCGGAGTCGGCGTGCTGCTGGAGGAAGTCCTTCGGCGAGGTCGAGACGGTGTCGGGCGAGGTGAGCGAGACCTTCCCCCCGCGCGGGTCGGCCACGTAGTCGCCGAGGTCGACCTTGACCGTCGAGTCGGCGTTCATCTTGATGACCTTGCCGTCGAGGACGTAGGGCAGGCCGTTGTCGCCGGCGGGCACGTAGATGAGGGCCATCGCCGTCGCACCGTCGGCATCGGCGATGACGTACGGCACCACCCGAGCCTCCGGACGCAGGGTGATGCGCACCTTGTTCTGCTCGATGACGGCGCCGTCGCCGACGACCTTGACGATGCGGAGGCTCGAGTGGTCGCCGTCGAGGTCCCGGTCGTTGGCGAGCGCGTCGACCAGGACGGTGGTCTCGCCCGGCTTCGGCTCGGCTGTGTCGTCGACCGCGATCGGCGGGTTGTTGAAGTTCTTGAGCCCGCGGACGGTGACCGTCGACCGGGAGGGGTCGAAGAGGCCGTCCGTGATGCCGTAGGTCATGACCTTGGCCGGGCCCTCCGGCGGGGCGACGACCTTGAACGTGTCGTCCTTCTGCCTCTTGAAGTCCTTGAGGGTGTCGGGGCCGTTGAGCGCCGCGAAGTCCTCGAACTTCACGACGTCCCCCGCGGAGATGAGGTCGTTGGCGAGAAGGTCGACGTGGACGGTGCGGCCCGGAGCGGCGACGACGTCGTCCTCGACGGCGACCGGAGGCTGGGGGTCGCCGGGCTGGACGACCCCGACCCGGATGAAGCCCTCGCTGGTCGCGCCGAAGCGGTCGCGCAGCTGGTAGTGGATGACCTCCGTGCCGGCGCTGCGCGGGTAGGCCTCGTAGCGGATGGTCGCCGCACCGAAGCCCAGGACCCGGCCGTACTGGAGGTCGACCGCACCACCCTCCTGGCCGACGATCCCGCCGACGAAGGTGAGGTCGCCGTCGGGGTCGACGCCGCTGGTGGGCACGGTGATCGAGATCGTGTCGCCCGCCGTGACACTCGCCGAGAAGCTGCGCGCCGTCGGCGGCCGGTTCGGGTTCTTGACGCTGTCCGGCAGCGGGTTGATCGTCACGGTGACCCGGCCCGTCGCGGCACGGGCGCGCAGGCCCTCGGGATAGACGGAGTACTCGATGACCGCTGTCTGAGGCGAGGTGATCCTGCCCGCCGGCGGGACGTAGCGCACGACGCTGCCCGAGGCGAAGGCCTGGCCGCCGCCCTTGGCGACCTTGACCCCGCTCGGGTCGAGCTTGAGCGGGATCCCCTCGGTCATCGAGTCGTTGTTGAGCACGGGGATCGTCACGGCGTCGCCGACCCGGACGACCGCCTCGTCGTCCACGACCGTGGGCCGCACGCTCTTGTCGAGCGGCGGCCTCTGCACGACGGTGATCTCTCCCACGGCGGACTTCGTGCCGTCGTTGATCGTGTAGTGCAGGATGCCGCGCCGCTCCTTCTGCCCGGCGAGCGGGGTTGTCGCCTCGACCCGGACGTAGCGGCCCTGGAAAACGGAGGCGCGCAGCCAGGCCCCGTCGGTCTCGACCTTCTGCACGACGATGACGTCGCTGCGCGGGCTGTAGTCGTTGGAAAGCACGTCGACGAGGACCGGCAGCTGGCCCCGCAGCACCGCACTGTCCGGCGTCGCGACGGGGGGCAGGTCGGCACCCGGGTCGGCGTACATGTCCACCCGCACGCGACCGACGGCGACGCCGGAACCCGACTGGGCGGCATACGTCAAGGTCGACGTGCCGGCCGTCCGGCCGGTCACCGTGAGCACACCCGTGTCGGTATTCGTGTCGATGACGAGCGAGCCGGGGCCCTTGACATCGGTTGCGAGCCGCAGCCGGGCCTCGGGGTCCGTCGGGTCGGCGCCCGGAATGTCGTTGCCGAGCGGCTGCAGCTGGACGGGTTTGCCGACGACGCCGCGGATGACGTCGGGCTGGGTCCGCGGCGGGACCGGCTTGTCGTCGTCGCCGAGGACCGTGATGGTCGTCGTGCCCTTGGTGGAACCGCCGTGGCTGTCGTCGACGACGTAGCCGACCTGCTGCTCGCCGGCCCGGTCCGGGGCGCGGACCGTCATGGTCCCGGCCGAGTCGACGCCGACGGACTGGTCGTCGGGCTGGATCTGGAGCGGGTCGTTCTCGCCGTCGCGCCAGTCGGCGAGAACGCCGACCTTGACCTGGCCGTTGCGGACGACGGGGTACTTCGTCCTCGCCAGCTGGGCGCTGCCCTCGCGCAGCCGCGGCGGAGTGTTGACCTCGGGTCCGACGACCTCGACGGTGACCCGGGCCGTGGCGCGGCCGCTCTTGGCGCCGGTGCCGTTGTTGACGGTGTAGTCGAACCAGAAGTGGTTGCTGGCCGGCTCCTCAGGGACGGTGACCTGGATCGTCTGGCCGTCTGCAGAGGGGGCGGCGGTGATGCCCTCGACGTTGGGCCGGGTCACGTCCCCCGGGGCGATCGAGAGGATCGAGCCCGAGCTGTCGGAGTCGTTGTCGAGGACGTGCAGGGTCGAGGTGCGGCCCGGGCGGACCCGCATGGTGTCGGGCTTGGCCTGCGGCGGGGTCTTGCTGACCTCGTCATCGATGAGGTTCTGGTCCTTGCGCCTGTTCTTGTTGTCCGTCTGAGGAGGCGGGATGACGGAGTTCCAGTTGTCGATCTTGACGTGCTCGTCCTCGACGTCCCAGACGTCGCCGGTGTCGAGGTCGTTGAGCACGATGAGGCCGCGGTTGACCCGGAGCCGCACGCCCTCGACGCGGGGGGCACCGACCCTGCTCGGCCCGAGGTCGACCGTGTCGGCCTGGCCCTGCCCCGTGCAGTTGCGGCCGTAGAAGACCTTGCTGCTCGTGGCCCAGGCTCCGTGGATGCAGGCGCCGAGGCGGACCGGGGCGGTGAGCAGGACGTCGTCACCGGGTCGGGCCTCGACGACCTTGACGCCGGCCGCCTCACCCGTCGCGTCGGGGGCGATCGGCACGCTCGTGAGCCCGGCCGCGTCCTCGATGAGGACGTATGGCGCGTCGGGTCCCGGCTGCTGGAGGGCGGCGTAGGCCGGTGAGCCCGGGTCGCCGCCGCGGCCGACGGAGACCTGCACCGGCCCCTCGAGCCGGTCGGACCAGAGGCGGCCGGTCATCGAGTCGAAGACGACCCAGTGGCTGCCGACCGCGGTGACCTGGGCGGACTTCGACGAGAACCCGAGGGTGGAGACGACGGGCTTGGCGAACCCGGTGCCGGCGGGGTGCAGGACGGCCAGGACGCCCTTCTCGCCGGAGAGCGCATAGACCGTGCCGCCTTGGCCGACCGCCACGGCCGCGTTGCCGCCGACCGTGACGAGGGGCTTGGCCTGGCTCTGCAGTTGGTCGAGGCCGGAGATCCCGGCCCGCTCGACGACCCGCTGCGCGCGGACCTGGCCCTTGTCCGGGTCGACCATCGCGATGGTGCCGCCTCGGAGGTCGACGGGAGGCGCGGTGTAGACCCGGTTGCCGGTGGCGGGGATGGCCCTCGGCAGGACGATCGACTGCGACTCGGCGAGCGTGGCCTCGGCCGGGTTGATCGGGGTGATCTGGTTGCTCGCCCTCGAGTAGCCGACGACGGCCGCGCCGTCCTGGAAGATGTCGAGGCCGGACCCGGGCGAGCCGTCGGAGAGGACGCCGGCGTCGAGCTGACGCGCGGCCTGGTTGATCCGGCCGAAGCGGGCCTGCGAGCTGTTCGAGACCCAGATGCCCCCGTCGTTGAGGTCGGCCTTGCGCACCACCTCACCCTCCGAGCGCGTCGCGAACCAGACGAGCAGGCCTGCCACGAGGGCGAGGACGAGGGTACTGGCGATCCCGATCCGGCTGCTCCTGGCGGCGCGGGTGAAGGTCGGGCTCACCGTGCCACCTCGGCCGCGGGGCTCCCCGAGCTCGAGCTCTCACTGCTCGCAGGTGCATCGAGCAGGGCGAGATCCTCCTCGACGACGAGCTTCGTCGAGAGGGCGTGCTCGACGAGGCGGGCCTTGCGGTTCGTCGCGAGCTTGCCGACGCCCCCGTGCAGGCCCCGGGTGCCGTTGTCGGCGAGCTTCTGGCAGACGTTGTCGAGCTTGCGGTTGAACCGCGTGAGTGTCCAGCCGAGGCGCTCGGCCGCCGCCGCCGAGGACGGGATCTGGCTCGTGCCCGCCTCCCGCCGCAGCAGGAAGGGCTCGCAGAGGGCGACGACGAGGAGCTTCTGGTCGGGGGTGAGGTTGACCCGCCCGACGGTTGCGGCGCCCGTGTCGTCCGGCAGCGCCTCGCGCGTGGCCTCCGAGGTGACGCTGGCGAAGGCCGGGCTCGCGACGTGGATCTCGAAGTCGTAGGTGGTCGGGCCGGCCGTGAACCACACCACGAGGCGAGGCATCGCCAGGGGGACCCGGGCGCCGGGGTTGAGCCAGGCCTGGAAGAGGCCCTGGTCGTCGGCGACCGTCGCCGTCAGGGTGGAGCCGGTGTTCGAGAGCCACCAGAAGCCGTTCTCGTACGAGACGACGAGGAAGGTCCGGTGCAGATAGGGGTTGTCGTCGATCTCGACGTCGCCCGAGCGGCCGATGGTGAGCCCGTGCTGCGGCGAGACGGCATACTCCTCGCCGCAGAACATCACGGTCACCTTGCTGTGGATCACGGTCAGGTCCCCTATCACCTGGCGTCAACGAAACTGGCCGCCTACGCCCACGAGCAGTGGGCGTGCGGCATTACGGGCTGTTTGTGTGGATTGTCATCACTGCGAAGTCTCGCACCGCGGCTCTGATGCTGGCGACCCCTGTCCGTTGCGGTTGACCTTGACGACGGCGCACAGCTTCGTGCCGGGGTTGGCCTTGATCGTGTGCCTCGTGGTCTTGACGATGATGGGCTCGGCCTGCTGGGCCTCGCTCGAGGTCGCGCCGACGTAGAGCCGGAAGGTGTCGGTCGGGCGCGGTGAGGCATAGGACCAGCTGAAGGTGACCGACCCCTTCGCGGAGTCCGCCTCGAGTGTGGGCTTGTCGAAGACCCCGTCGCCGATCGCGCTGTCGCCCCCGGGCATCGAGACCGTGCCGACGGGGTCGGGCTGGCTCTCGGGCGGTCCGGAGTCGCCCTGCGGCCGCATGACGAGGAAGGCGACGAGACCGAGGAGGACGACCACTCCGGCCGCGAGCCCCCAGACGAGGACGGGGGCGGTGAGCCGCCGACGCGGGCCGCTCGCACGCCCCGGTCCCGGCTCGGCCACGGACGTGTCGTCCGCAGCAGCAGCCGCGGTCACCGCCCGGCGGACCGTCGTCTCCTCCGCCGCTTCCAGGCGGGAAGTGTGGCCGGCGACGACCGGATCCGTCGCGACCTCGGAGCGCAGCGGCACCCCGGCGACGGGGACACCACGACCGATGCCGGCCCGAGCAGCGGGCGGGGCGGGGGACGTGGGAGCCGGCGGAGGCGCCACACGGACGCCTGGCGCGTCACCACGACGGCGCGTGGCCTCCTCTGGCGACGGTTGGGCGATGACGGTCTGCGGCGCCTTGATGCGGGTCCGGTCCTCGTCGTCGGCGACCGCGCCGCCCGGGCCGGAGGGCTGGCTCACGAGGGTGGTGTGGCCCTGCTCGTCGAGGACGACGATCGGGGTGCGGGCGAGGCGCTGCTGCTGCTCGACGGCCTGCAGGGCGCGCGCGAGCTCGAGCGCCGAGGCGGGGCGATGGGCCGGGTCCTTGGCCATGGCCTGGGCGAGGAGCCGCTCCAGGCCGGCCGGGACGTCCTGCCGCCCCGTGGTCGGCACCGGCGTGCTGCGGATGCGGGGCATGAGGGCGTAGGCGCCGTTGTCGCCGCCGGGCACCTCGAACGGCGAGCGCCCGACGAGCAGCTGCCACAGGGTCGCCGCCAGGGAGTAGACGTCTGCGCGCTCGTCGCCGTTGCTCTGTCCGTAGAGCACCTCGGGCGGGGCCCATGGCACGGAGACCCCGACGTCGTCGGTGTTCTCCGGCTCGAACTCACCGGCGCGCCGGCCGCGGCCCGCGATGCCGAAGTCGGTGAGGCCGGGGGCGCCATACGTGCTGATGAGGACGTTGGCAGGCTTGATGTCCCGATGGGTGATGTGCGCGCGGTGCGCCGTCTCGACGGCACTGGCGAGCTGGATGCCCATGCGCAGCACCTCCTCGACGGAGAAGCGCTGCTGCCGGGCCCGCGCGGCGAGGTTCGGCGGCGGGTAGTACTTCATGACGAGGTACGGGCGGGCGTCGTCGGAGGTGCCGGAGCGGAAGACCTGCACGATGTAGGGGTGGTCGCCGAGCTGGGCCATCGTGTCGGCCTCGTCGGCGAACTGGTGCCGCAGGGCGTCCGTGAGGCCCTCGGACTTGAGGACCTTGACCGCGACCGGCATCCGCGGGCTCTGCTGCTCGTAGAGGAAGACGTCCGCGTAACCGCCCGAGCCGAGCGGCTGGACGAAGACGAGTCCGGGGATCTTCGGGGGCGCGCCCTTCCTCACGAGCCGACCTCGAAGATGAAGGACACCTCGTCCGCCATCGAGACGACCGAGCCGGGCTCGAGGGACTGCTGGTCGTTGGCCCGCAGGCGTACCGCGGTCTCGCCGGGCAGGGCGACGGTCGTCCCGTTCGTCGTGCCGAGGTCGCGGATGAGCACGTGCCAGCCCTCGACGAGCACCTCGACATGGTTGCGCGAGACATCGCGCTCCGGGCTCGGCACCTTGACGACGTGCGGCTGCTCCTCAGCCGAGAGGCCGTCTACGGGCTTCGGCGCGCGCCCGAACAGGACGTTGCGGTCCAGGGTGACGATGTCGCCGGTCGACAGGCGCAGGATGCCGAGTGCCGGCCGGGGCATCTCGAAAGGCTCCTGTGGCGGGATCGGTTCGCCGCAGACCCGGCAGTGGTTGGCGTGCGGCGGGCTCGAGTGGCCGGCGGCGCAGAGGACCGCCATGACCCGTGGGCCGGGACCGCCGTCGAGCGCCGCGTTGCGGGCGGCGAGCAGGGCACTGCGGTCGACGGTCAGCTCCGCGTCGTCGGGCTCGGCCGCGATCGTGTGGCTCGCCGGGTCGGCCGGCGGCCGGGGCATGGGTGCCGGTGGCTGGGGGCTGGGTGCCGCGGCTGTTGGAAGGAGGGTCGGCGCGGGGGGTGGGCTGTGACGTCCCGTGAAGGCTGGAGCCGGCTCGGCGCCCGATCCGGGGTTGGCGGGCTGGGTGGCCCATGGTACCGACGAGATGAGCCCGCCCGGTTCGGGCGCTGCCGCCGCTGGTGGCGCGCTCGGGGTGGC
>NZ_JBQCCV010000285.1:0-8583 GCF_051961875.1 Intrasporangium sp. | reverse complement strand
GCCGGCGCCGACGACGACCGGGGTGCCGGCCGGCAACACGCCCTCCGAGGCGACCGCCTCGGAAATTGGTAGGACGTCGGTCGTCGCGAGCACCGGCGGGAGCTGGTCGAGCCGGATGCCGGCGAGGGCGACCGCGTCCGGGTCCCAGCGGCGGGTGTTGCTGTCGAGCAGGCCGGTCCCGCTCGCCGAGGACAGCTCGGTGACCAGGCGGCCGGTCAGGGCGTGGAGGACGAGGTCCTTCAGGCCCGCCCAGGTCGTCGCACGCGCGGCGAGGTCGGGCTCGTTCCGGGAGAACCAGCGCAGCTTGGTCAGCGGCGCCATCGAGTGGACGGGGGTGCCGCTGGTGCGCTGCAGCTCGGCAGCCCGGGGCGTGGCGCGCAGCTCCCGGACAATGTCGCGGGCCCGGGCGTCGGCCCACGTGACGATCGGGGTGAGCGGGCGGGCGTCCCCGTCGAGGCCGATCACGGCGTGCATCGCCGTGCTGACCGAGAGCGCGACGACGGTGGCGCCGGAGAGTCCGGCGACGCAGTCCCGCAGGGCGGCGATCGTGCCGGCGGTCACGGCCTCCGGGTCCTGCACCCGCCATCCCGACTGGGGCCGGACGAGCGGGTACTCCCGGGAGCCCTGGGAGACCTCGCCGACCGTGCCGTCGGGGTGCACGTCGAAGGCGACGACCTTGGCCGCCGTGGTCCCGACGTCGACCCCGATGACGACCTCGCGGCCGGTCGCCGTCACGCGCCGTCCCGGGACTCGAAGCCGGTGAGCTGGCGCTCGACGGTCTCGGCGAGCCGGCCGTCCTGGGCGTCGGGGTCGAGCCCGAGCCAGGTCAGCGTCCCGCGGACCGCCTCGACGGGGCTGCCTTGGCCGAGCGGGGTGACCTCATCGGCGTGCGCGTCGTTGACCGGGGCGCCGTGGCCGCGCAGGTGAGCGAGCCAGGCCGCGAGGATGCGCGTCCCGCCCTCGGCCACCCGGCCCTCGTCGAGCTCGGCACGGACGACGGGCACGGCCCTGATCGGGATCTTCTGCGAGCCGTCCGCGGCGATCTGGGCCAGCAGGTGCCTGATCTGCCCGTTGCGGTACCGGTCGAGCAGGGCCTGCCGGTATGCCGCGACGTCGTCCTCGGGCAGGCTCAGATGGGCGCCGGCGGTGTCCCACCACTGCTCGACCCAGCCGAGCACCTCGGGGTCGGCGATGGCGTCGGCCACAGTCTCGTGGCCGAGGATCGAGCCGGCGTAGGCCATCAGCGAGTGCGAGCCGTTGAGCAGCCACAGCTTGCGCTGCTCGAAGGGCCGGACGTCGTCGACGAAGCGGGCGCCGGACGCGTCCCAGCCCGGCCGTCCGGCCGGGAAGCCACCGGCCAGCACCCATTCGGTGAAGGGCTCGGTCGGCACGGTCTCCGGGTCGTCGATGCCGGTCTGGCGGAGGACCTCCTCGCGGTCCGCCTCGGTCGTCCGCGGCGTGATCCGGTCGACCATCGTCGTGACGAAGGAGACGTGCTCGTCGATCCAGTCGACGAGCGACTCGTCGACGAGGCGGGCGAGGTCGCACACGACGCGGGAGACCATCTCGCCGTTGTCGGGCACGTTGTCGTTCGGCACGAGCGCGATGTGCCCCACACCGGCCGCGCGTCGAGCCAAGAGTCCGGCGACGAGCTTGCCCGGCGTGCTCGTGACCGTCCCGCTCGCGGGGTCGGCCGTCAGCGCCTCGATGTCGTCGCGGACGTCCGGCCGCGTGGTGTCGAGACCCCCGGAGGCGTTGCGCCGGTAGCCGGCCTCCGTGACTGTGCTGGTCACGATGACCACCGCGGGGTCGGCGAAGTAGTGCCGGAGCGCGTCGAGGTCCTCGGCCGCGTGCACCGCGCTGAGGGAGGAGATGACCTCGGGCCGGTTGCCCTCCGGACCGCGGATGAGGAGGGTGTAGAGCCCGTCCTGGGGCGCGAGGGCCTCGGCGACGGCGGGCGAGCGGCCGGTGAAGGCGGCGATCCCCCAGCCGTCGGCGTCCGGCGCATGCTCGGTGTACCAGGCGGCGTGGGCCCGGAAGAAGTTGCCGACCCCGAGGTGGACGTGCCGGACCGGGGCGGCCGGGCGCCCGTCGGTCGACCGGGACAGCCGGCGCCCGGCAGCGGCGCCCGACCCCGCTGGGACGTCGGCGGCGCTGGGGGCGGGCTCAGCGGCATACGACTCGTCGTGGCTCACAGCTTGAACACCTGCTTCGGGATGGACGTGACGAGGTCGACGACTGTCTCGAGCGCCTCGTCCTCGCCGAGCCGGTGCTCGGCGACGAGCTGGGCCAGGTAGGCGCTGTCGAGGCGGCGGGACATGTCGTGCCGGGCCGGGATGGAGCAGAAGGCGCGGGTGTCGTCGATGAAGCCGGAGGTCCGGTAGAAGCCGGCCGTCTCGGTCACCGCGCCACGGAAGCGGCGGATCGCCTCGGGGGCGTCGATGAACCACCACGGGACGCCGACGTAGACGGCCGGGTACCAGCCGGCGAGCGGCGCGAGCTCGCGGGAGTAGACCGTCTCGTCGACGGTGAAGAGGACGAGGTGGAAGCCCTCGGTGTCACCGAACCGGTCGAGCAGCGGCTGCAGCCCACGGGTGAACTCCATCGACATCGGGATGTCGTTGCCGGTGTCCGGGCCGAACCGCCGGGTCGAGGCGGTGTCGTGGTTGCGGTAGACGCCGGGGTGCAGCGTCATGACGAGGCCGTCCTCGGTCGCCATCCGGGCCATCTCGACGAGCATGTGGCGGCGGAATGCCGTCGTCTCCGCCTCGGACGCCTCACCCCGGAGGGCGGCCGCGTAGATCCGCTGCGCCTCGGCCTCGTCGAGGTGGAGCGTCACGACATCGGTGTGGCTGTGGTCCGAGGAGACGGCGCCGTGGTCCTTGAAGTAGCGGCGCCGGTTGGCGAGGGCCGCGAGGTATCCCGCGTAGTCCCCCGTGTCGGTGTCGGCCGCCTTGCCCAGCGCGGCCATGAGCTCCGGGAAGTCTGCGCGGCCCGGCTCGAGGTAGCGGTCCGGCCGGAAGGTCGGCACGACCCGGTGCCGGAAGCTCGGGTCGCTGGCGAGCTGCTCGTGGTAGCGCAGGTCGTCGGCGGGGTCGTCGGTGGTCGCGAGGAACTGGATGTCGAAGCGGTCCATCAGGGCGCGCGGCCGGAACTCCGGCGACGCGAGGCGCTCGGCGATCTGGTCGTAGATCCGGTCGGCGCTCTCGGCCGAGGGGACCTCGGTCACCCCGAAGATGTCGACGAGCTCGCTCTCCATCCAGAAACGCACCGGCGTGCCGCGGAAGTCGCGCCAGTGCTCGCAGAACAGGCGCCACGCGCGTCGTGCCCCGGCCTCGTCGAGGGGCGAGCCCCCGGCGCCGACGGCCTCGAGCGGGACGCCCTCGGCGTGGAGCAGGCGGAAGATGTAGTGGTCCGGCGACAGGAGCAGTGAGGTCGGGTCACCGAACGGGGTGTCCTCGGCGAGCCACTGGGGGGGCACGTGGCCGTGCGGCGAGATGATCGGCAGGTCCCGGACGGCGTCATACAGCCGTCGCGCGACGTCTCGCACGCCGGGCTCCGGCGGGAAGAGTCGATCGGGATGCAGGGTCAGGCTCGCCGTCGAGGTCATAGGCCCCATCCTCCCCGAGTCGGCGGGCGGCTTGCCACGCGTTGCCACCTGTTGCCACCTGTTGCAGCGGCCGCTTGCCCGGCGGCGAGGGCACGGCAAGAGTGGGGCCATGACGATCACCGAGGAGTCGCCCAGCGTCGCCGCCCGGCGGGCCACCCGCGTCGGCGGCACGGAGGGCGTGCTGGGCAGCGACGAGGTCCGCGCGTTCATCCGGGAGCAGCTCGACGCGGCCGACCTCGACGGCCGGAGCGTCTGCGTCCTCGTGCCGGACGGCACGCGCACCTGCCCACTGCCGCTCCTGGTCGGTGCCGTCCACGAGGCGCTGCACGGTCGGGCCTCACGGCTGACCGTCCTCGTCGCGCTCGGCACGCACGCCGCCATGAGCGAGCAGCACCTGGCGCGGCACCTCGGCTACGAGGCGGGCCGCCTCGAGGAGACCTATCCCGGGATGACGGTGCTCAACCACGAGTGGTGGAAGCCGGAGATGTTCGCCAACCTCGGCACGATCCCCGCGAGTCGGCTCGAGGAGCTGTCCGAGGGGCGCCTCAGCGTCGACGTGCCGGTCCTGCTCAACAAGGCGGTCGTCGAGCACGACGTCGCCCTCGTCGTCGGGCCGGTGCTGCCGCACGAGGTCGTCGGCATCTCCGGCGGCAACAAGTACTTCTTCCCGGGCGTCGCCGGGCAGCGGATCATCGACGTGTCGCACTGGCTCGGCGCGCTCATCACGTCGGCCGAGATCATCGGGACGACCGGCATCACCCCGGTCCGCGCGCTCATCAACGAGGGCGCCTCGCTCATCCCGGCCGAGAAGCTCGCGTTCTGCGTCGTCGGCGGGACCGGCACCGAGGCGGAGTCGCTCCACTCGGTGTCCTTCGGCGACACGATCGCGTCGTGGGCCAACGCCGCCGAGGTCTGCGCGGAGACGCACGTGACCTACCTCGACAAGCCGGTCCGCACCGTGCTGTCGCTCATCCCCCGCATGTACGAGGACATCTGGACGGGCGCCAAGGGCTTCTACAAGCTCGAGCCGGTCGTCGCCGACGGCGGCGAGGTCATCCTCTACGCCCCGCACATCACGCAGATCTCGGCGATGCACCCGGAGATCAACGAGATCGGCTACCACTGCCGGGACTACTTCGTGAAGCAGTGGGACCGTTTCAAGCACGTCCACTGGGGGACGCTGGCGCACTCCACCCACCTGCGCGGCGCGGGCGGCTACGACGCCGAGACCGGCGAGGAGCGGCTCCGGGTCCAGGTGACCCTCGCGACGGGGATCCCCGAGGAGGTATGCCGGGCGGCGAACCTCGGCTACCGCGACCCCGCGTCGATCGACGTCGCGGCCGCCGAGGCGGACCCGGATGTCTTCGTCGTGCCGCGCGCGGGCGAGGTGCTGTTCCGCCTCCGCTGAGCCGTCGAGCCGCGGACTACGAGCCGGATCGGGAGCACGCGCGGCTCGCGGCTGGGCACGGCACCGCGGACCATGGCGACGAGGTTGCGCACGCCGGCGGTGCCGAGCGCGTGCAGCGGCGCCGCGACGGTGGTCAGCTGGGGCTGGACGATCTCGGCGAGGAGGGTGTCGTCGAAGCCGACGACGCTGAGGTCCTCGGGCACCCGGACGCCGAGGGCGCGCAGCCCGTGCATGAGCCCGATCGCGAGGACGTCGTTGTAGGCGATCACCGCGGTCGCCTCGTGCCTCGCGACCTGCTCGGCGACGGCCTGGCCGGCCCGCAGCGTGGGCGGGGCGTGCGGGTCGATCCGGCGCACCCTGACCTGGAGCTCGTGGGCCGCCTCCCGCAGCGCCTGCCAGCGGGTCCCGTCGGTCCAGCTCGTCTCGGGGCCGGCCAGGTAGAGGACGGACCGGTGCCCGAGCTCGCCGACGTGCTCGAGGGCGCGCCGCACCCCCCGGGCGTTGTCGACGAGGAGGCTCGGCACCTCGGGCAGGGCGCGGTTCAGCACGATGAGCGGCTTCTGCTTCGCCATCATCCGGATGGCGCTGTCCGACATCCGCGAGCTCGTGAGCAGGACGCCGTCGACGCCGGACAGCTCGCGCTCCGTCCACTCGCGCTCGAGCTGGGCGTCCTCCTGCGTGTGCGAGAGCAGGATCGTGTAGCCGAGCTCGCCGGCCGCCTCGTGGGCCCCGCGGATGATCTCGGCGTAGAACGGGTTTGTGATGTCGGTGACAACGAGGGCCAGCGTCCGGGTGCGGGCCGTCGTCACGCCCGGCAGGGCCGACGTCCGGTAGCCGAGCTGCTTGGCGACCTCGAAGATGTGCGCCGCGGTGTCGGCGTTGACCCGCCCCGGGCGAGCGAAGGCCCGCGACACGGTCGAGGCGGACACCCCGGCGGCCTCGGCGACGTCGTAGATGGTCGGACGCCGCTGCATGCCCGACACAGTAGCCGGGCGGCAACTGGTGGCAATCGGTTGGCAGGCCCCCCGATGTCTGCCTGAATGGTGTAGAGCACGACCGCGGCCCACTCCCCGAAAGGTGTCGACCATGCTCCGTCCCCAGGACACCGCCACGCGGGAGAAGAAGCGGCTCGACGGGATCTGGCGCTTCCGGCTCGACCCGGAGTCGCGGGGCCGGCGGGACGGCTGGTTCTCCGGCCCGCTCCCCGAGGCCGGCGACATGGCGGTCCCCGCCAGCTTCAACGACGTGTCGGCCGACCCCGCCGTCCGCGACTACGTCGGTGACGCCTGGTACCAGCGCACGGCCCGGGTCCCCCGGGGCTGGGCGGGCCAGCGGGTCGTCCTGCACTTCGAGTCCGCGACCCACCGGGCGACGGTCTGGGTCGACGACCACGAGGTGGTGAGCCACGAGGGCGGCTACACCCCCTTCGAGGCCGACATCACCGAGTTCGTCACGCCGGGCTCCGAGGTGCGGATCACGGCCTGCGTCAACAACGCGCTCACCTTCCAGACGATCCCTCCCGGCACGACGGAGCAGACGCCGGCCGGGCCCGTCCTGCGCTACTGGCACGACTTCTTCAACTACGCCGGGCTGCACCGGTCGGTCTGGCTCAGCGCCACCCCGCAGGCGCACCTCGACGACATCACCGTCGTCACCGAGCACGACGGGGGCACCGGCACCGTCCGCTACGTCATCGACGGCCGGGACGGCGACGGCCTCGACGTCCGGGTCATCCTCCGGGACGAGTCCGGCGCCGAGGTGGCCCGCGGTGAGGGCGCGGAGGGCGTCCTGTCCGTCCCGGACGCGACGCTGTGGCAGCCGGGCCGCGGCTACCTCTACACGATGGAGGCCCAGCTCGTCCGGGACGACGAGGTCTTCGACAGCTACCTGCAGACGGTCGGCATCCGCACCGTCGAGGTCCGCGGCACGGAGTTCCTCATCAACGGCGAGCCCTTCCACTTCAAGGGCTTCGGCAAGCACGAGGACATCCCGGTCACCGGCAAGGGCCACGACAACGCGTGGATGGTCCACGACTTCCGGCTGCTCGACTGGGTCGGCGCCAACTCGTTCCGGACCTCGCACTACCCCTACTCGGAGGACGTGCTCGACTACGCCGACCGGCACGGCATCGTCGTCATCGACGAGACGGCGGCCGTCGGGCTCAACATGGGCCTCGGCGGCGGCATCTTCGGCTCGCAGGGCTACCAGACGTACAGCCCGGAGACGATCAACGACGAGACCCAGCGGGTGCACGCGCAGGCGATCCGTGAGCTCATCGCCCGGGACAAGAACCACCCGTGCGTCGTCCTCTGGTCGATCGCCAACGAGCCCGAGAGCGACACGGAGGGCGCGGAGGACTACTTCCGCCCGCTCTTCGACGTCGCCCGGGCCGCCGACCCGACCCGGCCGGTGGGCTTCGTCAACGTCATGCTCGCGCCCCACGGCAAGTGCCGGGTCTCGCAGTTCGGCGACGTGCTCATGCTCAACCGCTACTACGGCTGGTACGTCAACACCGGCGACCTCGCAAGCGCGGAGATCGCCTGGCGGGAGGAGCTCGAGGCCTGGGCCACCGACGGGAAGCCGATCATCATCACGGAGTACGGCGCCGACACGCTCTCCGGGCTGCACTCGGTCACGCCCCAGCCGTGGGACGAGGAGTACCAGGTCGCCTACCTCGAGATGAACCACCGCGTCTTCGACTCGGTCCCGGCCGTCGTCGGCGAGCAGATCTGGAACTTCGCCGACTTCAAGACGACGGCCGGCATCATGCGCGTCGACGGCAACAAGAAGGGCGTCTTCACCCGGGACCGGAAGCCGAAGTCCGCCGCCTTCTACATGCGCCGACGGTGGCGCGAGGAGGCCTGAACCGCAAGCCGGCTGAGCGGCATACCCTCGAATCGACCCTCCAGCAAAGGAAAGCATCGTGAGCAACCTCGCCACCATCGGAGTGACCGGACTGGCCGTCATGGGCAGCAACCTCGCCCGCAACCTCGCGCGCAACGGCTACCGCGTCGCCGTGCACAACCGCACGTACGCGAAGACCGCGGCGCTCATGACCGAGCACGGGGCGGAGGGCGACTTCGTCCCGAGCGAGCCGACCGCCGACTTCGTCGCGTCGCTCGAGCGGCCGCGGCGGATCATCGTCATGGTCAAGGCGGGCGGGCCGACCGACGCGGTCATCGACGAGCTCATCCCGCTGCTCGAGGAGGGCGACATCGTCGTCGACGGCGGCAACGCCCACTTCCTCGACACCCGGCGGCGCGAGGAGCGGCTGCGCGAGCACGGCCTCCACTTCGTCGGCACCGGCATCTCCGGCGGTGAGGTCGGCGCCCTCGAGGGCCCGTCGATCATGCCGGGCGGATCCAAGGAGTCGTATGCCGCTCTCGGCCCGATCCTCGAGAAGATCTCCGCGCACGTCGACGGCGAGCCGTGCTGCGCCTGGATGGGCCCGGACGGCGCCGGCGACTTCGTCAAGATGGTGCACAACGGCATCGAGTACGCCGACATGCAGTTCATCGCCGAGTCCTACGACGTGCTCACCGCGGCCGGGCTCTCCGCGGGGGAC
>NZ_JBQCCV010000284.1:0-10708 GCF_051961875.1 Intrasporangium sp. | reverse complement strand
CCGAGGCGGCGCACGAGCTCGCCGGCAACTACACCGCCAGCGTGACGGACTACGAGGCGGTGCACGCACACATCCTTCAGATGGCCGACATGCTGAGCAACGGCATCATCGGCGCCTTCCCCAACGCGTTCCACTGACCGGTCGGTGGGGAGTAGTCGTCAGGTGCCAGATGCCACGCCGTATGGCGCGAAGCCCGCTCCCCGACGTCGAGTGAGCACCCCGCCACAGCAGTCACACCCATCCTGTGACGAGAGGGACGGAGCGCTCACTCGACGTGGGGCGCGCTGGTACGGAAGGGGCGGAGCGCTCACTCGACGGGGAGGGGTCAGTCGAGGAAGGCGTGGGCGAGGGCAGCGAGCTCCTTCGGGGACGAGTCGTTCAGCATCGAGCCGCCGGCGACCGTCTCGAACCGGGCATCCGGCAGGCCCCGGGCCAGCACCTGCGCGGCGGCCCGACCGAGCCGGTCCCCGGACCCGGCCACGACGAGGGCGGGCGCATGGACCTGGCTGAGACGGCTCGTCTCGTCGAGGGTCCGCAGGGCGTCGAATACGGCGAGCATCCGCGGCCGGGAGACGCCCGCGTCGACGAGCTTGCCCTCGGGGACGATCCGCAGGGCGAGCTTCTGCATTCGCAGCTGGGCCTTCGTGGGCCGGACGAGCGCACCGGCGAGGACGAGTCGGCCCACCAGCTGGGGCCGCTCGACGGCGAGCCGCAGCGCGACGTTGCCGCCGACAGAGACGCCGAGCAGGTCGACCTGCTTCATCCCTTGCAGCTCAAGCTGGTTCGCCACGTCCAGGGCCGCGGCGTCGAGGTCGAACCCGACCGCGTCGCTCGGCTTGAGCCCGCGCATCCACGGCGCGTGCATTGCCCGCCCCGGGCCGAATGCGCTGACGAACTCCTGCCACGCGATCGGCGACTGCCCGATGCCGTGCAGGAGGACCAGCGGACGGGGCCGTGCCTGCGAGTCCGGGCTGAGCGGCATACCCGTAATCCCTTCAGCTCCAGTCAAGGAGCACCTTCCCGCACTGTCCGGAGCGAGCGGTGGCGAACGCCTTCTCCCACTCCTCGGCGGGGAAGCGGTGCGTGATGACCTGTGCGACCGCCTCGCGGAAGACCTGTGACGTCGCGATCATCTGGGACATCGCGTACCAGGTGTCGTACATCTCCCGGCCGTAGATGCCCCGGAGCGTGATCATGTGGGTGATCACCTTGCCCCAGTCGAGCTCGTAGTCCTGGTGGGGCAGCCCGAGGAGTGCGATGCGCCCGCCGTGGTTCATGTTCGCGATCAGGTCGGTGACGGCGGGAGCGGCACCGGACATCTCGAGACCGATGTCGAAGCCTTCCTTCATGCCGAGGCTTCGCTGGGCGTCGGCGAGGGACTCGCGCGTCACGTTGATGGTCAGGTCGGCGCCCGCGTCGCGGGCGAGGTCGAGGCGATAGTCGCTCGCGTCCGACACGACGACGTAGCGCGCCCCGGCGTGGCGGGCGATCGCGGCCGCCATGACACCGATGGGCCCGGCACCCGTGATGACGACGTCCTCGCCGACCATCGGCCACTGGAGGGCGGTGTGCGTCGCGTTGCCGAGCGGGTCGAAGACCGCGCCCAGGTCCGGGTCGAGCTCGGGCGGCTGGACCCAGACATTCGTCGCCGGGATGACGACGTAGTCGGCGAACGCCCCGTCGCGGTTGACGCCGATCCCCTTGGTGCGGATACAAAGATGGCGCCGGCCCGCCCGGCAGTTGCGGCACGTGCCGCAGACGATGTGGCCCTCGCCGGAGGCCCGGTCGCCGACATTGACGCTCGTCACGTCGTCGCCGACCTCGACCACCTCGCCGTAGAACTCGTGGCCGATGACGAGAGGCGGATGCACCGTCGACGCGGCCCAGTCGTCCCACTCCTGCAGGTGCAGGTCGGTGCCGCAGAGGCCGGCACGCAGGACGCGGATCTTGACATCGGTCGGCCCGCAGGTGGGTTCCGGACGCTCCACGAGATCGAGCCCCGGACCCGCGGTGAGCTTGGTCAGTGCGCGCACGTTCGCCAGTCTGCCGTATGCCGCTCAGCCGGATGAATGGTGGCAGGCGAATCGGACGTTTTTCGCATCCTGCATACAAACGGGCATTTCGCCGCTACGGTGAGCGCCTACACCTTTGGGGAGGTCACATGCCCGTACCAAGTCCCGGGTCGACGCGCCGCGCCGGCCGCCGACGCGCCTGCGTGGTTCCTGTCCTCACGATCGCGATCGTCGGCCTCACCGCTGCTTGCGGGTCCGTCAAGGCCCCCACACCCTCGGCCGCTGGCGAGGCGATCGTCCCGTCCTCGGTGCTGATGTCGAGTAGCACGTTACCGGCGGCCACCGCCGAAACCGTGCACGACACGCCGTCGCGTGTCGCGGCGGCGGCTCCGAAGGCCAGCCCGAAAGCCCCCGCGTTGAAGACCACCCCGAAGGCGCCCGCGCCGTCCAAGCCGAAGGCCGGCGTGAAGGCCGCGGCGCCGACGGCGGTTGCGGCTGTGGCGACCGTGAGCCGTCCTGCCCCAGCTCGGTCGAGCAAGCCGGCTGCGAAGCCGGCACCGAAGGCCGCGCCCAAGCCGAAGGCTGCGCCCAAGCCCGCAGCAAAGAAGACGGTGAAGGCGGCAACGAAGCCTGCGGCGAAGGCACCCGCAAAGGCGGCACCGAAGCCGGCGGCGAAGCCGGCACCCAAGACCTCGACGACCAGCAAAACCACCACGCTCACCGCGACCGCGACCGTGTCCACCTCTCCCGCCGCGCGGGTGGTCCAGCTCGTCAACGCCCAGCGCGCCCGCGTCGGGTGCCGCCCGCTCGTAGTCAACAGCGCGCTGACCCGCGCCGCGCAGGCCCACAGCCTCGACATGGCTCGGAAGAACTACTTCTCGCACACGAGCCTCGACGGGCGCACGGCGGTGCAGCGCATGAAGGCCGCCGGCTTCTCCGGCCGGATGTGGGGCGAGAACATCGCCGCGGGCCAGACCACCGCGGACCGGGTCATGACCGCGTGGATGAACAGCCCCGGGCACAAGGCCAACATCCTCAACTGTGGCTACCGCTACATCGGGGTCGGCTACGCCACGGGCGGTTACTACAAGTACTACTGGACCCAGGACTTCGGGGCCTGACGTCGCGGCGCCGCGATCGTGGCAGCATCGACTCGTGGACCCAGTCCTTCCCAGTCGCCGGCTCACCTCTGCGCTCGACCGGCTCCGAGCGCAGGGTGAGCGGGTCACCCCCGCTCGGCGAGCGGTGCTGCAGGTGCTCGACTCGGCGGACCAAGCCGACGAGCACCTGACGGCAGAGCAGATCGGTGTCCGGGTCGCCGACCTCGAGCCGACTGTTCACCGGGCCACGGTCTACCGCACCCTGACGTCCCTCACCGACGCGGGTGTCCTCTCCCACGTGCACCTCGGCGGCACCGCGACCGTCTACCACCTCGTGGCGAGCGAGGCTGAGGAGCGGGAGGCCGCGGGCGGGACGGATGCCGGCGCAGCAGCATACGGACACCTTCACACGCACCACGCGCACGTCCAGTGCGTCGGCTGCGGCCGGGTGCTCGACGTCCCACCCGAGGCGCTCGAGGGCGTGGCGAGCCGGCTCCAAGAGGAGCTCGGGTTCATCCTCGACACCTCGCATGCCGCACTGCTCGGCAGATGTGCGGACTGTTCATAGACCATCCACAGCAGAAGCGGCGCATGCTGGAGCCGTGATCTCCGTCGAGGGCCTGACGCGTCGTTTCGGCAAGACCGTCGCGGTCGACGGGCTGACCGTCGAGATCGCCGACGGCGAGGTGTTCGGACTGCTCGGTCCGAACGGTGCGGGCAAGACGACCACGGTCCGGATGCTCGCCGGCCTCATCGGAGTGACGAGCGGACGGGCGACCGTCTGCGGGATCGAGGTGACGGACCGCTCTGCGGCACCGCGGCTGCGCGGCCTCGTCGGCGTGCTCCCCGAGGAGGTTGGGCTCTACGGCGACCTCACCGCCGCTCAGACGCTCGACTTCTTCGGCCGGCTGCACCACCTCGCCCCGGATGTCCGAGCCGCGCGCATCGAGGAGCTGCTGAACCGGCTCGACCTGTGGGACCGCCGGGACATGCCCGCCTCGAGCCTGTCGAAGGGCCTCAAGCAGCGGCTCGCCCTCGCCCGGGCGCTCGTGCACGACCCACCGGTCGTCCTGCTCGACGAGCCGACGGCGAACCTCGACCCGGAGGTGGCGCGCACGGTCCGCGAGTTCCTCGTCGACCTGCGCACCCGGGGCCACACAGTCGTCATCAACACCCACCGGCTGGACGAGGCCGAGCGCATCTGTGACCGCGTCGGCATCCTGCGGACCCGGCTGCTCCGGGTCGGGGCTCCGGACCAGCTGCGTGCCTCGATGACTGGCGGCCGCGTCACCGTGGACCTGGAGAAGGTGACCGATGCAGTGCTGGAGGCGGCGCAGGCCCTGTGCGGGGGCGCTGCCGGCAACGGTCGGGCTGGCGGCTCCGCCGACATCCGGAGCCACGTCGGCGCGGTGACCAGCGTCGACCGGTCGATCACCGCGATGCTCCCCCTGGGCGCGTCCGTCGCCGATCTGGTCACGGCGGTGGTCCTCGCGGGCGGCCGGGTCACCGGCGTGACGCAGGGTGAGAGCCTCGAGGACGTCTACCTGCAGATCGTCGAGGAGCGCAGGTGAGCAGCGCGGACATCGTCACGATTGCCGGCAAGGACCTGCGAACGGCCCTGCACCGCCGCGCGATCCGGCTGTCGCTCACGCTCTTCCCCATCATCACGGCGATCGGGCTCAGCCTCGTCCTGCGCGGTGCCGGCGCGAAGAGCGGGGGCGCGATCCCGCCGGACATCCTCTCCCGCCTATTGCTCTCGTTCCTCTTCTTCTTCGTCATCGGCGCGTCCTCGCTGCCCACGGCGATCGCGGCCTACTCCTTCGTCGGGGAGAAGATCGAGCGCAGTCTCGAGCCGCTCCTCGCAACACCTGTCACAGATCTCGACGTGCTGCTCGGCAAGTCGCTCGCCGCCTTCGTGCCCCCTGTCGTCGTGACGTGGTTCGGCGGCGCGCTGTTCATCGTCCTGGCGAACCGGGAGGTCGGCCGATCCGGGGCCACGACGGGCCTGCCCAACCCGACCGCCTGGATCATCCTCGGGCTCGTCATCCCGCTGTCCGCGCTGCTCAGTGTGTTCGTCAGTGTCCTGGTCTCGGTCCGGGCCACCGACACCCGCTCGGCTCAGCAGGCCGCGGGCCTGCTCGCGCTCCCCTTCGCCGCCATCTACGTCCTGTCCGAGATCCAGATCATCTCGCTCGACCCACCGGGGATGCTGACGCTGGCCGGGATCATCGCGGCCGTCGACATGGTCCTCTTCGTCCTCGCTCGGGCCGCCTTCAACCGGGAGGAGATCCTCACTCGGTGGCGCTGAGGAGCGCCTCGATGCCCTGCCGGGCCACCCTGACCATGGTCGGGTTCGTCTCGAGGTAGTACGGCAGCGCGATGACCGCCTGCGACACGACTGCCCCGCGTGCCCGGGTCCAGGCCGCGTCGTCGACGCTGTCCTCGAGCAGTCGCCGGTAGCGGCGCCGAGAGGGCGGATCGAGGACGAACCACGCCGGCGTGAGATCCCAGGCGGGGTCGCCCGTGGCGACGCCCCCGAAGTCGAGCACGCCCACGAGCCGGCCGTCGCGCACGAGCAGGTTCGGCGGGATGAGATCGGTGTGGACCCAGCGCGGCGGACCGGTCCAGTGCGGGGCGGCGAGCGCCTCGTCCCAGATCTGCGTCACGGCCCTGACGTCGACGAGCCCCTCGCACTCGAGGATCGCGGCCCGGAACGTCTCGTCCCGATAGGACAGGTGCCGCCCACGCTGGAACCCCTCACTGTCGGGTGGCGGGACGTCGGCCGGGTCGGCGGACCAGAGGTCCGTGCAGAGTCGGGCCAGCGTGTCGGCGGCCTCGTCGAGCGAGCGGATGGGGGCCGACAGCGCATCGGCACCGACGAGCCACTTCACGACCGCCCAGGGGAAGGGGTACTCATCCGTGGCGACGCCGGTGGCGCGCACCTCCGGCACCTCAAGGTGGATGAGCGGGCGCAGCTTGGGCAGCCAGCGGATCTCCTTGACCAGGCCGCTCACCGCGTCCTCATGGAGCGGCAGGCGCACCGCGAGGTCGTCACCGAGGCGGAACACCGCGTTCTCCGTCCCACCCGACGCGAACCGCACGATCGGCGCGTCGGCGAGGTCGGGGAACTGTCCGGCCACGAGGGACCGGACGACCGACTCGTCGATCGACACCTCATGCTCGTGCATGCGCCCCACGTCCAGACTCTGACGCCAACGCGGCCGCCTATCAACCACCCACATCGGCGCGGCGACAGTGTCGTATCACGACACTTCAGGGGGACTCGGATTACTGTGCCGGTCATGGCTGAGGTGTCGACGGCGCTGCCCGCCTCCGTGCGCCGCGGCTACGGGCTCGGGTCCGTGGCCACGGGTGCCTTCGGGACCGTCCCGGGGCTGCTCCTGCTGCCCTACCTCACCGACCATCTCGGCGTCGCGGCCGGCCTCGCCGGCGTCATCGTCTTCGCCCCGAAGGCGTGGGACGTCCTGCTCAACCCCGTCGCCGGCCGGATCTCGGACAGCAGCGAGCACCGCGACGGCGGCCGGCGTCCCTTCCTCATCCGCGCCGGCCTGCTGCTCTCCCTCGCCTTCGCGCTGCTCTTCCTCGGCCCCGTCACCCCGATGTGGCTCGGCGCGGCCTGGGTCGCGGTCGCCTACCTCGCGTGCGCCACCGCGTACGCGTTCTTCCAGGTGCCCTACGTCGCCATGCCGGCCGAGATCACCGACGACTACGACGAGCGGACCCGGCTCATGACCTGGCGGGTCGCGGTGCTCGCCCTCGCGATCCTCGTCAGCGGTGGCGCCTCCCCGGCGATCCGGGACGCGCTGGGTCGCGAGTGGGGCTACCGGGTCGTCGGCTTCTTCGTCGCGGGCCTCATCGCCTTCGGTGCCTGGGCGGCCTGGCACGGGACGCGGGCGGCCCCGGTCCGCCGACCGCACGCTGCGGGCATCGGGTTCGGCACGCAGATGCGCATCATCGCAACCGACCGGCCGTTCCGCCTGTTGCTGACCACCTTCGTCCTGCAGGCCCTCGCGACCGGGGCAATGCTCGCCGGTGTCGACTACGTCGCCACATGGGTCATCGGGACGAAGCTGTCCGCGACGATCCTCTTCGTCTGCTTCGTGGCACCGGCGCTCGTCGTCACGCCGCTCTGGCAGCGCTACGGCGTCCGGCGCGACAAGAAGCGCGGCTACCTGCTCGCCTCGGTCCTCCTCGGCCTCGGTGCGCTCGTCGTCGTCCTCGCGCGAGGCCTGCCGGTCGCGGTCGTCTACGCCGCCGTCGCGGTCGTCGGTGTCGGCTACGCCGGCGCGCAGCTGTTCCCGCTCGCCATGCTGCCGGATGTCGCGAGCCGCAATGCCGACGCCCACACGCGGGTGGGCGTCTACACCGGCATCTGGACCGCCGGGGAGACGCTCGGGCTGGCCCTCGGCCCCGGGCTGTATGCCGCTGTGCTCGCTCTCGGGGGCTACGTGTCCTCCCGCGCCGGTGTGGTTGTCGTGCAGGCAGACTCGGCGCTGACCGCGATCGTCGTCGGCTTCTCGGTGGTGCCGGCGGTCCTCGTCGGGCTCTCCCTCATCACCCTGACCCGCTACTCCCTGACCAGAGAGGTGGAGCCTCGATGACGGGCGCCAGCGCCGACGAGATCCTGACCAGGCTGACCGCGCTGCGGACGCACGACGTGCCGACGCACGGTGGCCGGACCCTGGCCTACGTCTACGACTCCGGCCTCGCCGAGGCCGACGCCATCGGTCGTGAGGTCCTCGGGCTCTTCGGGTCGACGAACGGTCTGGACCCGACGGCGTTCCCGTCACTGCTCGCCATGGAGCAGGACCTGGTCGGGATGGCCGGCGAACTGCTCGACGCGCCAAGCGGGTTCGCCGGCGTGGCGACCTCTGGCGGGACCGAGTCGGTCCTGCTCGCGGTCCTCGCCGCGCGTGACGCCAGG
Source organism: Intrasporangium sp. (assembly GCF_051961875.1). GTDB lineage: Bacteria > Actinomycetota > Actinomycetes > Actinomycetales > Dermatophilaceae > Intrasporangium_A. Next base: position 2,651 of record NZ_JBQCCV010000284.1, on the reverse strand, counting down.
CCCGACGTCGCCGCCCCTCGGATGGTGCTGCCGACCACCGCGCACGCGGCCTTCCACAAGGCCGCGCACTACTTCCGAGTCGAGCCCGTCCTTGTCGACGTCGACCCGAAGACGAAGCAGGCCGATCCGGATGCGATGGCCGGCGCCATCGACGACTCGACCGTCCTCGTCGTCGCGTCCGCACCGTCCTACGCCCACGGTGTCATCGACCCGGTCGACCGGATCGCTGCCGCTGCCAAGGCCGCCGGGGTGCGCTGTCACGTCGACGCCTGCATCGGCGGCTGGGTCCTGCCCTTCCTCGACCAGGAACCCGCGCAGGAGCCGTGGACCTTCGCGGTCGACGGCGTCACGAGCATCTCGGTGGACCTGCACAAGTACGGCTACACGCCGAAGGGGGTCTCCCTGCTGCTCCACCGGTCCGCCGACCTGCGCCGGACCCACTTCTACGCGTCGGCTGCCTGGCCCGGCTACACGATGCTCAACACGACGATGCAGTCGACGAAGTCCGGCGGGCCCCTGGCGGCGGCCTGGGCCGTCGTCCGGCACATCGGGCTCGACGGCTATCGCCTGCTCGCCGGGCGCGCGCGGGACGCCACCCTCGCCGTCGCGGCCGCGGTGAGCGACATACCTCAGCTTTCCCTTGCAGCGCAGCCGGACTCGACGCTCCTGGCGATCATCGCCGACGAGACCTGTGACGTCTTCACAATCTCGGACGAGCTGCTGGCGCGCGGCTGGTACGCGCAGCCGCAGCTCAGCTTCGGTGACCTGCCGGCCACGCTGCACCTCAGCCTGAGCGCCGTCACGCTCGACTCCGTCAGGGACCTGGCTCGGGACCTCGGCGCGGCGACGGATGCAGCGGTCGCGGCGGGTCCGGTCGCCCCCGCCGAGGAGCTTCTCGTCGCGGCGAGTTCGGTCGACCCCGCGCTGCTGGACGAGGAGACCCTCATGGGCCTGCTCAGCGTTGCCGGCATGACTGGCTCGAACGGCTCGCTCGCGCTCCCGGAGCGGATGGCGCCGCTCAACGCGCTCCTCGACGTCCTGCCGGCCGAGCTCCGGGAGGGGCTGCTGCTCGCCGTCCTCGACCGGCTCACCCGGCCGCCCGCCTCCCCGGTCGAGGTAATGCCCGGACACGACTGACCGGTAATCACCTCGAACCGGGCCTCGGCACAAGCGAAGGGCGGGAACCCGACATCCGGGTGCCCGCCCTCGTGGCTGGCTCAGCGCGTGGACGCTCAGGCAGGGACGATGAGGCCCTGCGTGCTGCGGGCGCGCTCGAGGCGCGCGGAGACGTCCTGCCAGTTGACGACGTTCCACCAGGCCTTGACGTAGTCGGCCTTGACGTTCTCGTACTGCAGGTAGAACGCGTGCTCCCACATGTCGAGCTGGAGGACCGGGACCTGCCCGACCGGGACGTTCCCCTGCTGGTCGAACAGCTGCATGATGTTGAGCCGCTGGCCCAGCGTGTCCCACGCAAGGATCGACCAGCCGGAGCCCTGGATCGCGTTGGCGTTGGCGTTGAACTGCGCCTGGAACTTGTCGAAGCCGCCGAAGAACTCGTCGATGGCTGCCTGGACCTCGCCCTCGGGCTGGCCGCCGCCGTCCGGGCTCATGTTCTGCCAGAAGACGGAGTGGTTGATGTGCCCGCCGAGGTGGAAGGCGAGGTTCTTCTCCACCCCGTTGATGGCGGCGAAGTCACCGGACTCGCGCAGCTCCTCGAGCTTTGCGACCGCCGCGTTGGCGCCGTCGACGTAGGCCTTGTGGTGCTTGTCGTGGTGCAGCTCCATGATGCGCGCGCTGATGTGCGGCTCGAGGGCTGCGTAGTCGTAGGGGGGATCGGGGAGTGTGTAGACCACGTGTCGTTCCTTTCGTGCAGACAGGTCGGTTCCGACCACTCTATGCCGTGCATGTCGTGACCCGACAGGAGCCTTCCTCAGCCCGTCGATGAGGCAGCGGCGGCCGGGCGAGCGCGGCGGTCAGGGCAGGTCGAGCAGGGCCTTGACGTCCTCTGCGCTGATCGCACCGGAGAGCGCGCCGCCCTCGTCGACGACGCGCTGGAAGAGGTCGCGCTTGCGCTCCTGGAGCGCGACGACCTTCTCCTCGATGGTGCGGGAGGAGACGAGGCGATAGACCGTGACCGGTTTGTCCTGCCCGATGCGGTGGGCCCGGTCGATCGCCTGCGCCTCGGCGGCCGGGTTCCACCACGGGTCGAGGACGAAGACGTAGTCGGCCTCGGTGAGGGTCAGGCCGAAGCCGCCGGCCTTGAGGCTGATGAGGAACGCGGCCGACTGCCCGTCGCGGAACTGGCGGATCACCTGCTGCCGGTTCGGCGTCGTGCCGTCGAGGTAGCAGGTGCGCAGCCCGGCCGCGGTGAGCGCGGCCTCGGCTCGGCGCAGGAAGCCGGTGAACTGGGAGAAGACGAGGGCCCGGTGGCCCTCCTGGTCGAGCTCGCGGAGCCGCTCGACGAGCAGCTCGAGCTTGGCCGCCATGGCGCGCCCCTCGTGCTCCGGCTCGACGAGTGCCGGGTCGAGGGCGAGCTGCCGCAGTCGGGTCAGCGCCGCGAGGATGGCGACCCGGTTGGCTTCGGGGTCAGCGAGCAGCCCGAGCACGCGCTGTCGCTCCCGGGCGAGGTGCCGGTCGTAGACGTGACGGTG
>NZ_JBQCCV010000283.1:0-4125 GCF_051961875.1 Intrasporangium sp. | reverse complement strand
CCGCGGCCGACGGCCTCCTTCCACGTCGAGGTCCGGGCTGGGGCGCAGCGGCTCGGCCGTCTCGAGGTGCACGGTGCCGAGACGACACGACGGAGAGCTGTGGCTGAGCGCGCGGCGCTCGCCGTGGCGATCCAGCTCGGTCCGGCCACGCGACAGGGGAGCCTGCCGTCCTGGGGCCAGTCGATCGTCACCGACCTCGCCGCGGGCGAGCTCCTGTCGGACGGGGAGCTCGCGGACCGGTGCCGGGCGGCGGACTGGCCGCTCCTCCCCGGGACGCACCTGCTCGTGATGTGCGTCGATGTCGAGGCGCGCACCCCGCCGGCGCAGCTGCTGCCTGCGGTCCAGGACGCCGCCCGGGCAGAGCTCGGGCCCTGCCTGGTCGGGACGGTCGAGCACGGTGTCATCGTCGTCGCCCGGGGCTGGACCACGCCGGCCCGGGCCCGGTGGCGTTCGGTGGGCGAGAGGGTGCTGGCGGCCCTTCGGGCGAAGGGGCATGGACCAGCGGTCCGGACGGTGGGTCTCGCCGACCCGGTCGCTGAGCCGGGGGATGCGGCTCGAGCGGTGGCCCGGGCCCGTCAGGTCACTCACCTCGCTCGACGGAGCGGAGTCCGGGGCCGTGTGCTCGCCCCCAGTGATATGGCCGCCTACGGCTTCCTCGCCACCCACGCAGACGCTGCCCAGCTCGCGGGCTTCGTCGAGGGAGTCCTGGGGCCGCTGTTCGAGCATGAGTCACGGACTGGGGCTCGCCTCGTCGAGACGGTCGAAGCGCTGCTGCGCTCCGGGATGTCGAAGGCGCGGGCCGCGGACGTGCTCGGCATCCGACGCCAGTCCGTCTATGCCAGGGTCGAGCGCGCGGAGGACCTGCTCGGAGCCCGCCTCGACGACCCGGACGTGCAGCTGGCCGTCGGCATGGCTCTGGTCGCGTGGCGGCTACGGACCGGGGGCCGGCTCGACCCCGGGGGTCGGCCAGCCCGGCTCGCCGGGAAGCGGGGCTGAAGCCAGCGAGCAGGCCCGCCGAGAGCCGATCTGGGCGCCTCCGGCGTCGCGTCCCACAGCGATGTGGAAAGATCGGGCGACCCCATGTTGCGCTGCCCACAAGGAGCACCCATGACCGAACTGCTCGCCCCACCGCGCCGTCGGCGCGTCCTGCTCAAGCTGTCGGGCGAGGCGTTCGGTGGAGGACGGGTCGGCGTGGACCCCGCGGTCGTCCAGTCCATCGCGCGCCAGATCGCCCCCCCGGTCAGCGAGGGGGTGCAGGTGGCGATCGTGGTCGGCGGCGGCAACTTCTTCCGCGGTGCCGAGCTGCAGCAGCGCGGGATGGACCGCACCCGCGCCGACTACATGGGCATGCTCGGCACGGTCATGAACTGCCTCGCCCTGCAGGACTTCCTCGAGAAGGAGGGCATCGAGACCCGCGTGCAGACGGCGGTCCAGATGACCCAGGTCGCCGAGCCCTACATCCCGCGGCGCGCGATCCGGCATCTCGAGAAGGGACGGGTCGTCATCTTCGGCGCAGGCGCCGGGATGCCGTTCTTCTCCACGGACACCGTGAGCGCCCAGCGCGCCCTCGAGATCAAGTGCGACGTCGTGCTGATGAGCAAGAACGGGGTCGACGGCGTCTACGACTCCGACCCCCGGCTCAACCCGGAGGCCCGCAAGCTCGACACCGTCACCTTCAACGAGGCGATCTCGGACGGCCTCAAGGTCGTCGACGCCGCGGCCTTCAGCCTCTGCATGGAGAACAAGCTGCCGATGCTCGTCTTCGGTATCGAGGGGCCCGATAACGTCACCCGCGCGCTGCGTGGTGAGAAGATCGGCACGCTGGTCGTCAACGCCTGAGGGCTCGGCACGGGCCGACCCAGCACCTGCACACCACCGACACACCCATAGGGGACGAGGAAGAGCGCCATGATCGACGAGACCATGTTCGAGGCCGAGGAGAAGATGGACAAGGCCGTCGAAGTCGTCAAGGAGGACTTCGCCAATATCCGCACGGGGCGCGCCAACCCGGGCCTGTTCAACAAGCTCCTCGTGGACTACTACGGCGCGCCGACTCCGCTGCAGCAGCTCGCGTCGTTCCAGAACCCCGAGGCGCGCACGATCCTCGTCATCCCCTTCGACAAGTCGGCGATGCACGCCATCGAGAAGGCGATCCGCGACAGCGACCTGGGAGTCAACCCCAGCAGTGACGGCCATCAGATCCGCTGCATCATGCCGGAGCTGACCGAGGAGCGGCGCCGCGACTACATCAAGCTCGCCCACACGAAGGCCGAGGAGGCCCGCGTGGCGGTGCGCAACATCCGTCGCAAGGCGAAGACCGACATCGACAGGCTCGTCAAGGACGGCGAGGTCGGCGAGGACGAGGGTGCGCGCGCGGAGAAGGACCTCGAGGGCCTGACCAAGAAGCACACCGACCTCATCGACACCCTCGCGAAGGCCAAGGAGTCCGAGCTGATCGAGGTCTGACCTCCGACGCTCGCCATCATGTCCAGCCCAGAGCCGGCCGGCACTCGTAGGTCCCGTCGCGAAGAGAAGCCGTCACGCGCGGGACGCGACCTCAAGGCCGCCATCGGGGTCGGGGTGGGCCTCGGCATCGTCATCGTCGTGACGCTCCTCGTGAAGAAGGAGTCCTTCCTCGTCGTCGTCGCGGCCGCTATCGCCGTCGGCGTGTGGGAGATGCGCCATGCCCTGACCCACCAGGGAGTCAGGCCGCCCCTCGTCCCGGCGGTTGTCGGTTCGCTCGCGATGCTCTGGGCCGCCTACGTGCATGGGCCGGGTGGGCTCGTGCTCGCGTGGTGCCTCACGGCGGCCGCGGTGGTGATCTGGCGCGGCGCCGGGCCGCTCGACGGCGCCGCCCGGGACGTGCTCGGCGGTGTTCTCATCACCGCCTACCCGGCCCTGCTCGCCGGCTTCGCCGTGTTGCTCCTCGCCGCCGAGGACGGCGTCGGCCGCGTGTTCGTCTTCCTCATCATCACGGTCTGCAGCGACGTCGGTGGCTACGCGGCGGGCGTCCTGTTCGGCAAGCACCCGATGGCGCCGACGATCAGCCCGAAGAAGTCCTGGGAGGGCTTCAGCGGCTCCGTGCTGCTCTGCGTCATCGGTGGGGCGCTCACGGTCTGGCTGCTCCTCGAGCACCCTTGGTGGGTCGGCGTCCTGCTCGGCGTCGCCGTCGCCGTCGCGGCGACCATCGGGGACCTGATGGAGTCCCTCATCACGCGCGACCTGCGGATCAAGGACATGTCCAACATCCTGCCCGGGCACGGAGGCGTGATGGACCGGCTGGACTCGCTGGTCGTCGTCGCCCCGATGGTCTGGGCGGTGCTCAGCCTCCTGGCTCCGCAGGCAGCCTGACGCCGGCACAGCGGCCCGATTTGGTCGCGCCTGAGAGAATCGAGGTGCGATGACCGAGAACCTGCCCCAGAGCACCTCCACACCAGCCGTGCAGCTGCCCATGCCGACCACCTCCAGGCCGACCCCCGGGCAGCTGACCTTCCGTGCCCCCCGCCGAGGCAAGCCGCCGCGCCACCTGGCCGACTTCAGCCCGGCAGAGCGCAAGGACGCCGTCGAGTCCCTCGGCCACAAGGGCTTCCGCGCCAAGCAGCTCTCGACCCACTATTTCGAGCGCCTCGTCGCGGACCCGGAGGAGATGACCGACCTGCCCAAGGCCGTGCGCACCGAGCTCGTCCACGACCTGCTCCCGACGCTGCTCACGCCGGTCGTCCGGCGCCAGGCCGACGACGGGGAGACGATGAAGTACGCATGGCGCCTCCACGACGGCGCCATCGTCGAGTCGGTCCTCATGCGGTATCCGGGCCGTGTCACCATCTGCATCTCCAGCCAGGCCGGCTGCGGCATGAACTGCCCGTTCTGCGCCACCGGCCAGGCGGGCCTCACGCGCAACCTCTCCACGGCCGAGATCGTCGAGCAGGTCGTCTGGGCAGCGCGCGCGCTCCGGCATGGGGAGCTGGCCGGCGGCGACGACGCCGACCGGGAGGAGCCCCTGCGGGTCAGCAACGTGGTCTTCATGGGCATGGGGGAGGCGCTCGCGAACTACAAGGCGGCCATCGGCGCGATCCGTCGCCTCACCGACCCGGCCCCCGACGGCCTCGGTATGTCGGCCCGCGG
>NZ_JBQCCV010000282.1:0-31278 GCF_051961875.1 Intrasporangium sp. | reverse complement strand
TTCCCGCTCGTCGACGAGTCCGGTGTGCTGCAAGGCCCGTTCGGCGGCTTCCTGCTCTCCCCGGCCGTCGGCGAGGCGCTGCAACAGCTCGGTGCCGCCATCCGCTACCGGAGCAGCCTCACCCCACGGATGCGCGAGCTTGCCATCCTCGTCGTGGCGGCGCACCACGGCAGCGCGTTCGAGCGCCACGCCCACGAAACCGTGGGCCGGGCCGCGGGACTCACCGAGCAGGAGCTGAGTGCGGTCGCCGAGCGGAGGCAGCTGCCTCTCGACGACGCCCACGAGGCGGCAGCGGTGGAGCTGATACACGCCATGCTCGACGGTGACGTCGACGACTCCCTCTGGGAGCGGTGCGCCCCGCTGCTCGGCGTCCCGGCGGTGTTCGAGCTGATCGCCCTCGTCGGCTACTACTCGACACTCGCCCTCCAGATGCGGGTGCTCCGCACCGACCGGGTTCCCGGCTGAGCCAACCCGGAGGCACCGGCTCGGTGCCCAGGGCGCAGCCCCACCCGCAGGATGTCCACGTGCAAGCGGCACTGCGGCCCGGCGGCTGTGTCCTAATGGAGTGATGACACGACGTACCGTCCCACCATTCCGGGCCGACCACGTCGGCAGCCTGCTCCGTCCCCCGGAGCTGCACGAGGCGCGGGCCAGGTTCGCCGCCGGCGAGATCGATGCCGACGCCCTGGCCGAGGCCGAGAACGCCAGCATCGACGACGTCATCGCCCTGCAGCGCGACGTCGGCCTGCAGACCGCGACCGACGGGGAGCACCGGCGCACGTCGTGGCACATGGACTTCATCTACCAGCTCGACGGGGTGGAGCGGACCGAACAGAAGCTGCAGGTCCACTTCCACAACGCGGGAGGCGACCTCGACTTCGAGACCCCGGCCATGGCCGTCACGAAGCAGATCGGCCTCGCCCACACGATCTTCGGCGATGCGTTCAGCCACCTGAGGAACCGAGTGGCCGAGCTCGCCCCCGGGATGACCCCGAAGCTGACGATCCCGTCCCCGAGCATGGTCCACTACCGCGGCGGTCGCTCGGCCATCTCCAAGGACGTCTACCCCCAGCTCGACCAGTTCTGGGACGACCTGTCCGCGGCATACGCCGCCGAGGTCCGCGGCATCGCCGGGCTCGGCTGCACCTACCTCCAGCTCGACGACACGAGCCTCGCCTACCTCAACGACCCGAAGCAGCGCGCTCTCGTCGCCGAGCAGGGCGGGGACCCCGAGCACCAGCACGAGCAGTACATCCGCACCATCAACGCCGCGCTCGCCGGCAGGCCCGAGAGCCTGCGCGTGACGACCCACCTGTGCCGCGGCAACTTCCAGTCCTCCTGGGCGGCGGAGGGCAGCTACGACTTCGTCGCCGAGGCCCTCTTCGGCGGCCTGGAGGTCGACGGCTTCTTCCTCGAGTACGACGACGAGCGGTCCGGCGGCTTCGAGCCGCTCCGTTTCGTGCCGCCGGGCAAGCTCGTCGTCCTCGGGCTCGTCACGACCAAGTCGCCGGTCCTCGAGAACAAGGACGACCTCAAGCGACGCATCGACGACGCCGCCCGCTATGTCCCGCTCGAGCAGCTCTGCCTGTCGCCACAGTGCGGCTTCTCCTCGACGGTCGAGGGCAACGCCCTCACCCGGGACGAGCAGGTCGCCAAGCTACGCCTCGTCGTCGCGACCGCGCAGGAGGTCTGGGGCTGAGGGCCAACAAGCGGACCGTATGCCGCTCACCCCGGTCACGTGGATCCGTCCCCCCCACCTGGGGTGCGACGGATCAGGAGGCCAGGGACCGGACGAGGTCGACGGTGACCTCGTCCAGACCGTGCACGACGCGGTCGACGTGTGACAGCGCGTCGGCGGCCGGCGGGAACTCGGGACGTGGCACCGCGATGACGTGCATGCCTGCCCGGGAGGCGGCCCGCAGCCCGTTGCTCGAGTCCTCGATGGCGACAAGCGTCTCCGGGGGCAGGTCGAGCTGGGCGGCCACCGCCAGGTAGACCGCGGGCGAGGGTTTGCCTTCCTCCACCTGCTCGGTCGAGAGCGTCACGCGGAAGGCACCGGTGAGGTCCGCCGCGAGGAGCACCGAGTCGATGAGCCGTCGCGGAGAGGACGAGGCGAGCCCGAGCGGCCACTGCTGCGCGAGGCGACGCACCGCCTCGACGGAGCCCGGCAGGAGCGGCAGGTGCTGCCGGTACCGCTTCGCCATGTGCCCGATCACGGTCTCTGCCACCTCGCCCGCAGTGCCCGGGACTCCGACCGTGTCGGTGAGGTAGGCCGACCACTCCGGGGTGCTCATGCCCATCATCAGGTGGGTCGCGTCATCCGGCCAGGGCCTGCCGTTCTCGGCGGCAAGGCCCCGCCGGACCTCGTCCCACAGGCCTTCGGAGTCGATGATCACGCCATCGAGGTCGAAGACGACAGCGTGTATACCGTTGTCCACGGTGATCGCTCCCATGTCGGGTCAGGCCCTCAGGACCTTCTCCATCGACTTACCCTTTGCCAGCTCGTCGACGAGCTTGTCCAGATAACGGATCTTCTGCATCAACGGGTCTTCGACCTCTTCGACGCGGACCCCGCACACCACGCCGGTGATCAGTGATGCCCCCGGGTTCAGCCTCGCGTCGCCGAAGAAGTCCTCGAACGTCGTCCCCGCCTGCAGATGCTCGCTGAGCGCCGACTCGTCGAAGCCGGTCAACCACTCGATCACCTGGTCCAGCTCTGCCTTCGTGCGTCCCTTCCGCTCGACCTTCGTCACGTAGTGCGGGTAGACCGAGGCGAAACTGGTGGTGAAGATCCGGCTCATCCTCGTGAGCGTAGTGCGTGGCCCGCGGACGCTTCCGGGATCGACGCACCGACCCCAGACTGGGGCGAGGGCGCTGTCGATCCGACGGGGGCACATTCGTGTAGTGGGTGAAGGGCGCACAGCCGGTGCACCCCGAACCCGGAAGGACACACCATGAAGACCTACCTCATCACCCTGTACTCGCCTCCTGGCCCGCCGCCTGCCGAGGTGGACCTCGGGGCCATCATGGCCGAGGTCGAGAAGCTCAACTCCGACATCCGTGCGGCCGGCGGCTGGGTCTTCGCCGGCGGGCTCGGAGACCTCGACGCCGCCACGACGGTCCGCACCCCCCGAGACGGCTCCGAGCAGCTGCTCACCGACGGGCCGTTCCTCGAGGCCAAGGAGCACCTGGGCGGGCTGTCGATCGTCCGCGCCGAGGACTATGACGTGGCCCTCGACTGGGCCAGGCGCATCGGACGGGCCACGGGCCTGGCCATCGAGATCCGGCCCTTCGTCGACGAGGGGGACCGGGGACAGCGACCGGGAGACTGAGGCGGTGACGGTCAGGTCGGAGGACATCGCCAGGGTCTTCCGGGAGGAGCATGGGCGATGCGTCTCCGTCCTCATTCGCGTCCTCGGCGACATCGACCTCGCCGAGGACGCGGTGCAGGACGCCTTCACCGTCGCGGTCGAACGGTGGCCGCTGGAGGGCCTGCCGCCGAGCCCCGCCGGCTGGATCATCACCACGGCCCGCAACCGGGCCATCGACCGACTTCGCCGCGAGGCGACCAGAGCCGAACGGCACCGGCAGTCACTCATCCTCCATGCGCCGGACGATGCGCTGCAGGACCACTGGAAGGAGGGCCCCGTGCACGACGACCGACTTCGACTCATCTTCACCTGCGCTCACCCGGCCCTCGCGCCGGAGGCCCGGGTCGCGCTCACCCTGCGGCTCCTCGGCGGTCTGACGACCGAGGAGATCGCCAAGGCGTTCCTCGTCCCCGAGGCGACGATGGCCCAGCGGATCGTCCGGGCCAAGAAGAAGATCCGCGACACCGGCATCCCCTACCGCGTGCCACGAGACTCCGACCTGCCGGACCGGCTCGCCGCGGTGCTCGCCGTCATCTACCTCATCTTCACCGAGGGCCACGTGGCGACGTCCGGTGAGTCGCTCGTCCGTCCGGAGCTGACCGGCGAGGCGATCCGGCTGGGCCGGCTTCTGGTGGAGCTCATGCCGGACGAGCCGGAAGCGCTCGGCCTGCTCGCCCTCATGCTCCTCACCGAGGCGCGGCGCCCGGCGCGCATCGGACCGACCGGAGAACTCGTGGTCCTGGGTGAGCAGGACCGTTCGCTCTGGGATCGCGGGCTTATCGCCGAGGGGCATGAGCTCGTCCGGAAGTGCCTGCGGCGCAACGCTCCCGGCCCCTATCAGCTGCAGGCCGCCATCAATGCGGTGCACACCGAGGCGCGGAGCGTCGAGGAGACGGACTGGCGCCAGGTGCTGGCCCTCTACGACCACCTCATGGTGCTCGCCCCGTCGCCGGTGGCGGCACTCAACCGTGCCGTGGCCGTGGCCGAAGTGGATGGACCGGCCACGGCGCTCGCGCTCGTCGACGGGCTCGAGCTCAGTGGATACCCGGCCTTTCACGTGGTCCGCGCCGAGCTGCTGCGGCGCCTCGACCGTCAGCGGGAGGCGTCCGCCGCCTACGAGGCCGCAATCGGCTTGGTCGACAACGAGACCGAGCGCGCGCACCTGCAGGCCCGTAGGGCCGGATTCGGCCCCTAGTCGCCTCCATTGACAGGCAAGTGAGGACTTGCCTATCCTCGCATGAGTGGACGAGCTGTTCGCCGCCCTGGGGGACCGCACCAGGCGCCTGATCCTCGATGAGCTGACCGAGCGGGACGGCCAGCCGCTCTTCGAGGTCTGCTCGCGGCTGATGTCCAAGCACGGGCTCGCCATCACCAGGCAGGGGGTCTCACACCACCTTCGCGTGCTCGAGGACGCGGGTCTCGTCACGACGCGCCGCGAAGGCCGCACCAAGCTCCACTACCGACGGACGGAACCGCTGGAGCAGGTCGCCCAGCGTTGGAGAACGACACGGAAAGCGAGACTCGACATGCTCCGGATCAACGTGACAAGCGTCTTCGTCGACGACCAGGCCAAGGCCCTCGAGTTCTACACGGAAAAACTTGGCTTCCTGCCCAAGGCCGACCAGCCCGCCGGTGAGTTCCGGTGGTTCACCGTCGTCAGCCCGGCTGACCCCGACGGCGTCGAGCTCCTTCTCGAGCCGAACGATCACCCCGCCGCGAAGGCCTACCAGAAGGCCCTCGTGCAGGATGGCATCCCGGCCACGTCATTCGAGGTCGATGACGTGCACCGCGCCCACACCGAACTCACCCAGCGTGGTGTCGCCTTCGTGCAGCCCCCAGCGAGCATGGGCCCCGTGACGACCGCCATCCTCGACGACACCTGTGGCAACCTCATCATGATCGCCAGCCCCCCGAGGACCGACGGCTGAGCGGCAGCGCACGGGCGCCGCGGTGGCTCAATGGCATACCCCCGGCTTGGTATGCCGCCAGTTTCCCTTCCGGGACGGTGAACTCGGGCCTTCCGAGCGGTTCCCAACCGGTCCGGTCGTTGCGACCATGAGGAGCATGGTCCCCGAGAGGAAGCAGCCGGCATACAGTACGCGGGCGCTGTCCGCCGAGACGTGGGGCGACTTCGCCGCCCTCGTCGAGGCCAACAACGGCGTCTGGGGCGGCTGCTGGTGCATGGGCTTCCATCCGGAGGGTCTGAGCAGGCAGGGCGCGCAGGGCAACTACGACGCCAAGCAGACCCACGTCCGGCGCGGCACGGTGCGCCAGGTCCTCGTCTACGACGGCGACGAGTGCGTCGGCTGGTGCCAGTACGGCACGCCGGCCGAGCTGCCGAACATCAAGAACCCCAGGGCCTACGACAAGGAGCTCGAGGAACTGCCTGCCTGGCGGATCGGCTGCATCTTCACCGGGAAGGGACACCGCCGCCAGGGCGTCGCCAGGGCGGCCGTCGCCGGCGCACTTGCCGCCATCGAGGAGGCCGGCGGTGGTCTCGTCGAGGCCTACCCGGAGCAGGTCGAGGGCCGCGAACCGCAGCAGGGCGCCTATTTCCACACGGGGCCGGAGAACCTCTTCGAAGACCTCGGGTTCGAACGGGACCGCCGGATCGCCAAGTGGCGGTGGGTGATGCGTCGCCGCGTCCCCGCCTGAGGCGCCGCCCCGTCTGACCGACCCGTGCCAGCGCAGGGTGGTCCGCTGCGCGCGGAAAGGCGCCGCCCAAAGCCCCGCTCGCGACCCCTGGAGGAGCAAGATCGAGGGAAGGCGAGCGTTGACGACGGCGGAAAGCGCTCCTAGAGTCGAAGACAGAAGAAGTTTTCCGCCTTGCGGAAATGCTGCACTGAGAAACATCCGACGAGTGCTCGACAGAGACGGGTGATGACAGTGACCGACGGTGTCGAGCGTGGCGGCGTGCAGATCGCCGGCGCGGCTGGTGATCGCTTCGACGAGGTGCTCACCGGGCCGGCGCTCGAGTTCCTCGCAGACCTCCATCGCAGCTTCAACTCACGCCGGCTCGAGCGGCTCCGGGCCCGCGACGAGCGGTACGAGCAGCTCGTCTCCGGCCACCAGCTGGAGTTCCTCCCCGAGACCAGGGAGATCCGCGAAAGTGACTGGCAGGTGGCCGATCCGGCACCCGGCCTCGTCGACCGACGCGTCGAGATCACCGGCCCGACCGACCGCAAGATGACGATCAACGCGCTCAACTCGGGGGCCAAGGTGTGGCTCGCCGACTTCGAGGACGCGCTGACCCCGACCTGGAGCTACGTCATCGAGGGCCAGCTCAACCTCTTGGACGCGCTCGACCGGACGATCGACTTCACCTCGGAGGAGGGCAAGAGCTATGCCCTCCGGCCCGCCGACGAGCTGGCGACGGTCGTCGTGCGGCCCCGCGGCTGGCATCTCCCGGAGAAGCATCTCCTTGTCGACGGCGAGCGGATGTCCGGGTCGCTCGTCGACTTCGGCCTCTACTTCTTCCACTGCGCGCAGCGGCAGATCGACGCGGGCAAGGGTCCCTACTTCTACCTGCCGAAGATGGAGAGCCACCTCGAGGCCCGCCTCTGGAACGACGTCTTCGTCCGGGCCCAGGACCTCCTCGGCATCCCGCAGGGCACGATCCGGGCGACCTGCCTCATCGAGACCTACCCGGCTGCCTTCGAGATGGAGGAGATCCTCTACGAGCTGCGCGACCACTCCTCCGGCCTCAACGCGGGCCGGTGGGACTACATCTTCAGCGTCATCAAGAAGTTCCGGACCCGAGGCCGCGACTTCCTGCTGCCCGACCGCAACCAGGTGACCATGACGGTGCCGTTCATGCGCGCCTACACCGAGCTGCTCGTGAGCACCTGCCACCAGCGCGGCGCCCACGCCATCGGCGGCATGGCCGCGTTCATCCCGAGCCGCGACCCCGAGGTCAACGAGGCGGCTTTCCAGAAGGTGACCGACGACAAGACCCGCGAGGCGGGCGACGGCTTCGACGGGTCCTGGGTGGCCCACCCCGGGATGGTGGAGCTCTGCAAGGAGGTCTTCACGAAGGTCCTCGGCGACCGGCCGAACCAGCTCGACCGGAAGCGCGAGGACGTGCACATCACGGCGGAGCAGCTGCTCGATGTGAAGGACACGCCCGGCACGGTGACCGAGACCGGCCTCCGCAACAACATCAGCGTCGGCATCCAGTACCTCCACACCTGGCTCCAGGGCAACGGGGCCGTCGCGGTCTTCAACCTCATGGAGGACGCCGCGACCGCCGAGATCTCCCGTTCCCAGGTCTGGCAGTGGCTCCACAACGGCGTCGTGCTCGACACGGGTGAGCGGGTCACCCGGGAGCTCGTCGAGCGCCTCGTCGACGAGGAGCTGTCCCGGCTCCCGGGCTACCCGGCGGACTACGAGGCGGCGACAGCGACCTTCCTCGAGGTCGCGGTGGCCGACGACTTCGACGAGTTCCTCACCCTGCCCGCCTACGAGCGGATGGAGTGAGCCGTGGACGCCGTCGGTCTGGCCGACCAGCTGCGACTCGAGCTCGGCGACGCAGCCGTCATCACGGACCACCAGGAGCTGCGGACCTACGAGTGCGATGGGCTCGCGCACTACAAGGTCACGCCGGCCCTCGTCGTCCTGGCGGAGAGCACCGAGCACGTCGCGGCCACGGTGCGTGCCTGCGCGGCACACGGCATACCCTTCGTCGCCCGCGGCTCCGGCACCGGGCTCTCGGGTGGTGCGCTGCCCCATGCCGACGGGGTCCTCATCGTCATGGCGAGGATGCGGCGCATCCTCGAGATCGACCCCGACAACCAGCGGGCGCTCGTCGAGCCCGGCGTCATCAACCTCCAGCTCAGCCGCGAGACCCTGCCGACCGGCTACTACTACGCGCCCGACCCGTCCAGCCAACAGGTCTGCTCGATCGGCGGAAACGTCGCCGAGAACTCCGGCGGCGCGCACTGCCTGAAGTACGGCTTCACCGCGAACCACGTCACGGGCGTCGAGTTCGTCACCCCCGCAGGGGAGGTCGTGCAGATCGGTGGCAAGGCTCCCGACGCCCCCGGCTACGACCTGCTGGGCGCCGTCGTCGGGTCCGAGGGCACCCTCGGCATCGTCACGAAGGTGACGGTGCGGCTCACCCGCAGTCCCGAGGATGTCCGCACCCTGCTCGCCGCGTTCCCCGGCACGGACCAGGCGGGGGCCGCGGTCTCCGCCATCATCGGTGCCGGCGTCATCCCCGCCGCCATCGAGATGATGGACGCGCTGGCGATCGAGGCCGCCGAGGCCGCCGTCCAGTGCGGCTACCCGGAGGGCGCCGGGGCGGTCCTCATCGTCGAGCTCGACGGCCCCACGGCAGAGGTGGCCCACCAGTTCGACCAGGTCGAGGAGCACTGCCGCGCGAACGGGGCGTTCGAGATCCGGATTGCGCAGGACGACGTCGAGCGCGCCCTGTTCTGGAAGGGGCGCAAGTCGGCCTTCGCCGCGGTGGGCCGGATCAGCCCGGACTACATCGTGCAGGACGGCGTCATCCCGAGGACCGCCCTGCCCGAGGTACTCCGGCGGATCTCCGAGATCTCGACGGAGGCCGGGGTCCGGGTCGCCAACGTCTTCCATGCGGGTGACGGCAACCTGCACCCCCTCGTCCTCTTCGACGACACCCGGGAGGGCGAGGCCGAACGCGCGGAGGAGGTCTCCGGCGCGATCCTCGACCTGTGCATCGAGCACGGCGGCTCGATCACGGGGGAGCACGGCGTGGGCTCCGACAAGGCCAAGTTCATGCCGCGGATGTTCAGCGACGACGACCTCGACACGATGCAGCTGCTGCGCTGCGCGTTCGACCCCGCGTCGATCTCCAATCCCGGCAAGGTCTTTCCCACCCCCCGCCTCTGCGGTGAGGTCCCCGGCAGGCACAAGGGCCCCCACCCCCTCGTCGCGGCCGGTGAGGCGGAGCTGTTCTGATGGCAGGGATCCTCGACGACCTCAAGACGGCGACCGACGGCAAGGTCCGCGACGCGACCGACGACGACGCCGTTGCCGGGGTCGCGCCGAGCTGGGTGGTCAGCCCCGGTTCGACGGCGGAGACGTCCGCTCTCATGCGGGCGGCCGCGGCCCACGGCCTGACGATGGTCGCGCGCGGGTCCGGTACGAAGCTTGACTGGGGAGCGGCCCCCGAGCAGGTCGACATCGTCATCGACACGACGCGGATGGACGAGGTCGTCGAACACGCGGCCGGTGACCTCATCGTGGTCGTCGGTGCGGGGCGGCGGCTCGCGGACCTCCAGGCGGAGCTCGGTCGGGCCGGCCAGCGGGTCGGCGTCGACCCCGCGCGGTCGGGCACGGTCGGCGGGACGGTCGCCACGGCGTCCACCGGCCCGACCCGCCTCTTCCACGGCGCGGTGCGCGACCTTGTCATCGGCACGCGGTTCGTCCGGCCCGACGGGGTCGTGGCCCACGCCGGGGGCAAGGTCGTCAAGAACGTCGCCGGCTACGACGTCGGCAAGGTGCTCACCGGCTCCTTCGGCACCCTGGCCCTCATCACCGAGGTCGCGTTCCGGCTCCACCCGCTGCCCGAGGCCCAGCGCTGGGTCACGTGCCCCGTGGGCGGGCCGAGCGGCATACAGCGGAGCGTGTCGGCTCTCGCGCACTGCCAGCTCGTCCCGTCCGCCGTGGAGCTCGACCGGTCCAAGGACGGCGCGTCCCTCTCGGTGCTCCTGGAGGGCATCGCACCCGGTGCCGAGCACCGGGCGGCCCAGGCCAGGGCGATCCTCGGGGCCGGGGCCACCGAGTCCGAGGAGCCACCCGAGTGGTGGGGGAGCGAGCCCGCCTCGAGCGGCGCGCTCCTCAAGGTCACCCATGAGATCGCCCGCACGGCACAGCTGCTCGACGCCCTCGACGCCGGGGGGGAGGCCGCCGGCCTCACCACCACGCTGCGCGGCAGCCCGGCCGTCGGCACCGCCCTCGTCGGCGTCGAGGCCCCGCCTGACGGGAGCCGACCCACGGCCGGCGCTGTCGGGGAGCTCGTCGACCGGCTCCGCGACCGCTCGGCCACCTTCGGCGGCTCCGTCGTCGTCCTCGAGGCACCGGCCGAGATCCGGGAGCACCTCGACGTGTGGGGGCCGGTCAGCGCCCTCGGGCTCATGCACTCGGTCAAGGAGCGGTTCGATCCCGAGCGGCGCCTCGCTCCGGGACGATTCGTGGGAGGCATCTGATGGCTGCATCCGACACGGGCCCGGTCTCCACGCCGACGGGGACGCTCGGCACCGACGCCCGGCTGTCCCTCACGCCCGTGCAGGGCGGGACGCCGGCGTTCGACGATCACCGGCCGCCGTCCGCCGACATCGTCTCCGACTGCGTCCACTGTGGCTTCTGTCTGCCGACCTGCCCGACCTACGTGCTCTGGGGCGAGGAGATGGACTCGCCGCGGGGCCGGATCTACCTGATGAACCAAGGCCTGCAGGGCGAGCCGATGACGCCCTCGATGGTGCAGCACTTCGACGCGTGCCTCGGCTGCATGGCCTGTGTGACGGCCTGCCCCTCCGGGGTGAAGTACGACAAGCTCATCGAGGCCACCCGGGCCCAGGTCGAGCGGCGCCACGAACGATCGCCGGGGGACAAGGCCCTGCGCGCCGCCATCTTCGCCCTGTTCCCCTATCCCCGCCGGCTGCGGGCCCTGCGCGGTCCGCTCCGGCTGCACCAGAAGACCCGGCTCTCCCGCCTCCTGCGCCGGACCCGGCTGCTCGACCGGATCGCCCCGAGCCTCGCCGCCATGGAGGGGCTCGCTCCGCCGCTCACGCGCCGCGAGAGCGTCCCCGAGCGCACCCCCGCCCAGGGCACCCGGCGTGGCACCGTCGGGATGCTGCTCGGCTGCGTCCAGCGCGAGTTCTTCCCCGGGGTCAACGCCGCGACGGCCCGGGTGCTCGCCGCGGAGGGTTTCGACGTCATCGCACCCGCCCAGCAGGGGTGCTGCGGGGCCCTGTCCATCCACAACGGCCGCGAGCCCGAGGGACAGCGGTTCGCCCGGGCGCTCATCGACACATTCGAGAGGGAGAACGTCGACCACGTCGTCGTCAACGCCGCCGGCTGCGGGTCCTCGATGAAGGAGTACGCCGACCTGCTCGCCGACGACCCCGAGTACGCGGACCGGGCCCGGGCGTTCGTGGGGCGCGTCCGGGACCTGTCCGAGATCCTGGTGGACGTCGGCCCGGTCGCCCAGCGGCACCCCCTGCCGATGGCCGTGGCCTACCACGACGCCTGCCACCTGGCCCACGCCCAGGGGATCCGCGCGCAACCGCGGGAGCTGCTGCGCGACATACCGGGCCTCGAGGTGCGAGAGATCCCCGAAGCGGAGATCTGCTGCGGCTCGGCCGGCATCTACAACATCGTCGAGCCCGAGGCCGCCCGCGACCTCGGCGACCGCAAGGCGGCGAACGTCCTGCGCACCGGGGCCCCGCTCCTCGTCACCGCCAACCCCGGCTGCCTCATGCAGGTCGCCTCGTCCCTCGAGCGCACCGGCCACCGGATCGCGCTCGCCCACATCGTGGAGGTGCTCGACACCTCCATCCGAGGTGGCACACCCGCCGCCCTCGGCGTCGCACCAGACAGCACCAGATCCTGACTCAGCACCCGATCATTGCTCACAACGAGGTGAACAGATGTATCGCCCAGTTCTCGACGCAGTCGCCGGATCGCTCACCCTGACGGCCCTCGTGGCCATGCTCCCGCTGGTCGTCCTCTTCGTGATGCTCGGTGTCCTGCGCATCAGCGCGTGGAAGGCATCACTCGTCTCGCTGGTCGTCTCGGTCCTCGTCGCGATCATCGCCTACTCGATGCCGGTCGGGCAGGCCGTGCTGTCCGGTCTCGAGGGGGCGGCGTTCGGCTTCTTCCCCATCCTCTGGATCGTCATCAACGCGATCTGGCTCTACAACATGACGGTCGTCACCGGACACTTCGACGTCCTGCGCCGGTCGTTCGCGCGGGTCAGCGACGACCAGCGCATCCAGGCCGTCATCATCGCCTTCTGCTTCGGCGCCCTCCTCGAGGCGCTCGCCGGCTTCGGAACCCCGGTCGCCATCACGAGCGTCATGCTCATCGCCCTCGGCTTCCGGCCGCTCAAGGCCGCGGTGGTGGCCCTCGTCGCCAACACGGCACCGGTGGCCTTCGGCGCCCTCGCCGTCCCGATCACGACCCTCGCCTCGGTGAGCGGCATCCCGGAACACACCCTGGCGCAGATGGTCGGCCGCCAGACCCCGATCCTCGGCGTCTTCGTGCCGATGGCCCTCGTCTACATCATCGATCGTGGGCGCGGCGTCCGGGCCACTCTGCCGGCCACCCTAGCCGCCGGCCTCGCCTTCGCGATCGCCCAGTTCGCCACCTCGAACTACCTCTCGACGCAGCTGACCGACATCGTCGCGTCGCTCGTCGGTGCCGCGGCCGTCGTCCTGCTCCTGCGTGTGTGGCGACCCGCGACCCCCTACATCGAGTCGGCCGAGCCCGAGCTCGGGGAGCGCGAGACAGTCCAGGTGTCGGGGCGCGCGGCAACGAAGGACGAGGAGGTGGCCAGCGGCCTGCCATCGGCCCGCCCCGGGGGGACCGACCACCCGATCGACGCCGGGGCCGGCACCGCCGAGGAGTATGCCGCGCGCGACCGCGGTCACGTGGACACCCGGTCCGACATCTTCAAGGCCTACGCGCCCTACGTCATCATCATCATCATCTTCAGCGTGAGCCAGCTGCCTGGCATCAAGGACGCCATCGCGGCCCCCGGGGGCCAGATCAAGTGGCCCGGCCTGCACCTGGAGTCCGCCTCCGGCAAGCCCTCCACGATCCCGGACTTCAAGCTCAACTGGCTCTCCGCGGCGGGCACCTTGATGCTCATCTCGGGCATCGTCTCGATCCCGGTCATCGGCATCGCCGTCGGCAAGGCGGCACGTGCCTACGTTGACACGTTGCGACAGCTCGCCCCCGCGATCGCCACCGTCATGGCGGTGCTCGGCCTCGCCTACGTGATGAACGCCTCGGGGCAGACCGGGAGCCTCGGCCTCTGGATGGCCGGCGCGGGCTCCGCATTCGCCATCATCTCGCCGGTCCTCGGCTGGCTCGGGGTGGCCGTCACCGGCTCCGACACGTCGTCGAACTCGCTGTTCGGCGCGCT
The DNA here is from genome assembly GCF_051961875.1 of Intrasporangium sp. Taxonomy (GTDB): domain Bacteria; phylum Actinomycetota; class Actinomycetes; order Actinomycetales; family Dermatophilaceae; genus Intrasporangium_A. Next base: position 17,778 of record NZ_JBQCCV010000282.1, on the reverse strand, counting down.
ACAGGTGTCGGCGGCGAACCAGGTGGGGCTGAGCCAGACCCTCATGGCCGCGGCGAACTCGTCCGGCGGCGTCCTCGGCAAGATGATCTCCCCGCAGAACCTCGCGATCGCGGCTGCGGCGGTGGGCCTGTCCGGCCGGGAGGGCGACATCTTCCGGAAGATCATCGGCTGGAGCCTCGGCTTCCTTGTCTTCATGTGTGTCCTGGTCTACCTCCAGTCCACGCCCGTCCTGTCGTGGATGGTGCCCTGACCGCGGATTGACCGCGGACTGACCGGGTCAGGCCGAAGCGCCACGTGTCCCGCTCGGCACCCGCCGGGCGGGACAGCTGGCTCAGTTCTCGTCCGTGTCCCCGACCGTGGACGCGTGGTGGACGAGCGGCTCGGGTGCGGCGAGCCACGGCACCACCCCGACGAGGCAGACGACCCCTGTGACGACGAACGCCGTGCCGAAGCCGAAGTGGTCTGCGACCAGACCGACGAGCACCGGCCCCACGATGGCCCCGCCGTCCTGCGACATCTGGAAGGTCGACAGGACCCGCCCGCCGTTGCGCTCGCGTCCGATCACGTCGGCGACCGCGGCCTGCTGCGCCGGGTTCACGAGACCGGCACCCACGCCGGAGACGAGCGACAGGCCGAAGAGCACGGTCAGCCCGGCGCCGGTGGAGAGCGCCGGGTGCTGCGCCACGCCCAGCAGGGCCATCGAGGTCCCCATGATGACCAGCCCGCCGATGACGAGCGGGCGCCGGCCGAGCCGGTCGGCCATCCGGCCGGAGAACTGCAGCGTCGCCGCGGTCCCGACGGCGCCGACGGCCAGCACGGCGCCGGCGACCCACGCCTTGTCGAGCACCGCCGTCGCGAGCAGCGGCAGCACCGCCACCCGCACCCCGAAGTTCGTCCAGCCGTTGGCGACGGCCGAGGCGATCACGGCCCGGTAGACCGGGGAGCCCCACGCCTCGGCGAGCGTCACGACGGCGCGCTGGGCGTGGTCCTCGGGCGGCCGCAGCCGCGCCCCGCCCAGCCCGATCGCGACGACGAGGGCCGCCATGACGAGGGCCACGGCATACACGATGAACGGCGCTCGCATCCCCCACCCGGCGAGCAGGCCGCCGAGGACCGGGCCGATCATGCCGCCGATGAGGAAGGCCGAGCCGTACACCGACGAGACGCGGCCCCGGGCGCGAGGCGGCGCGAGCCGGACGATCAGCGCCATGGCGGAGATCGTGAACATCGTCGAGCCGATGCCGCCGAGCCCGCGGAAGATCAGCAGCTGGACGTAGGACTGTGCGAACGCCGTCGTGAACGACGAGACCGCGACGATGATGAGCCCGGCCAGATAGACCGGCCGCTCCCCGAGGCGGCTCACCAGCTCGCCGCCAGCCGGCGCGAAGACGAGCCGGCAGAAGGCGAAGGCGGAGACGATGACGGACGCCGCTGCGACGCCCACGTCGAAGGACCGGGCGTAGGCCGGCAGGACCGGCGAGACGATGCCGTAGCCGATGGCGATGACGAACGCCGCCCCGACGAGGATCCAGATCTCCCGCGGGATCATGCTCCCGCGAGCGGGGAGGCTCGGCGATGTCACCCCGTCATTGTCCCCGGAGAGGTATGCCGCTCAGCCTGGCGCCCGGGTCACCCGAGCTCGTGAGCCAGCTGGGCGGCATACCGGGCCATGGCCCTCGCTCGCGCTTCCGGCGTCAGGCCCATGAAGTGGACGGCGTGGGGCCGGGGCACGGTCGGGCGCGTGGCATAGGACTCGGGTGCGGAGTTGAAGCAGCTCGCGGCGTCCCGGTCCTCGACGTGGGGCTGGTTCCAGCCGGGCGGGAGCCAGCTGGTGTGGGCGAGGAAACGTGAGCCCTCCGCGGGGCCGGCCCAGTGATAGCGCTCGTCGCCGCGACCCCACCCGAGCGCGGCGAGGACCGCCCCCTGGTCGGCCCACGGCCCCGGCTGCGGCCCAGCGGCCTCGACCGCGTCGAGGAAGTCGAAGGCCTCCGGGCAGGAGCGCATCACCCACACACCAGTGTTGGGGTTGACCCGGTGCTCGTACGGCACCTGCTCGAGGGCCAGCGCCTGGAAGTGGTCCGGGTGCAGGTGGTCGACGATGTCCTCATCGGTGCGGACCACGAGCACGTCGGCGTCGAACCAGATGGCCAAGGGGTGGTCGGTCAACGCCTGGCGCAGCAGCGGGAGCTTCATCCACTTGGCCGACTGGGCGGAGTCGTCGGCCCCCGCTCCGTCGCCGCCGAGGTCGTGCGAGCGGACCGCGTACCCCCAGCGGGCCGCGAACCGGTGGAAGGTCGGCAGCGCGAAGTCGTGCAGCACCGACCGCAGAGTGGGCCCGGCTGCGGCGACGACGACCCCGCGGCGCTCGCGCTCGGCGGGAGCGGTGAACCCCGCGTCGCCGCGGAACGTGCTGGCCGTCATACGGCCAGCGTGACAGGGCGGGCGCCGCGCTGGGGCTGAAGGACTGCGCGGATGGCGGACCCCGTCGCAGACTGGAGCGATGAGGACGGCGACGTTGCGCGGTTCCTATCTGGCCGTCCCCGACGGCGAGGGCCCGTTCCCCGGTGTGGTCGTCGTCCACGAGGCCTACGGGCTCAACGACAACATCAAGGATGTCTGTCGGCGCCTCGCGGGGGAGGGGTTCGTCGCGATGGGAGTCGACCTCTTCGAGGGGCGCCACCGCGCCGAGGTCTATCCCGGTGCCAAGCACTCCTTCGTCAACGACCAGTCGCGCAACCACGACGCGGGGGCGGCGGCCGACTCGTGGCAGCGGGTCCTCGCCTTCTTCGACGAGCACGTCCGCCAGGCGAACAGGGCACCCGGGCCGGCATTCACCCCTGACTAGATTGGCGCGGTGACACCGCACGCTGGCTCCCCCAGGAGCGCCCGGATGGGGCTGCTCCAGGTGTGTGCCGCGGGCGTGCTGTGGGGCACCGGCGGTGTCGTCGTCACGCTCCTGCACGAGCGCGACGGGCTGGGTGCCATGACGGTCAGCGCCTGGCGGATGCTGCTCGGTGCCGTCGCGCTGATGGCCTTCGCCCTGGTCACCCGTCGGGTCCGCGGGCTGCGCGAGACGATGCGCACCCACCCGCTGCTCGCGATCCTCGTCGGGTGCGGCACCGCGGTCTACCAGGGCCTCTACTTCGTCTCCGTCCTGATGGTCGGGGTCAGCGTCGCGACCGTCGTCTCGCTCGGTCTGGCACCCGTCCTCGCGGCGGTCTGGGAGCACCTGACCGCCCGGACCCGTCCCTCCGCGCGCGAGGTGGCTGTCCTGGCCGCCGCACTCGCCGGACTCGTCCTCATCAGTGCCACTGCCGGAGAGGGGACCTCCGCGCCCGGCAACGACCCGACACTCGGCCTCGTCCTGGCCGTCGCGGCGGGCGCGACCTACGCCGCCACCACGGTGCTCGGCCACACGCTCGCGCAACGGGTCGACACGGTCGCGCTGACGACGTGCGCCACCGCCGCGGGAGCAGTGCTGCTCGCCCCGTTCCTCGCCTTCGCCGTCGCGACCGGCGAGCCAGTGCTCACCTCGAGTTCGGCGTCCCTCGTGCTTCTGGTCTACCTCGGGGTCGCGACGATGGGCCTGTCCTATGCGCTGCTCTACGCCGGGCTGCGGACCACGTCGGGGTCGGCCGCGACGGTTGCGACGCTCGTCGAGCCCCTGTCGGCAGCGCTCATCGCCGCGCTGCTCCTCGGTGAGCGCCTCGCGGGGCCGGCGCTGCTCGGGGGAGCCTTGATCCTCGCCGCGGTCGTGGGCCTGCGCCCTCGCGAGGAACACCCAGCCCCAGTCTGACCGGCGCGCGGCTGCGGTGCTCGGGCCGGTCGGGCCGGTCGCGGCTACTGGAGCGCGGCGACGAGGCCCTCGAGGAGCCGGTCGATGTCCGACTCGCTCGTGTAGGGCGCGAGCCCGACCCGGAGGCCGCCCGCGGCGCCGAGCCCCAGGTGGTGCGAGCACTCCCAGGCGTAGAAGTTGCCCGCCGGCGCGTTGATGTCCCGCTCGGCGAGCAGGCGGCGTACCTCCTGGGGGTCGATGCCGTCGATGGTCAGGAGCAGGGTCGGTGTGCGACGGGCAGCATTGCTGTGCAGGCGGATCCGCGGGTGTGACCGGAGCTCACCCTCGAGCCGGGCGAGGAGCCGCTCCTCGTGCTCTTCAAGTGCCGAGAAGGACGCGACGAGGCGCTCACGGCGGGTAGGGCCCGGCGCCGCGTCACCGGCGAGCGTGGCGAGGAAGTCGACCGCGGCGCGGCTCCCGGCCAGCATCTCGTACGGAAGCGTGCCGAGCTCGAACCGCTCCGGGACCACATCGGTCGACGGGACCAGCTTGGCGGGGTGCAGGGTCTCGAGCAGGGCGGGGTCGGCCGCGAGGACGCCGTGGTGCGGCCCGAGGAACTTGTACGGCGAGCACACCCACACGTCCGCACCCTCCGCCGGCACGTCGACGGAGACGTGGGCGGTCGCGTGCACGCCGTCGACGTGGAACAGGGCGCCCGCGTCGTGGGCGACGGCGGCGATGGCAGGCAGGTCGGGGCGCGTGCCGATGAGGTTCGAGGCTGCCGTGACGGCGACCACCCGGGTCCGTGGAGTGACGACCGCAGCGACGTCCTCGGCGGTCAGCTCGCCCGTGGCCGGGTCGAAGTCCGCGAACCGGACGGTCGCTCCCGCCGCCTCGGCCGCGATGACCCAGGGCCGGACGTTCCCGTCGTGGTCGAGACGCGTGACCACGACCTCGTCGCCCGGCCCCCACCCGCTCGACAGCGTCCGCGCCATCATGAACGTCAGCTCGGTCGCCGAGCGCCCGAAGACGATGCCGCGGGGGTCGACGGCGAGCAGGTCGCCGAGGGCCGAGCGTGCCTCGGTGACGGTCTCGTCGGCGCGCCGTTCGGACGCCGTCACGTCACCGCGGTTGGAGATGGGCGACAGCAGCGTCGCCGCCACGGCCTCGGCGACCACGTCGGGCGTCTGCGACCCGCCGGGTCCGTCGAAGAAGGCGGTCCCGTCCTTGAGGGCGGGGAAGTGGGCGCGGACCGATTCGACGTCGTAGGCCATGCTGCATTGTGGCAGCCGCCAGATCTCGAGCCGCAGTGCCGTTCTTGGCGGTGGGGCCGCTGCCGGTCGCCCGCCGCACCGAGCACGAAGCGGTATGCCGCGACCGGCTCAGCCCTGCGTCGCGCGGGCTGCCACGCCGTCGAGGCGCAGGACGGTGGAGGCGTCCCGGTGCGTGCCGGTCGAGCCGACGTGGCGGTCACTGATCACGGGGCCCTTCTTGATGACGTGGACGAGCGCCATCCCGTGGCCCCGTCCCAGACCGAAGTCCTCCGCGAGCCAGGTGAGGATCTCGCCCGCCTTGGTGTCCGCGCCATACCCGCGCTGCTCGGCAAGGTCCACGATCTGCTGCGGGGTGAGCCCGGTCTTCCGCCACGGATTTCCGGGCGCCTCCGCCGCGTCGGCCGCCTCGCGCTAATGGTCGGAGTCCGGGCTGCTGAGGCCGAGGGCGTCATGCGAGCGACGGCGCACCGTGTTGTACATCCAGACCAGCACGGCCACGAAGACGATGACGCCGAGCGCGTTCGCCCACCCCATGAAGCCCTCGCCGACGACGGCCATCGGCTCGTCCTTTCCCGAGGCGACGACGATGGCGGCGTAGGCGACGCCCCAGAGGCTGTCGCCGACGATGAGGCCGGTCGCCATGAGGACACCGAGCCGCTTCGCCCGCTCAGGGTCGGACTGGCGGTCGGCCCACCGGCTGTGGATGGTCCCGAGGACGGCGCCGACCGCGATCATCGCGGTGAGGTCCATCGGCAGGTAGATGCCCATGCCGACCGCGAGCGGGGGCAGGCTCCGGTTGGTGTTCGTGCGGCGGAGCACCTCGTCGATGATGATGATGACCACGCCGATGGCGATCCCGAGCCCGACCTTGCCCCAGTCGAGCTTGCCGCCGAAGACGCCCTGGGCGAGCGCGGAGATCAGGCCGGCCTGGGGAGCGGGCAGCGCGTTGGCGCCCACGCCAGGCGCGCCGATGAAGCCGAACGCCTTGTTGAGCAGGTCGAGCACCGGGGCGATCACCAGTGCCCCGAAGACGACGCCGATGACGAGCGAGACCTGCTGCTTCCACGGGGTGGCGCCGACGAGCTGGCCGGTCTTGAGGTCCTGCAGGTTGTCGTTGGAGATGGTCGCGATGGCGAAGATGATCGCCGTCGCGAACAGCGTGTAGGCGACCAGCTCCTTGATGCGCTGGGGGTCACCGCCGGCGCCGTGCAGGATGACCATGAGCAGCGACAGCAGCAGGGTGACGAGGATGCCGACGCCCGAGATGGGGCTGTTGGACGAGCCGATGAGGCCGGCCATGTAGCCGCAGATGGCCGCGACGACGGCTCCGATCACGACCGTGAACAGCACGGTGGCGATGATCGTGCCCGCGCGGGCGTCCTGGAGGTGCGTCTGGCCCAGGAACATCCAGAGCAGGGCTGCGATCGGCACGAGCGAGACGACGATCCAGCCGCCCACCATGCTCATGGGCAGGTCCTGCTCCTGCAGGTCGACGGACTGGCCCGCGCGCCGGGCCCGCGCCGAGACGGCCGCATCCTTGATGCCACCGATGATCGGGCCGACGATCTTCACGAGCGCCCAGATCGCGGCGACCGCCATGGTGCCGGCGCCGACGAACCGGACGTCGTGGGTGAAGGTGGTGTCCACGAGGTCCGAGATCGAGGTGCCTGCCCCCGCCTTGCCCCAGCTCATGACGGGCACGAGGACTCCCCACCCGATCACCAGGCCCACGAACATCGCGATGCCGACGGCGAGCCCGACAAGGTGGCCGATCCCGATGAGCGAGAGGGAGAGGCTGAGCGAGCCCCCGATGGCGCCGGAGCCGATCCGCGTGGCCGTGGAGAGGCCGTCCGACACGACCTTGAGCTTGGCCAGGATGCCGAACCCCGCCGAGACGACGCTGCCCAGGATGATCGTCCGCAGGCTTGCCTTGTCGCTCTCCGCGCCCGCCCGGGAACCGACCTTGAGCACCTCGGCGGCCGCGACGCCCTCCGGATAGGGCAGGTCGGACTTCGTGACGAGGGCCCGGCGCAGCGGCACGGTGTACATGACGCCCAGCGCTCCACCGATGATGCAGATCGCGAGCGTGGTCCAGTAGGGGAAGTTCTGCCACCAGCCGACGATGATGAGGCCGGGCAGCACGAAGATGATCGCGGCGAGCGTGCCGGCCGCCGACGCGATCGTCTGGACGATGTTGTTCTCCTGAATGCTCGACCCGCGCACCCGGCGCAGGATCGCCATGGAGATCACCGCGGCCGGGATCGATGTCGCGAAGGTCAGGCCGACCTTGAGCCCGAGGTAGACGTTCGCCGCCGTGAAGACGAGCGTGATGACGCCGCCGAGGATGATGCCCCGGATGGTCAGCTCGCGGGGCGTGGATGCGGTCTTCCCAGGGGTCGCGCTAGCCATCCGACCACAGTGGCACACCTCCGGCGGCGGGCGCACGCGGAGGTGACGGGCACGACCGCCGCCCGAGCGTTGGCACTCCCAGGGTTGGCGGTCCTCTGAGCCTCGTGCGCCATCATGGCCGCCACCCGCAAGCCCGGCTGTTTGCCGTTGAGTTGGATCTGCGGCATACGCTCGGATTCGACCCCCACCCTCCTCCGTCGAGTGAGCGGTCCACCCCATCCGTCACACCTGCTACTGATCACCCTCCAGGCAGCCGCCGGACGGGGACCCTGGTCCCGCTCGGGCGAGGTCCGGGGAGAGAGCGAGGCGCGGACTGATGCCTGACGAGGTCAGGGACCTGCGTAGAGCCTCGTCACCGCGTCGACCAGGTCCGCGAGGCCGGCCGGGCGGTCGTCGCGCCACCACACCAGCCGGACCGGGATGCGCGGGCCGTCCTTGATCGGCCGGTACGTGACGCCCGGCCGAGGGTGGTGGTGGGCGGTGGCCTCCGCGGTCGTCCCGACACCCCGGCCGGCGGCGATCGCATCGAGCCAGCTGTCCACGTCGGACGACTCCTCGAAGCGCGGCGCATGGTCCGCGCCCGCCCACAGCGCGCTGCTCGTCGTGCCGACACGTGGGTCGATGATGACGGTCCGGTCGGCGATCTCGGCCATGCTCAGCTGTCGCCGCCGCGCCCACTGCGGGTCGTCAGAGGCGAAGGCGACGAGCCGCCGCTCGAGCCCGACCACGACCGAGTCGAATCGCCGGTCCTCGACGGCGCGCCGGGCGATCGCGACGTCGCACAGGCCCTCGCTCAGCCCGGCGGTCAGCGAGCTGTGCCGCACCATCTCGAGCTCGATCGAGTCGTGCTGTCGCGCCCACTCGCGCTGGAGCCGCGCGGTGTGCCGGCCGAGCGCCGCCCAGGCGTAGCCGAGCCGGAGGACGCCGTGACGGGAGTGGACGAACTCAGTGAACCGGTCGGCCTCTGCGAGCACCCGCCGCGCGAGCGGCAGCAGCTGCTGGCCGGTGCTCGTCAGCTCGCATCCCCGGGGGACGCGGCGCAGCAGCCGCTCACCGACCTCGTGCTCCAGCCCCGCGATCGTGCGGGAGACCGCGGCCTGGGAGACGTAGAGCCGCGCGGCCGCGTCCGTGAAGGAGCCCTCGTCGGCGGCGGTGACGAAGAACCGCAGCTCACGCAGCGTCCAATCCATAACCGAAGCGTATGGCACCTCCGAAACCTGCACTAGGTGTATGGCGTCCACCACCCTACGGTCGTTCCATGACCGTGTCCGACGCCCACCACCTCGAGCCGCTCCCCGTTGCTCGGGTGCCGCTGTCGCCCGCGGTGGCGACGCGTCGCCAGCGTGGGGCCGGCATCGGCGTGATGCTCGCCAGCTCGGCGTCGAACCAGGCAGGCGCCGCGCTCGGCGCGATGGCCTTCCCCGCCATCGGACCGGTGGGCGTCGTCGCGGTCCGCCAGTTCGTGACGGCGCTCGTCCTCGCCCCGGTGGCCCGCCCACGCTTCCGCAGCCTCCGGCGGGACGAGTGGTGGCTCGTCCTGGCCCTCGCCGGCGTGTTCGGCCTGATGAACCTCACCCTCTACGCCTCCATCCAGCGGATCGGCCTCGGCCTCGGTGTCACGCTGGAGTTCCTCGGGCCGCTCGCCGTGGCCATCGCCAGCTCGCGCCGTGTGATGGACCTCGCTTGCGCCGCCCTGGCCGGCGCGGGTGTCGTCGTCCTCACCAGCCCCGGGCCCACGACCGACGTCATCGGTGTGGGGCTCGCGCTCGTCGCTGCGGCCTGCTGGGCCTCATACATCCTGCTCAACCGCGCCCTCGGCCAGCGCCTCCCGGGGATCCGGGGCACGGCCGCCGCGAGTGTCGTGAGCGCCGCGGCCTGGACCCCGATCGCGGTGGTCTGGTTCGTCACCCACCTGCCGAGCCTCCCGGCCGTCGCGCTCGCCGTCGGGTGCGGGTTGCTCTCCTCGGCCATCCCCTACGCCGCCGACCTGGTCACTCTGCGCCGCGTGCCGCCGCAGCTCTTCGGCACGCTGACCAGCCTGAACCCGGTCTGGGCCGCGTTCGCCGGGTGGCTGCTGCTCCGGCAGGACCTGCACGCCCACGAGTGGGTGGGGATCGCGGTGATCGTGGCCAGCAGCCTCGTCGTGTCCACCCGCGGCCTCGCGTCATCACCGGGGGAGGGTGCGCGGCAGGTCAGCCCCCAGCGCGGAGCAGGCTGAGCGGCATACCGATTCAGGGGGTATGCCGCTCAGCCGGCTCCCGGAGGGAATCGTCCCGGGGCGCGCGTCAGTGGACCCGCGAACCCGTGAGGAGGGCCTCGGCGACCGGCGTGCAGGGCAACCACGGGTGCGCTGCGTGCGCTGCCGTCGTGTCGAAGGTCATGGGCAGCGTGTCCAGTTGCAAGGCCATCCGCGCGAGGCGGGCCTGCGCCGGCCGCGCCCGGGCCAGGAGTGCGGACATCGTCCGCAGCGCCAAGGGCGGGACGTGGCCGACCTTCTGCTGCCCGGTCACGAGTCGTGCCAGCTCCGTCATGGTCAGGTCGTCCGGTCCCCCCACCTCGATGATCTCGCCCCGCAGCACCGGGTCCACGATGGCACGGTGGACCACGGCGGCGACGTCCCGGACGCTGACGAAGTTGATCGGGTTGGTGCCTGCGCCGAAGACCCGCGGGATGCCCCCGCGCCCGACCGTCTGCCGCAGCAGGTCGGCGTGCATCTCGGCGTAGGCGGTGGGCCGCACGACCGTCCAGTCGGGTCGTCCGGGCTGGTTGTCGTGGAGCTCGCGCTCCGCGACGGCCTTCATCCGCATGAGCTCCATGGGGTGGTCGAAGGCTGCGTCGATGCTCGACACGAGGACGATGTCCGCCCCGGCGGCCCGGGCTGCTGCGATCAGGGCGAGGTTGCCGTCCCGGTCGATCTCCGCGGGTGACTCGCCGCTGGCGGGGTCGAGCCCGTGGACGGCGGAGACGACGACGGTCGACCCACCCACGGCGTCAGCCAGCACCTCGGGCCGGCGGACGTCGGCGGCGACGAACTCGGTGCCGTCGGGCAGGTCGCTGCGGGGCGACCGCCCGACGAGCCGGACCGGGTGCCCCTCCGCGACGAGGTGCGCGGCGACGAGGCGGCCGAGCCGGCCGGTGCCGCCGACGATGGTGATCATGACGGGCTGCCCGTGGTGAGGGCGGCCACGGCGGCATCGACAGCCGGTGCCGCCTCGTCCAGGTCGGTGGGCTCGAGGTAGAAGCGGTTGGCGCGGATGAGGTCGCCCTCGCCCGGCCCGACGGTGATGATCATGACGCCGCGCATGAGGTGTGCGCTGCCGTCGAGCCTCGTTCCCCTCATCTCCCACTCCGTCCACCACCGGTCGGCCGGACCGGGGGTGGCATCGGTGATGGTGCCGGAGATATCGGGGATGAGGGTGAAGAACTGCCCCCAGTTGCGACGCACCTGCCCGGGGCCGGTGAAGTTGCGGGTGGGGTGGTTTGGCATCTCGAGGCGGTAGTCGTCGGCGAAGCACGCGACGAGGCCCTCGAGGTCGTGGGCGTTGGTGGCGGTCACCAGGCGGACGAGCGTCGGTGGCAGCCCGAGTGGATCGGACATGGTGACCTCGGTCTTGAAGATTCGATACAGTGAGGTGTATCTGATTGAAAGGGTCCTCCGAGTGGCGCACGACGTCAAGAGCCACGGGCGCCCGCGGCGCCGGTACGACGCCAGCGGCCGGCGCCGCCAGTCCGAGCAGCGCCGAGCTCGCGTTCTCGACGCGGCCCGTGCCTGCTTCCTCGCCCGGGGCTACCTCGCGACGACCGTCCCGCAGGTCGCCGAGGCGGCCGGAGTCAGTGTCGAGCTCGTCTACAAGTCCTTCGACTCCAAGGCCGGTCTCGCCGCGGCCGTCTGGCAGCAGGCGCTGCTCGGACAGGGTCCCCGCCCGGCGGAGGAGCGGTCCGACGAGGTCTCCGCCTCGGCTCGCGATCCCCGCGAGATCCTGCGGAACTGGGCCGTCCTGTCGGCGGAGGTGAGCGAGCTGGGTGCGCCGATGAACGCCGTCATCCGGGCCGCCGCGCAGGTCGACGAGGGTGCCCAGCGTCTCTTCGACGACTTCGAGAGCGCACGCCGGGAGCGGATGGCGCACAACGCCGCGTACCTGGTCGACGGCGGATACGTGCGTCAGGGCCTCACCGCCGACCAGGTTCGGGACGTCCTCCTGGTCGCGGCCGGCGAGCTGTACGAGCTGCTGGTGCTGGGCCGGGGCTGGGCGCGCGACGCCTACATCGACCTGACGTACCGGTTCCTCGAGGGGGCGCTGCTGCCCCAGCCGCGGTCAGCGGGAGTAGGTGCCGGTGAGCCGACCCGAGGCGATGGCGTCGGCACCGATCGCCCGTAGCGCGGCGTCGAGGGTCGCGTCGTTCGAGAGCCCGGTCGGCCGCTTGAGCGCATACACGGTGAAGCGGTAGTGGTGGGTGCCGCTCGGGGGGCACGGCGGGTACCAGCCAGTCCGCCCGCCGGAGTTCTTCGCCTGCGCTGCGCCGGAGGGCAGCGATCCGTCGGTCAGGGTGCGCAGGTCTGCGGGGAGATCGAGGACGACCCAGTGGGTGAACGTCCCGCTCGGTGCGTCGGGATCGTCGACGACGATCGCCTGGGCGCCGGTGCCCGCGGGAGTGCCGTGCCACGACAGCGACGGCACCTCGCCGGGCCCGTCGCAGGAGAAGCGGCGGGGGATGGCGCCGCCATCGGTGAAGGCGTCGCTCGTCACGGTCATCGTGGGCTGGTCGCGCGTCATCTGGACCTCCGGTGGGGCGGCACTGCAGCCGGCGCCCACCGCGACCAGCGCTCCGGCACCGAGGGCGAGCCACCGACCTGCCACGCTCCAGCGTACGACCGGTGCACGCCACGGTTCGGCCGACCGCTTCGCTAACCATCCGCCCCGGAACGGTCGACAGCTAGCGCCAGACGTGCAGGATCTCGACGGCCACGACCCACGAGGCGCCGGCACAGACCGCCGCGAAGGTCAGGTTCCACACGACGGTGGGCAGGCGCGTCAGCGAGGCGAGCACCCGCGGATCACTCGACCGGTCGGCCGAGCCCCAGACCGCCGCCAGGTGTCGCCACGCCCCGATCACGAGGACGATGCCGGCGCCGACCAGCACCCGTGCCTGAAGCCCGTCGTCGCGCCACCACCAGAGGGCTGCGGTGCCGGCCAGGGCCGCGACCATGACGACGAGCGTGAGCGCCGAGCGCACCCGGACCAGCGCGACGAGGAGCGCAACGAGGACGACCGCGGTGGAGGCCGCCGCCCAGCCACGCCCGGCGAGCCAGACCATCGCCGCGCCGACCACCGCTGGAGCCGGGTAGCCGGCCCACGTGGAGAGGACCCGCCCCGGTCCCCGCGGCTTTCCCACGGTCACGGCGTGCCCGGACATGTCGCCGCGGAGGACGAACCCGGTGAAACGTCGCCCGACCGCCATCCCGGTCAGGGCGTGGCCGAGCTCGTGGACGAGGGTCACCGCGAGGCGCAGGACCCGCCACAGGGGCACGACGGCGACGGCGACGAGTGCGCAGCCGGCCACGACCAGCAACGTCGGCCGGTCCAGCGAGACGGTGCCGCCGACCGGCTCCAGCCGCCACCTCAGCTCGTCGATCCAGTTCACGTCAGGAGAACCTAGCCCACCTGGTCGAACACATATCGTCCCCCGATGCGGTCGGCTCCCAGCCGGTTCTCAGGGTCCGCGAATAGGACGGGGGGAAGCACCCGGGGAAGAAACGGCCCGCGTGTCCCGGCCACCCCGGATGTGGGAGGTGACGCTCCATGACCACAGAGGCAAGTTCACCAACGCTCGGGACGCCAACCGGCCCGGGCATCATCGCCAGGCTGGACAGGCTCGAAGTGTGGAGCCTCTCGTACCTGTTCATCGGCATCATCGGGGTCGGCTTCCTCTTCACGTTCTACGACATCTTCGACATCAACGTCTCGTTCATCCAGACGTGCATCGAGATCAAGCCCGGCTGCACCCCGCAGAACGCCCTCAACTCGCTGCCGCTGCCCGTCGTGCTGAACCTCGCCGGGTATGTCGTCGGCACCCTCGTGCTGAGCCCGATCGCCGATCGGATCGGCCGGCGCAACATGCTCCTCATCACGATGCTCATCACGGGCCTCGGCTCGCTCTACAACGTGTTCGTCGGCGACTACGCGAACTTCAACGCCGCCCGGGCCGTCACCGGCATCGGCATCGGCGCCGACCTCGCGATCGTCAACACCTACATCGGCGAGGTCGCGCCGCGGCGCTCGCGGGCCAAGTTCACCACGCTCATCTTCATCATGTCGGCCCTCGGCGCCCTGGTCGGGATCTGGTTGGGCCTCATCCTCACCACGGAGTCGACCCCGTGGCCGAACGGCCTGCCCTTCGCGCTCGCCGGGCCGGGGTTCACGAACGGGTGGCGCTGGATGTACGCCATCGGCGCCCTGCTCGCCCTCGTCGCGATCCTGCTCCGCTTCGAGCTGCCCGAGTCACCCCGATGGCTCATCGGGCAGCATCGCCTCGAGGAAGCCGACCGGATCGTCTCGGACATGGAGGCGCGCGCCGCGAAGCGCGGCCCGCTCGCCCCGCCCCACATCGAGGAGGTCGGGGGAGCGGTCACCCCGCCCGCGCCGTTGCCCTACCGCGACCTCTTCACCAACCCGCTCTATGTGCGCCGGATGATCCTGCTCTTCCTCGTCTGGTTCATCGGCTACATCACCGTCTACTCCTACGCCGCCGGCTTCACGAGCGTCCTGTCCGCGCTGAAGTACCCGCCGCCGGAGGCGGGCGTGATCGCCGCGGTCGGGACGTTCGGCTTCGTCGCGGAGGCCGCGGTGATGAGCGTCTTCGTCGAGCACCTCGAGCGGCGGTACTGGCTCCCCATCGCCGCGGTCGTCACGATCGTCGGTGCCCTCATCGTCGCGGCGGCGGGCACGAAGGTCTGGGTCTCGTTCATCGGGGCGTTCATCATCTTCGCGGGATTCAACATGTGGGTCTCCCCGACGTACGCGCTGTCCGCGGAGAGCTTCCCGACCCGGGCCAGAACGACCGGCTTCGCCGTGGTGGACGGTGTCGGACACATCGGCGGTGGCATCGGCGTCCTCGTCATCGCCCCCTTCCTGCCCAACCTGTCCGTCGTGCAGGCCCTGCTGCTGATCTCCGGCTTCCTCGTCGTCGCCGCGATCCTCGTGCAGTTCACGCCGCACACCCGGGCGCGGCACCTGGACCACATCTCCCCCTGACCCCGACGGCCGGTATGCCGCTCACCAGCTCCCCGACGCGGGTCGATACCCGAGCCGGCTGAGCGGCATACCGCCTGTTGGGTTCGTCGGAACCGACGGGTGTCGCCAAACCGCGCTCGCGCCGGGCAGGGCCGGGCGACAATGACGAGATGTTCATCTCGCCGCTGAGCGAGGACGCCGCCGAGGCCGACCTCGCCGAGTACTACGAGCGTCAGCGCGCGGCCTGGGGATTCCTGCCCAACTACGCCGGCGCGTTCTCCACCCGCCCCGACGTGGCGCGCGCCTGGGACCTGCTCAACACGACCATTCGCGGGGCAATGGACCGGCGCCGCTTCGAGATCGCGACGATCGCTGCCGCACGGGCCCGGCGGTCCACCTACTGCACCGCCGCCCACTCGACGTTCCTGCGCGACATCTGCGGGGACGACGCGACCATGCGGGCCATCGCCGAGCAGCCGGACGGCGCCGCCCTCGACCCGGAGGATCGCGCGGTGTACGAGTTCGCAGCGAAGGTGGCGAGCGACGCGGCGTCCATCGAGGCCGCCGACGTGGACCGGCTCCGCGAGGTGGGGCTCAGCGACGGCGACATCGCCGACGTCGTCTTCGCGGCCGCCGCCCGCTGCTTCTTCACGGCCGTGCTGGACGGCCTCGGTGCGCAGCTTGACCGACAGACCGCCGAGCGGCTGCCGTCCGCCCTGCTCGAGTCGATGGTCGTGGGCCGGGGCGTCGCCGATACCTGAGCCCGTCGGCCCCGACGTACCGTGGCGTCATGGCCTCCCCAGCTGACGACTTCCTGGCCCTGCACCGACCGGGCGACCCGCTCCTGCTGCCCAACGCGTGGGACCTCGGCTCGGCCAGGCTGCTCGCGTCCCTCGGCTTCCGTGCCCTCGCGACCACGAGCAGTGGGTATGCCGCATCGCTGGGCCGCCTCGACGGCTCCGTCACGCGCGAGGAGGCGATCGCACACGCGGTCGAGCTGGGTGAGGCTACCGGGCTGCCCGTCAACGCCGACCTCGAGCGGTGCTGGGCCGACGAGCCCGACGGGGTGGCGGACACCATCCGGTGGGCCGCTCGGGCCGGCATCGTCGCGGCGTCGGTGGAGGACCACACCGGCCGTCCCGACGCTCCCGTCTACGAGCTCGGCCTCGCCGTCGACCGGGTCCGGGCCGCGGTCGAAGCGGCGCACGGTGGCCCCGACCGGATGGTGCTGGTCGCCCGTGCGGACAACTTCTTCCACGGCCTGCAGGACCTCGACGACACCATCCGTCGGCTGCAGGCCTACCAGGAGGCGGGCGCCGACGTGCTCTACGCGCCGGGTCCGACCGACCCCGACGTGCTGCGGCAGATCGTCGAGTCGGTCGACCGGCCCGTGAACGTGCTCGCCCGCCCCGGCGGCCCGACCGTGGCCGAGCTCGCGCAGCTCGGCGCCGCGCGGATCTCCGTCGGCGGTTCGTTCGCGTTCGCGGCCTACGGCGCGCTCGTCGAGGCGGCCACCGAGTTGCGTGACCACGGCTCGTACGGCTACGCGAGCCGGGCGGCGGCGGGCCGGCAGGGCGTGCTCGACGCCTTCTCCATTCCTCCTGCGGCTCAGCGAGCGAAAGGACTGCAGCGATGACCTCACCGTGTCAGCACCTCGATCTGGTCAGGGACGTCGAACCGTCCGCCCCGGGGTGCGAGGACTGCCTCGCGTCCGGAGGCTCATGGGTCCACCTCCGCCTCTGCATGACCTGCGGCCACGTGGGCTGCTGTGACAGCTCTCCGTCGCGGCATGCCACTGCCCACTGGCACTCGCATCAGGGCCACCCCGTCATCCGGTCGTTCGAGCCGGGCGAGGACTGGTGGTGGTGCTACGCCGACCAGACGGCGTTCGAGGTCGCGGGGGCGCCACCCGCTCCCTCGCACCCCTGACGTGGGGCCGGCTCCGCGGCATACGGGCCGGTGGTGTGGGAGCAGGATTGGGTGTCATGGGCGTCATCTCTGCTCACTGATGCGCGGCCGCGTGCTGCCAGACTGCGACCCATGACCGTGACTCGATCGCTCCTGCTCTTCGTCCTCGCCGCCCTCGCGGAGATCGGGGGCGCCTGGCTGGTGTGGCAGGGCGTTCGCGAGCACCGCGGCTGGGTCTGGATCGGCGCCGGCGTCATCGCACTCGGCCTCTACGGGTTCGTCGCGACGCTGCAACCCGACGCGCACTTCGGGCGGATCCTCGCGGCCTACGGCGGCGTCTTCGTCGCGGGGTCCCTCGTGTGGGGCATGGCGGTCGACGGGTTCCGGCCGGACCGCTACGACGTCATCGGTGCGCTGGTCTGCCTCGTCGGCGTGGCCGTGATCATGTACGCCCCGCGCTCGGCGTGAGGCCCCGGCTCCCGCTTCTCGTAGGGTCGAGCGATGAGCGATCGCTGGACCACCCCCGACCAGGACCCACGCACCTACGGCGACCCCGTCGGTGAGCTGGCCACCTACCGCGAATACCTCGCGAACTACCGCCTCACCATCGAGCTGAAGTGCGAGGGCCTCGGGGCCGAGGAGCTCGCCCGCCGGTCCGTGCCGCCGAGCACGCTCAGCCTGCTCGGCCTGGTGCGGCACCTCGCCCAGGTGGAGAACCACTGGTTCCAGCGCGTCCTGCAGAGGCGCATCGAGGGGGCACGGCTGTACAAGAGCGACGCCGACCCCGACCTCGACTTCAACGGTGCCCAGCCCGACTCGGCCCTCGTCGAGGACGCCTTCGCCACCTGGAAGGCCGAGATCGCCAAGGCCGACGAGTGGCTCGACGCCCACGCCGACTCGGACCTCTCCGAGCACGTCAGCGTGCACGACGAAACCGCTTCGGTCCGCGACATCCTCGTGCACGTCATCGAGGAGTACGCCCGGCACGCCGGCCACGCGGACCTGCTCCGGGAGTGCATCGACGGCCGCACCGGCCAGTAGCGGCCTGCCTCCGCGTTCGAGGTAATCCCCGGAAACGACTGACCGGTAAATACCTCGAACCAGCGGCCTGCCTCCTCGTTCGAGGCCTCCGCGGCGTATGAATGCGACAGCGCCCGGCCCCCTCGCGGGGAACCGGGCG
>NZ_JBQCCV010000281.1:0-12304 GCF_051961875.1 Intrasporangium sp. | reverse complement strand
TGAGGCCGAGAGCCGGCAGAAGTCGGCTGCCTCCGCGTTCGGTATGCCGGGTGCCGGCGGCAACGGCGATGGTGACCTGCCCGACTTCGACCCCGCGCAGCTGCCCAAGGGCTTCGAGAAGTTCCTCGGCGGCCGCTGAGGCCGAGCGTCGTCTCCCGGCCCTCGGGGCCCGCGGCCACGGATGACAGACGTCGCCGCGCCCGGCAGGGACCGCGTGTCGCGTGTCGTGTCGCCGTTGCTGTCGTGATGGCAACACTGTCTGCGACACGAGATGCGACGCGAGGGTCGGGCCGTGACACGGGATGCAACGCGAGCCGGCACCGGCGGCGGTGCGCGCTCGGGAGGCCCTCTTCCGATCGCCCGCACGATCAGCGAATGCGCGGCACCAGGCCGCGCGGCGTCGCCGTGACGGCCGGTCGGAAGCCGCTTGCCCTCGCCTCCTGGTAGGCGTTCTCGACCCGCGCCAGAACCCGTCGGGGGTTCCTCGCGATCGAGGCGGGAGTGACGCCGACGACCGGGATCCGTAGTGCGGAGAGGTCGCTGTCCGCCTCGATGGTCTGCTCCCACTGCATCGGCCCCTCGTGGAACTCCCTGCTGTGCACCATGACTGCCAGTGCCACGTCGTCGAACCAGGCATCGGGCGTCGTGAGGCGTCTTCCCCGGTTGTCCTTCAACTGCGGGTTGGCCATCGGTTCGGGCAGGATCGTCGACGACCGCAGAAGCGCCAGGAGGTCGCCCTCGGGCACCGACCACACTCCACTCATCGCCTCGTCCAGGGCCGACAGCAGCATCCGGCGGCCCCCGGTTCTGACGGACCGCAACCCAGTGGGCCAGGTCCTCAGCGCGGACGAGTCCCTGCTGGACGGCACCGATGATGATGGCTCGGGTGTCGGTCTCCGAAGGGGCAGCAGCAGCGGCGTCGACGACCGCTCTGGCTCGACACGAGTAGCGCAAGGCCCCATGGTCGATCAGCCGCTCGTCGAGCAGATGTGTCCTGCGGACCGACACCCACATGACGTCCCGAGGCCGCAACGGGGCGGGCACCTGCACATGAACACGTTGGCCGACCTCGAGGGCAGGCACGCCACGCACTCCGTGCAGTGCTGCCGCCGTAGGGCCCGCCAGCCAGGACGCCGGACCGGCGAAGAGCAGGGCACCGACGAGTCGCTGCTCCGTAGTCGGCCGGCCGGGCTCGAGCAGCACCACGCCGGGCAGGATGGCCCGCCAGGTCCGGCCGAGCCGCCAACGCAGCTCTGCGGGCGTCACGCCGACGGACAACAGCTGCTGACGACTGACGACGCCGCATTGCTGGAGCGCGAAGTCCCCAAGTCCCGCTGACCGCGGGTCAGAGGACTGGCTGGTCCGCGGTCGTCCAAGAGACATGCCTTCGAGGCTGCCGATGGTGAACCGGGTCATCTCGTCCATGCCACCGACGGTCGCTGGTTCTCGGGTGGGATGGCCATGCCGATCCCCGGTCCTGTGGAGGGTGCGGCAGCGCCGACCCGGGGTGTGGACGGCCTCTGCGGACCGGGCGACGCCCGTCGCGTCTCGTGTCGCGGCTGCTGTCGTGATGGCGACACTGCCCGCGACACCACGCGCGACGTGACAACACGGGCCGGGCGGTGGTTGTGGATAGGGTCGGCCGTATGGATGCGCCGGTGCTTCATGTGCGAGGTCAGGTGCTCGTCGGCCCCGAGGAGACCCGCGACGAGATCTGGATCATCGACGGCAAGGTGTCGTTCAGCCCACCCGCCGGCCCGGCCGACGTGCAGACGGTCGAGGGATGGGTGCTGCCGGGCCTCGTCGACGCGCACTGCCACATCGGTCTCGGCCCGCACGGCGAGGTGCCCCGCGAGGTGGCCCTCGAGCAGGCGCTCACCGACCGGGACCACGGCGCCCTGCTGATCCGGGACGCCGGGCAGCCCGGCGACACGCGGTGGGTCGACGACCGGGAGGACCTGCCCAAGATCATCAGGGCCGGACGGCACATCGCCCGGACCCGGCGCTACATGCGCAACTTCGCCCATGAGGTCGAGGAGGACGAGCTCGAGCAGTACGTCCGGCTCGAGGCGCACCGGGGCGACGGCTGGGTCAAGCTGGTTGGCGACTGGATCGACCGCGAGGTCGGCGACCTGACCCCGAGCTGGTCCCAGGAGGCGTTCGCCATGGCCATCCGGGCCGCCCACGAGGAGGGCGTCTGCGTCACCGCGCACTGCTTCGGCGAGCAGTCCCTGCGCGACCTCGCCGCCGCCGGCATCGACTGCATCGAGCACGCCACGGGGCTGCAGGAGGACTCCATCGACACCTTCGCCGCCCAGGGCATCGCGATCGTGCCGACTCTGGTCAACATCGCCCAGTTCCCGCAGATCGCGGCGCCCGCGAAGGAGAAGTTCCCGGCCTACCACCGGCACATGCTCGATCTGCACGAGCGTCGCCACGCCACGGTCGGTGCCGCGCACGAGGCGGGGGTCCCGATCTACGTCGGCACCGACGCCGGCGGCAGCCTGCCCCACGGGCTCGTCGCCCAAGAGATGGCCGAGCTCACCAAGGCCGGCATGTCGACGCTCGAGGTCCTCGGCGCCGCTACCTGGGGCGCGCGGCAGTGGCTCGGGCGTCCGGGCATCGAGGAGGGCGAGGACGGCGACATCGTCGTCTATGGCGCCGACCCGCGCGAGGACATCACCGTCGTCGCGGATCCCAAGGGCATCGTGCTGCGAGGTCGCGTTGTCCTCTGACCTCCCGCTGCGTCCCGGGTTCCACCAGCCGCTCTCGCGAACGGGGGAGCGCGTCGAGGTGCGCCCGGCGACGACTGACGACACGGCGGCCTACACCGAAGCCGTGACACGGTCCGCACGTCGTCTCGCGGACTTCGCGATCCCGGACCCCAACAACCTGCGCGACGTCGTCGCGGCCCAGTCGCCCTCCTACCGCACGTTCATGATCCACGCGCGCGACCCCGAGGGCGAGCACGGCCTCGTCGGCCGGGTCAACGTCTCGAACGTGGTCCGGGGTGCCTTCCGGAGCGCGACCATCGGCTACGACGCCTACGACCCGTATGCCGGGCGGGGCCTCTTCGCCGAAGGTCTCGAGCTCGTCATCGACATCGCGTTCTCCGACGAACCGGCGGGCATGGGCCTGCACCGCATCGAGGCGAACATCCAGCCGACGAACACCAGGTCCGCCGGGCTCATCCGCAGTCTCGGTTTCGTCCACGAGGGCTTCTCGCGCGACTACCTCAACCTGCCGGGCAGGAACGACCCACACCGGGCGTGGCGTGACCACGACCGCTACGCCATGCTCTCCTCCGACTGGCCGGCCGTGCCCTACCGCGCGCACCGCCCGCATCGAATGGCCTTGGTGATCAACGGGGTTCCTGGCGTCGACGCCAAGCCGCTCGCCAACCTCGTTGCCGCCGAGCTGTCCCTGCCCGTCTTCTCCGTCCGCAACGTCCCCGACACCGCCGTCCTGTGGGAGCTGCTGCGGCAGTCGCCCGTCGGTGGCGTCGTCGAGTGCCACGTCTCCCCGGTGGAGCTGCGGATGGGCGTCGCACGCGCCGGGTTCGATACCGGTCAGGTCCCCGTCGTCGAACCCGTCGCCGACCCGACGAAGCGCCAGGTGGTCGACATCGCCCTGCGCGTGCGGGCGGCATACCCCTGAGCGGTCGCCGGTCCGCGTGGTCGGGAGGAGCCGCGCGATCTGGCACAATGGTCCGCTGTACCCGCCCGTGTCCGGCCCCTCTCGCCAGCCGCGAGTGCCTACAACCGAGTCTCGGCTCCCCGCGTGTCCCCACCCGGTCTCGCCGTGCTCACCAACAAGAAACAGGAGACACCACACCAGTGGCAGTCAAGATTCGTCTGAAGCGCATGGGCAAGATCCGTGCACCGTTCTACCGCGTCGTCGTCATGGACTCGCGCACCAAGCGTGACGGCCGTGCGATCGAGGAGATCGGCAAGTACCACCCGACCGAGGAGCCCTCGCTCATCGAGATCGACATGGAGCGTGCCGACTACTGGCTCACCAACGGCGCCCAGCCGACCGAGGCCGTCGCGGCCCTGATCAAGCTGGTCCGCGAGGGCAACGTCAAGACCAAGCAGCAGGGCCCCTCCAAGAAGGAGCGCTACGAGGCTGCGGTCGCGGCCGCCGGCAAGTCGACCGCCGACACCTCCGCTCCGACGCCTCGGAAGAAGGCTGAGAAGCGCACGGAGGCTCGTGCCGAGGACCCTGCGAATGTCGCGGCCATCGAGGACGCGGTCGAGGCCCAGGTCACGACCGAGCTCGAGGCCGAGCGTGACATCAAGGCCGAGAAGCCCGAGTCGCCCAGCGAGGGGTCCTGAGCGTGCTCGAGGAAGCGCTCGAGCACCTCGTCAAGGGCATCGTCGACCATGACGAGGACGTCGTCGTGCGTCGCAAGGAGCTGCGCCGCGGGGAGCTGCTCGAGGTGCGCGTCCACCCGGACGACCTCGGTCGCGTCATCGGCCGCTCCGGACGGACCGCCAGTGCGCTGCGCACGGTGATGTCCGCCCTCGCCCAGGGCGAGAACGTCCGTATCGACATCGTCGACACGGACCGGACGCGCTGAGTTCGATTGTGCCCGAGTGGGGCGTCCCGGTTCCCGGGGCGCCCCACTCGGCAATTCCAGGGGTATGCCGCTGAGCCCGGCGCCGTAGCGCACGCCGTCCCGGCACGGGGCCGGGTTGGCAGGCTCGCCCCAAGGACTGAAAGGATCCCGGCATGGCGGAGGACAGGGTGGTGGCGCGGATCGGCAAGCCGCACGGACTGCGCGGCGAGGTGACGGTCCAGCTGCACACGGACGACCCTGAGGCGCGCCTCGCGGTCGGTAGCGTCCTCGACACCGAGGCCCGCCCCGGATCCGGCGTCCCGCGACAGCTGACGATCCGCTCGACCCGGGTGCACAACGGGATCTGGCTCGTCGCCTTCGAGGAGGTGCCCGACCGGACCGGTGCCGAGGGGCTGCGCGGCACTCGCCTCGTCCTCGACCTCGACGCCGTCGTCGAGGACGACGAAGACGATGCCGCCTGGTACGAGGACGACCTGGTCGGGCTCGAGGTCCGCGACCCCAGCGGCGGGGTGCTTGGCACCGTGACCGGCCTGGACATCGGCGCCGTCCAGGACCGGCTCGTGGTCGAGCTGACGGATGGCGTCACGGCATACGTGCCCTTCGTCGACGAGATCGTGCCTGAGGTCGCCGAGGACCACGTCGTCGTCGATGCCCCGGCTGGCCTCTTCGACCTCTACCGCAACCCCTGACCCGAGCCCACGGGGAACGTCAGGTGAGGGTGGCGACGAGGAAGCCGTCCCACCCCTTCGAGCCGACCGTCTGCAGTACGGTCGCATCGACCCTGCCCTCGGCCATCGCGGTGCTGACGGCATCCGTCAGCTCGCGTGTGCCCACCACGTCCGGGTCGCGGCTCTCCTCGTCGGTCACGCGACCCTCACGGACGACGTTGTCCACGATGACGACGCCGCCCGGGCGCGTGAGCCGCAGCGCCCAGTCCCAGTAGCTCGGGTTGTTCTGCTTGTCGGCGTCGACGAAGACGAGGTCGAAGGGCCCGGCCCCTTCCTCGGCGAGGGTTGCCAGGGACTCGAGCGCCTGACCGAGCCGAACCTCGACCCGGTCGCCCAGCCCGGCCCGGTCGATGTTGTCCCGCGCTATCCGGGCATGCTCGGCTGATGCCTCCAGAGTGACGAGGTGGCCGTCGGCCGGCAACGCGCGACCCAGGACGACGGTGGAGAAGCCGAAGAGCGTGCCGATCTCCAGGATCCGCCGCGCCCGCAGCGCCCGCGCCAGGACCGAGAGGAACCCGCCCTGCAGATCGGAGACCTGGATCTGCGGCAGGGCGGCACCTGCCGCGACGATGTCGACGAGGGTGTCGTCCCTCGGCCGGAGGCGATCGGTGAACCAGGCATCGACGGTGGTCCAGGTGTCAGTGTCCATGCCTCTCATCGTGGCCCGCCGCGTCCGCTGAGGCGAGCGATCGGGGCTCGCCCCGGACGGCTGGCACAATTCCCCCCATGCCCGCGGCCCTCCGGATCGACGTGATGTCGATCTTCCCCGACTACCTCTCGCCCCTCGACCTGTCCCTCATCGGCAAGGCGCGCCAGGACGGGCTGCTGGATCTGCACGTGCACGATCTGCGCGACTTCACGCACGACCGGCACCGGACGGTGGACGACACGCCCTACGGAGGCGGCGCCGGCATGGTGATGAAGCCCCAGCCCTGGGCCGAGGCGCTGGAACACGTCGCCGGGCAGGGCAGTGCCATGGAGTCGGGGCCGCGGCTGGTGGTCCCCGGCCCCGGAGGGACACCCTTCACGCAGTCGCTGGCCCGCGAGCTGGCGGCCGAGCCATGGCTCGCCTTCGCCTGCGGGCGCTACGAAGGCATCGACGAGCGGGTCTACGAGTTCGCCCGGGAGGACCTCGGCCTCGAGGTCTCGGTCGTGAGCCTCGGCGACTACGTCCTCAACGGGGGGGAGGTGGCGGTGCTGGCCATCGTCGAGGCGGTGGCCCGGCTCATCCCGGGCGTGATCGGCAACGCCGAGTCCCTCGTCGAGGAGTCCCACGAGGACGGCCTGCTCGAGTACCCGATCTACACGAAGCCGCGGGAGTGGCGGGGCCGGTCGGTCCCCGACGTCCTGCTCTCGGGCAACCACGCGGCCATCGCCGAATGGAGGCACGAGCAGCGCCTGGCCCGGACCGCCGCCCGGCGCCCCGACCTGCTCCACACGTCCTCCGTCGGCTCGGACGTCGACCTCGAGGTCGCCACGCCCGGTGACCTGCCCGAGCTGCTCACGGTCCTCCGCGCGTCGGGGCGCACACCGACCATGGACTCGCTCCGGGAGGAGCTGGAGGCCGGCACGACCTGGCTCGCCCGCCGCGGCGGCCGCCTCGTCGGAGCCGTGCACGTCCGCCCGGATGGTGAGAGCCTGCGGATCACGGCGCCTGCCCTGGTGCCGGACCTCGACACCGACGAGGTCGCCCGGGACCTGCTCGACGTCGCGGCCCGGACGGCGGTGAGCGGCATACGGACTCTGGTGGTGGACGAGCCGGAGCCGACGGACACCAGGGCACGGACCTACCGCCGGGCGGGTTATCGCCCGACGAGCGGTGCCTGGGTCAAGCGGCTGTCACGAGACGAGTGAGACCGTGAGGTCGCGGGGCAGGAGGCGGCGCGCGCGGATGAGCCGGGCCTCGACGCCGGCCGTGATGCTCTGGGTCGCCATGATCGCGAACAGGACGAGCACCTGGGCGGTCGCTGCCTGAACGGCGCTGCCGCCCCCGAGCATGACGCCGATGAACGCGCCGGGGAGGGTCACAACGCCCGAGGTCCGCACCTGGTCCAGACTCGGCATGAGTCCCTCGGGGACCCGGCGGGCGATGATCTCGTCGATGGCCTGGTGCGGCAGCAGCCCCAAGGACAGACACGCCTCGTACTGGCCCCTCTCCTCGCGCAGCGCGGCGAACGAACGCCGTCCCACGAGCGTGTGCACGGTCATGGTGTTCCCGAGGACGATTCCGACGACCGGGATCAGGGCGATCCCCTTGATCGGGATGGTCGCGGTCGCGAGCAGGACAGCGAGCACCGGCAGGATGCCGCAGGCCATGGCGGCGGCCCATGGCCAGGCCCCGGGTGCCTCCACCCGTCGGCACGTCGTCACGACCGCCATGACGAACATCGCGACGAGGGCGGCGGTGGACCACCAGATCGACCGGACGACCACGGTGATGACGGCCGCTGCCGCCGTGAGCTGGACCGCCGCCCGGACGCCGGCGACGATCGCGTCCGTGCCCAGGCCCAGCCGCGCGATGCGGTTGGCGACAACGGTGACCGCGAGCAGGATGGCCAGGGCGAGATAGACCGGCCAGCCGGGGTTGATGGTCACGACGACACGGTATGACCGTCCCGTCCGGGAGCGCGGCTGGCGCACCGCCCGACGGGTGCCACTCTCGCGATTTCACGCACCGGGCCGGCTCTGGCAGAATTGCTCCTTGCGTCCGGACTCGACGGCCCCTGCCACAGGGGGAGTGCGGCCCGGTCATCGACCGGGTCGACGCGGCCCGACGGACGTCTCGATGCAGATGACACCCCGGTGGCCTGTGGCACCGTGAGAAAGCGAAGCAGCCATGCACAAGTTCGACGAGCTCAACGCCGCGTCGATGCGTGACGACGTGCCGGAGTTCCGCGCCGGCGACACCGTCAAGGTCCACGTCAAGGTCATCGAGGGTACGCGCTCGCGTGTCCAGGTCTTCCAGGGGATCGTCATCCGTCGCCACGGCGGCGGGGTCGGCGAGACCTTCACCGTCCGCAAGGTCTCCTTCGGGGTCGGCGTCGAGCGGACCTTCCCGCTGCACACCCCGATCATCGACAAGATCGAGGTCGTCACCCGCGGTGACGTCCGCCGCGCGAAGCTGTACTACCTGCGTGGTCTGCGCGGCAAGGCCGCCAAGATCAAGGAGAAGCGCGACACCGTGCCCGCCAAGGCGGCCAGCAAGTCCCAGTGACACCGGCGCGTTGATCTTCGGACGGCGCGGTGGGGCGCGCCCGGTTCCCGGCTCCTCCATGAGGGGGAGCAGCGACCGGCAAGTGGCTCCCACCGCGCCGTTGCCCTCTCCGGAGGACCGTGAGAGGTCGGCCGGAGACGGCGAGTCGGGTCATCCGCAGGGGAGTGTCCAGGATCGCAGCGCTCACAGGCGAAGGGGTAACGGACTGAGCGGCCATGACCGGAGGCTGCGATGGCTCATCCCGCCAGCGGTCATCCTGCTCGCCGTCATCGTGGTGCGGGCCTTCTTCCTTGCGCCGTTCTCGATCCCGACCGGCTCGATGGAGCCGACCCTCGAAGTCGGCGACCGCATCCTCGTGACCCGCCTCGGAACGCCACAGGACGTCGGCCGCGGCGACGTCGTCGTCTTCGACGCCTCCACGGCGTTCAACCTCCACGAGGACACGCCGGGCCTGCTGCAGCGGGTCGTCGATGCCATCGGCAGCATCGTCGGCCAGGGCCCGGACACCGACTACGTCAAGCGGGTCATCGGCCTGCCCGGTGACCATGTGCGCTGCTGCTCGGAGCACGGGCGTCTCGTCGTGAACGGCGTCACGGTCGACGAGCCCTACCTCTTCCCCGGCGATGCGCCCAGCGCAACGACGTTCGACGTGACCCTGCCGGCCGACCGCTACTGGGTCATGGGCGACCACCGCTCGGCGTCGGCAGACTCGCGTTCACAGCTGGGCGCGCCGGGTGGCGGCATGGTCCCCGGAGAGGACATCATCGGTCAGGTTTGGGTGCGATACTGGCCGCCCGGTCGGATCGGTACCCTCTCGCAAGTCCCTTTGTCCGCGATTCCACGGAACGGTCAGTGATGTCGACGCAGCAGCCCGAGCGCCCCCAGGACACAACCTCGTCCGGGCGTCCGGGTCTCGAGGCGGAGGACCCGATCGAAGGGGAGTACGACAACGAGACGCCGCGCAGCTTCGGCGCCTCGATCCTCGCCGGGCTGCGCGAGATCGTCATCGTCGTGGTCCTCGCCATGGTGCTCTCGTTCGTCGTCAAGACGTGGCTGTTCCAGGCGTTCTACATCCCGTCCGGCTCGATGGAGGACACCCTCGTCCCCGACGACCGCGTCATCGTGAGCAAGCTGACGCCCGGCCCGTTCGAGCTGCGACGCGGCGACGTCGTCGTCTTCGAGGACCCGGGCACACCGCAGCCCTGGCTCCAGGGAGCGCAGTACAACCAGCCGTCGACGTTCGGTGGCCCCTTCCACGACATGCTCGTCTTCGTCGGGCTGCTCCCCGAGGACTCCGAGAACCACCTCATCAAGCGTGTCATCGGGCTCCCCGGCGACCACGTCCAAGCGGACGGCAAGGGCAAGATCAAGGTCAACGGCGTCGAGATCACCGAGCCGTACATCAAGCCGGGAGACCACCCGAGCGACGAGCCGTTCAACATCGTTGTCCCGCCCGACTCGGTGTGGGTCATGGGCGACCACCGTTCCGACTCGTCTGACTCCCGCTTCCACGACGACGGTACGGGCGGCAAGGACGGCTCGGTCCCGATGTCGAAGATCGTCGGCCGGGCCCTGTTCATCGTCTGGCCGATCGACCACGTGACGTGGCTCGGCGTGCCTGCGCGCACCTTCGACAAGGTGCCGGCGCCGTCGTCCGTCTCGCCGACCCAGCTCCCGAAGGTCAAGACTGGCACGGCGACCACGCCGGCGCCGGCGAAGACGACGTCGAAGGCCTCCTGAACACGCCATGACGCCTCCCGCACCACCTGCTCCGTCGAAGAAGCCGTCCCTGCGGGTCGAGCGCCAGCTCCAGCGCCAGGGACACCGGCTGCTCGCGGGCATGGACGAGGTCGGCCGTGGTGCCCTCGCCGGCCCGGTGACCGTCGGAGTCGTGGTCATCGACGAGACGGTCCGCAGCGCACCGACAGGCATCCGCGACTCGAAGCTGCTGACAGAGAAGGCGCGCCAGGGCCTCGTCCCACGCATCCAGCGGTGGGCGATTGCCTATGCCGTGGGCCATTCGGGCCCCGAGGAGATCGACGAGATCGGCATCATGGCGGCCCTCCGGCTCGCGGGCCTGCGGGCCCTCGCCGCCATCGAGCTGACCCCCGACCTCGTGAGCCTCGACGGCAACCACGACTGGCTCACCGCACCGACCGAGGTCGGGCTGCTCGCGTTCACCGAGCCCGGCGGGCCGGCGACGCCGCCGGTCTCGACGATGATCAAAGCCGACCTGAAGTGCTCCTCGGTCGCGGCCGCGAGCGTGCTCGCGAAGGTGGAGCGCGACGCCCTCATGGTCGAGCTGGGAGCTGACCACCCGTCATACGGCTGGCACCTCAACAAGGGCTACGCGGCACCGGAGCACATGGACGCGCTCTCGCGACTCGGCCCCTGCGAGTTGCACCGCCGGTCGTGGCGGCTGCCCGGTGTCGGGCATGATGAGCAGGTGGCGCCCATCCCGGGTGACCCAACGGGAACGACGGTCGGGTGAGTGGTCGGTGAGTTCGGAAGATCTCGAGAAGTACGAGACCGAGATGGAGCTGCAGCTCTACAAGGAGTATCGCGACGTCGTCGGCCTGTTCACGCATGTCGTCGAGACCGAGCGGCGCTTCTACCTGGCGAACTCCGTCGACATGAAGGTGCGCACGGACGGTGGCGAGGTCTTCTTCGACGTCACGATGAGCGACGCCTGGGTCTGGGACATCTACCGACCGGCGCGGTTCGTCAAGAACGTGCGCGTCGTGACGTTCAAGGACGTCAACATCGAGGAGCTCCCCAAGCCCGATATCAAGCTGCCGGAGTCCGGAGACTTCGGCAGCTGAGCCGTATGCCGCTGGGCGGGTTCCCGCGCGCCGGCGCGGTCCCGTGATGCTCGGCTGACGACTCCGCGCCTCGTCCACATCCCTACCGGCTGCTGACCGCTCGTCCACAGACGCCGCCTGCTCGCTTCCCAGGCTTGCGGGCGGCCAACAGGGTGGGGGGCATGAACCTCCCAGCCACGACCCCTCACACCGCAGTGCCCGCCACCCGCGCGCTCGGGGCCTACGGTGAGCGCCTCGCCGTGCGCTACCTGCGCGAGCACCGCCTGACCATCCTCGACCGCAACTGGCGGTGTGTGCGCGGCGAGATCGACATCGTCGCCCTCGACGACGGGTGCCTGGCGTTTGTCGAGGTCAAGACGCGCACCACCGAGGCGTTCGGTGCGCCCTTCGAGGCGGTCACGCGGCTCAAGCTCGCCCGGCTCCGGCTGTTGAGCGGCCTGTGGCGTGATGCTGCCGACGCCCGGTGGCGGGGACGGCCGGCACGCATCGACGTCGTGTCGATCCTGCGTCCCCGCGTCGGGCCCGCCCGCATCGAGCACCTGAGGGACGTCCAGTGAGCGGGCTCGGCCGGACGCGGTCGATCGGCCTTCGCGGCGTCACCGGGTTCCCCGTCGAGGTCGAGGCGCACGTCGCTGCGGGCCTGCCCGCCTTCATCATCAGCGGGCTCGGCGACTCGGCCGTCAGCCAGTCACCGGACCGGATCAAGGCCGCCGCGGCGGCCGTCGGCATCCAGGCCGGCCAGCGCCGGGTCACCGTCAACCTGTCCCCAGCCGGCTTGCGAAAGATCGGCACCGGCTTCGACCTCGCCACGTTCGTGGCCGTCGGGGCGGCCATGGGGGCGATCCCGCAGCGCGTGGTCGAGGGGGTCGTCCACATCGGCGAGCTCGGCCTCGACGGGTCGGTCCGGTCGGTGCAGGGAATCCTCCCCGCCGTCCACGCCGCCGCGCTGGCCGGGGTCCGG
>NZ_JBQCCV010000280.1:0-39096 GCF_051961875.1 Intrasporangium sp. | reverse complement strand
CTTGTGCTGGAAGCGCGCTCAGCGTCATACAGTCGAATTGGTATGCCGCTGGGCGAAGCCCGGCGTGAGTGCCCTCGGCGCAGCCGGGCCGGCCACGGCGGCGAGGCCGATATGAGCGGAGGCGGTCGGGGTAGATTGTGGGTGTCCGACTCGATGGCAACCCGTCGGAGGTGCCAGGTGCGCCCACCCTGCGTCACGCTCGCGGGCCGTCGCTGCGCCATCAAGCGTCGCCCGGCCGCCGCTGCCGTGGGCCGGGGAGGTTGAGGTGGCCCTCGAGCGGATCGATCGGTTCCAGCGCCGGCATCCGGCGGCCAGCTACCCACTGGCGGTGCTCTACAAGTACTTCGACGACTTCGGCCCCTACCTGGCGGCGCTCATCGCGTACTACGCATTTGTGTCGCTCTTCCCGCTGCTGCTGCTGCTCGCCACCGTGCTGGGCTTCCTGCTGGCCGGCGACCCCGCGCTCCAGCAGCGGGTGCTGCACTCGGCGCTGGCCCAGTTCCCGGTCGTCGGGGACCAGCTCGGCGAGCCGAAGCGGCTCGGCGGCGGCACGACCGGCCTCGTCGTCGGCATCCTCGGCTCGCTCTATGGCGGTCTCGGCGTGGCCCAAGCCGCCCAGTACGCGATGAACACGGCGTGGCGGGTCCCGCGCAACAGCCGACCGAACCCGTTCAAGGCCCGCGGCCGCAGCCTCGTCCTGCTCGGCACCGGCGGTCTCGCGGTGATCGGCACGACGGCCCTGTCGACCGTGGGCACCCCTGGCGCGGGGTCATTCGAAGCCGCCGTCAGGGTCGTGACGCTGGCGGCGGCGGTGCTCCTGAACGTCGTCCTGTTCGTCTTCGTCTTCCGCTTCGCCACCACCCGGCCGCTGTCCGTCCGCGACGTGCTCCCGGGCGCTATCGCCGCGGCCATCGCATGGCAGCTGCTGCAGTCGTTCGGCGTCATCTACGTCGCCCATGTCGTCAAGGACGCGAGCGCGACCAATGGTGTGTTCGCGGTCGTCCTCGGCATGCTCGCCTTCCTCTATCTCACCGCGACCATGCTGGTGCTCTGCGTGGAGATCAACGTCGTGCGCACGGACCGGCTGCATCCGCGAGCACTCCTCACGCCGTTCACCGACAACGTGCGGCTGACGCAGGCGGACCGCCGGGCCTACACGGAGCAGGCGCAGGCCGAGCGGAGCAAGGGATTCGAGGAGGTCCGCGTGACGTTCGACTCCCATGGGGCCGAGCCCGATCCGGCCGGCACAGACGCGCCTGCGGCAGCTCCGAGCCGCAGGGAGGAGTGAACCGAGCGCCCGGGCCCTGACCTGACGACGTGTTCGGCGCCCGCCCGCGGGTACACGCCCGGCAGGTCGTTTCGCACCGAGAGGGGGCAGCCGTTCACCCACACGTCGTGATCGTGCCCGGGCTCGGGCTCACCCGCTACGTGCGGCGCCTCCGCGAGGAAGTCCGACGGCGTGGCTCGGTGGCCACCGTCCTCGACGTGCCGGGATACGGTTCCGCGAGCTCTCGGCGCACCGCCCCTGAGATCGGGGCGATCGCCGATGCTGTGGCCGCCTGGGTGCGGCAGCGGGCGGCGGACCATCGGCGACCGCTCGTCCTCGTGGGGCATTCGACGGGCGCCCAGGCGGCCCTCCGAGCGGCTCTCCAGATCCAGCAGTGGCGTGACGACGCGTCCGTGGTGCTGGCCGGGCCGACGTTCGCACCGGGTCAACGGACACTCGCCGGACTACTCCTGCGCGCCCCCGTGGCCTACCGGCACGACCCACCCTGGGAGCTCGACCCCCTCCAGCTGCTGCGAGCCGGGCCCCGGGACCTGCTGGCCCTCATCCGGTCAGGCCAACGCGACCGTCCCGAGCTGCGCGTCCGAGAGCTGCGCCTGCCGCTCACGCTCACCGCGGGCATCCACGACGCACTGGCCCCGCGCGGCTGGCTGGAGCTGCTGCGCAGCAACGCCATCGCTTCCCGGCGGGCCCACGTGGTGGTGCTCGGCGGCTCGCACAACAACCCGTGGACCCACCCGGCGCAGCTTGCCTCCGTGGTCCGCTCAGCGGACCTGACGCTCCGATGAGTCGCCCGGTTGCTGACCGACGCGCCGCTCGGGCGCGCTGGCTGCCACTGGTCATCATCGTCCTCGCCCAGCTCCAGATGGCCATCAACATCAGCGCTCTGCCCGTGTCGCTCGGGCCGATCTCGGCCGACTTGCACGCGCCGGCAACCGCCGCCGCGACGGCCCTGCTCCTCTACTCGCTGTTCGTCGCCGCGTTCGTCATGGTGGGCGCGAAGCTCGGCAAGCTCCTCGGCGAGCGCCGCGTGCTCCAGGCAAGCATCGTCGTCCACGGCGCAGCGATGGGCCTGATGGCGACGAGCACGAACACGAGCACGATGAACACGGCCCAGGTGATCGCGGGCCTGGCCGCCGCCGCGGCTGTGCCGACCCTGGTGGTCCTGATCGCTGCGAACTACCACGGCCGGCAGCAGGAGACGGCCCTGGGGGTCCTGGCCGGCATCCCCGCGGTCGCCAGCGCGGTCACCTTCCTCGTCGCCGGCTTCCTCGCCACGGCGCTGAGCTGGCGCTACTCGTTCGGGCTGCTGGTGATCCTCGCAGTCGTCGTCCTGGTCCTGAGCTATCGCCTGACGCCGATCCCCCGTCAGCCCAGCATCAAGATCGACCTCGTCGGGGTCATGCTCTCGGCTGCCGCGATCGCGCTGATCCTCTTCGGCTTCAGCAATCTCCAGACGTGGGGGCCCCTGCTCGCAGAGGAACAGGCCCCGTTCTCGCTCCTGCGCTTGTCACCGGCGCCGATCCTCATCCTGGCCGGGGTCGTGCTCGGTCAGGCGTTCTTCGCCTGGTCGCACCGGCGTGTCGCGGCCGACAAGCAGCCGCTGCTCGCGATGGAGGTGCTGGAGAGCAGGGAGGAGAAGAGCGCGGTCATCGCGTTCCTGGTCGCGGGAAGCCTTGGTCTCGCGGTGGGCTTCCTCATCCCGCTCAATGTCCAGATCGTCCAGGACCGCAGCCCGCTCTTCTCGGCGGTGGCCATCCTCCCGTACGCGGTCGCCATCGCGGTGGCGAGCGTGCTGTCGGTGCGGCTCTACGACCGTGTCTCGCCCCGCCGGCTTGGCATCGGCTCGTTCGTCCTGATCGCCATCGGTCTGGCGGTGGTCGCCTTCACTCTGGGCGGCCGGTGGAGCGCGGTCCTGGTGATCCTGGGCCTGCTCCTCGTCGGGATCGGCGTGGGCACCATGCTCACCCTGCTGTTCAACGTGCTCGTGTCCGCCTCTCCCAAGCGACTCGCCGGCGACGTGGGCGCATTGCGCGGGGTGGCGAACAACGTCTCCAACGCCTTGGGCGCGGCGTTGGTCAGCGTCGTGGCCGTGGGACTGCTGGGGATGTTCCTCGCGTCGGGCTTCAGCCGGTCCGGGCTGCCGCCCCACGTCCGGGTCGGGGGCCCTTCCGCGCAGGTCGATTTCCTGACCGACACCGAGCTGAGGAGCGCCGTCCGCGCCACCTCGGCGACGCCTGCGCAGGTGGAACAGGCGGTCGCGATCAACGCCGACGCCCGGCTCCGGGCGTTGCGCGCGTCGTTCCTGATCGTGGGCGGCATCTCGTTGCTGGCGATCTTCCCGGCCATGAGACTGCCGAAGTACGCGCCGGGCGAGCTGTCCGCAGACGAGATCGTGGGCGAGACCGCGTGATGTCGGGGGGCGCGCGGCTCGGCTCCGACGCTCACTGAGGGGACCGCGCGCTGATCGGGAGGGGACCCTGTCACCTCGAACGGGGTCGGGCAGGATGGCGGGGTGAGCGCATCCGGGATCCTCGTGGCCGGCACGTCGTCGGACGCCGGCAAGTCGGTCGTCGTCGCCGGGCTGTGTCGGGCGCTTGCGCGACGCGGGCTGCGGGTCGCGCCGTTCAAGGCGCAGAACATGTCGAACAACTCGATGGTCTGCGCGGACGGTGGCGAGATCGGGCGGGCGCAGTACCTGCAGGCACAGGCCGGCCGGGTCGATGCCACCACGGCGATGAACCCGGTTCTGCTCAAGCCGGGCAGTGACCGCCGAGCGTTCGTCGTCGTGCGGGGCCGTCCCGCCGGGATGCTCGAGGCGGGCCAGTATGCCGCTGGGCGGGCTCATCTCGCGGAGGCCGCCTTCGCGGCGTACGAGGAGCTGGCCGCGGCGTACGACCTGGTGGTCTGCGAGGGGGCCGGGTCGCCGGCCGAGATCAACTTGCGCCAGGGGGACTATGTCAACCTCGGCCTGGCGCGCCGCTTCGACCTGCCGGTGCTCGTCGTGGGCGACATCGACCGCGGCGGCGTCCTCGCCTCGCTCTACGGCACGTGGGCGCTGCTGGCCGATGAGGACCGGGCACTGCTGAAGGCCTTTGTCATCAACAAGTTCCGCGGTGATGTCGCGGTGCTCGAGCCGGGGCTCGAGGAGATCGCCCGACGGACAGGGGTGCCGTTCCTCGGCGTCATCCCGTGGCTGCTCGACGTGTGGCTCGACAGCGAGGACACTCTCGCCGTCGGACAGTGGCGCGCCGAGGCCGCAGGCGGCAGTGTCGCCGGTGATCGCCTCAAGGTGGCCGTGGTGCGGCTGCCGCGGATCTCCAACGCGACGGATGTCGATGCCCTCGCCGCCGAGCCGGGCGTCGACGTGCTGGTCACCATCGACCCGGATGTGGTCGAGGCAGCGGATCTGGTGGTCCTGCCCGGGTCTCGTTCCACGACAACCGATCTCGCCTGGCTGCGCGAGCAGGGCGTGGCCGCGGCGGTCCTACGCCGCGCGGCGGCAGGTCGACCGGTCCTCGGCATCTGTGGCGGCTACCAGATGCTCGGCCACGCGATCGAGGACGACGTCGAGGGCCGGGTCGGAGTGGTGCCGGGCCTCGGGCTGCTCCCCACCCGCGTCACGTTCGGTGCCGACAAGATCCTGGGCCGGCCGACCGGCTGGTGGCGTGGGCACCGCGTGGAGGGGTACGAGATCCATCACGGCCGGGCCCACCTGCTCGAGAGTGCAGTCCCGACGGTCGAGAATGTCCCCGGCGCACAGAGCCCGTTCCTCGACGGCTTCCAGGTCGGCACCGTCTGGGGCACGATGTGGCACGGTACCTTCGAGAACGACGGGTTCCGGCGCGCCTGGCTGACCCAGGTGGCCGAGGCGGTCGGGTCTCGATGGCGGCCCGAGCCCGACGCGCCGGGCTTCGGCACCCGCCGAGAGCTCATGATCGACACCCTCGCCGACGCCCTCGAGCGGCACGTCGACCTGGGCACGCTCCTCGCGATGACCCGGGCCGGATCCCTGGAGCCCACCTCCCGATCGGAAGCAGCTGAGTCACGACCCGTGACAGGCCGAGGGTCAGCGGTCGTGATCGGTCCCTGACAGGGCGGGCACGGGAATCCCTTCCCCAGCACCGGGCGGAACCATCAAAGCACCACGGGACCCAGTCGTGATGATCAGCAGACCGAGCAGCACGAGCCCCGCCCCGACGAGGACGCGGGCGGTGAGCTGCTCACCCCAGAAGGTGATCCCGAAGACGGCCGCCCAGACCGGCTCGAGCACCATGAGCACCGCGACGTGCGCGGCACTGATGTGGGCCTGAGCCCAGGTCTGCACGAGCATCGTCAGGCCGCCGACGACGATCGCCAGATAGAGGAAGCGGGCCCAGTCGCCGCCCCCGGTGGGCAGGCTCATGCCACGAGGCGCCGCCACCGCCAGGAAGCACACGCCCATGGTCAGCAGCTGGACGACGGTGAGGGCATAGGCCGTGCCCGGGCTGGTCCACCGTCCGAGCGCGATGATGTGAGCGGCATACAGCAGGGCGGCGAGGAGGGTGAGCAGCTCCCCGCCCCCGAGCTCGAAGCCTCTCAATGACAGGGCCGCCACGCCAGCCGCGGCGAGCAGGCTCGCCAGCACGGTCCTGCCCCTCGGCCACGATCTCGACAGGACCGTGAAGAGCAGGGGCGTGAAGACGACGTACATCGACACGATGAACGCCGAGACCGTGGCGGCCGTGTGCTGCAGCCCGACGAACTGGAGGAACTGGCCGACGAAGTAGAGGCAGCCGAGCGCGACTCCGTAGATGACGACGCGGCGGTCTGCCCGGAGCACGACGCGTGGACGGACGGCGCCGACGACGAGCCCGGCGAGCAGGAAGCGCAGCGCCAGGTAGTCGGTGACCGGGAGGCGCGTCAGCAGGTCCTTGCTGATGGCGAAGCCCGAGCCCCACACTGCGGTGACGGCGACGAGCGCCGCTACGGCGAGCGGCGCCGCCCCACGCGGGCCCCGCTCACGCATCACAGCTCACAGCTGGATCGCCTTCGTCTCCAGGAACTCCTCGATCCCCCAGCGTCCGAGCTCGCGGCCGTTGCCAGAGCGGCGGTAGCCGCCGAACGGCGCCACCGGGTTGAACGCGCCCCCGTTGACGTCGACCTGCCCCGTTCTCATCCGGCGCGCGAAGGCCACCGCACCCGCACGGTCGGGGCCCCAGACGGCCCCGGCCAGGCCGTAGTGCGTGCCGTTGGCCATGGCGAGCGCCTCGTCGTCGGTGTCGTAGGCCTCGAGGACGAGCACGGGCCCGAAGACCTCCTCCCGCACGATCTCGGCGTCCGGCGCGGCCCCGGCCAGCACGGTGGGGCGCACGTAGTGCCCGACGGGCAGTCCCGCCGGGCGGTCCGCCCCGCCGGTGACGAGCGTGGCGCCAGCGGCGAGCGCTCGCTCGATGAACCCGATGACCGTATGCCGCTGAGCCGCCGAGGCGACCGGGCCGATCTCCGTCTCGGGCCGGGTCGGGTCCCCGAGGGCCAGCCCCTGCGCTCGCTCCCTGGCGATTGCGACGGCACGGTCGAGGTCCGACCGGTGGACGAGCAGGCGCGACCAGGCGGTGCACGTCTGCCCGGAGTTGAGCATGCACGCGTCCACCGTGGCGCGGACGGCGGAGTCGAGGTCCGCACCCTCGAGGACGACACTGGCCGACTTGCCGCCCAGCTCGAGGCCGACCCGCTTGACGGTCTCGGACGCAACGGCCGAGACCCGCGATCCGACGCGGGTCGAGCCGGTGAACGAGACCATGTCGACGAGGGGGTGGGCGGCAAGCGCCTCACCGACGACGCGGCCGCGACCGGGGACGAGGTTGAACACGCCTGGGGGAAGCCCTGCCTCGACGACCGCGTCGGCGAGCAGGTAGGCCGACAGCGGCGTCAGCTCGGCCGGCTTGAGCACGACCGTCGCGCCGGCGACGAGCGCCCCACCGACCTTGGCGAGGACCTGGTAGAAGGGGTAGTTCCACGGGGTGATGCAGGCCGCCACCCCGATGCCCTCGCGGACGACGAGCGAGTTGCCGACGTGCTCCTCCCACGCCAGCTCCCTTGCGGCGTCGAGGTATCCGCGCAACACGGCGAGCCCGGTGTCGACGTGGGCCTCGCGCGCGACCGAGAGCGGAGCGCCGACCTCGGCGATGGTGGTCTGCACGAGCAGGTCGTAACGGGACTCCAGGGCGGAAGCGAGTCCCTCGAGGATGGCCACCCGGGCGGTCGGCGCGAGCGCCGACCACCCCGGGAAGGCTGCCCCGGCGGCATGGATGGCAGCGTCGGCCTCGGCGACGCCACAGTCAGCGGCGTGGCCGATGACCGTCTCGGTGGCCGGGTTCTCGACCTCGGTCACCGTCCGGCCCCCCGGGCGCACCCACTGCCCCCCGACGAGGGCGGCATCCCGGTCCCACTCGGGGCGCACGGCCCCGGCGTCGCGCGAAGAGGCACCGGCCACCACGGTGCTCACGCCGTCACACCGACCCGCTTGGCAAGAGCCTCCGAGTTGCGCGCCGCCAGGTCGAGCGCCGCCTCGCGCAGGGTCCGGCCAGAGTCGTTCGCGTCGGCCGTCACGGTGTCGACGAGCCGGCGCATGACGGCGCGGATCTTGGCGTAGGACGACTCGGCGTTGGGCTCGATGTCCTGGAAGACGATCCACCACCACCACGCATTGGTCATGACATTGGCGAGGAAGTCCGGCACGACCGGGATCCCCCGCTCGCGGAGGGCGGCCTCGGCGGCGGGAAGGGTGGGCATGTTCGCCCCTTCGATGACGACCCGCGCGTTGATCCGGGGCACGTCGTCCTCGTCGATGACGTAGGACATCGCGGCGGGCACGAGCAGGTCGCAGGGCACCGTGAGCCACTCGTCGCGGTCCCCGACCGTGTCGACCTCGCGCAGGGCAGCGCGGTCGATGACGCCGAGGCCGTCCCGCGCCGCGAGCAGCGCCTCGATGTCCAGCCCCTCGTCGTTGCGGATCAGACCGGCGCGGTCCGCGACCGCGACGACCCGCACGCCTGCCTCGGCGAGATAGCGGGCCGCGGCACCGCCGATCGAGCCGAAGCCCTGGACGACCGCCGTGGCCTCCGCGGGCCGCTTCCCGAGTCGCTCCGCGGCAGCGAGGCAGGCTTGGGCGACGCCGTAACCGCCGACGAGGTCACCGAGGCTGATCCCGCCGACCATCGTCGCGAAGGCCTCCGCCAGCGCCGCCCGGGACGCGGCCGCGTCGGGGACCGTGGCGAAGACCGCCTCGACCGTCGAGGGCAGGCCGAGCTCGGCGGCGACCTTCTCGATCGTCTCCTGGCGCAGACCGAAGTCCTCGCCGGTGTTCCACTGCTCGCGGACCACCGGCAGGACCGCGGCGAGGAACCGCCGCAACACGTTCGTCGCCTCGGGGTCTGCCGGGTCGATGTCGATCCCGCCCTTGCCACCGCCGAGCGGGACGTAGTGGTCGGCGGGGTCGTAGACGATGGCCTCCTTGCGGGTCATCCCCCTCGCGAGCCCGCGCACCTCTTCGAGGGAGCAGCCCTCACGGAGCCGGAGCCCGCCACTGGCGAGACCGCGCACGAGGGTGTCGATGACGACATAGCCGTTGCGGCCGGTGACGGGGTCGGTCCAGGTGATCTCGAGGAGGGCGGGGGCGGTCATGGACGGGCTCCTTCGGCAATGGCTGATGCAGGGTCGTGATGGATGACGTGGATGACGGTTGCCGTCTCGGCGGCCAGCGCCTCACGTACCGCCTCGGCGAGGTCTGTGGGAGAGGTGACGGTGACCCCGAGGCACCCGACGGCCCGGCCGAGCGCGGCGAAGTCGGGTGACGGGAACGTCACGGCACGCACCGGGTCGTCCCGGTCGATCATCTCGTTGCGGATCTCGCCGTAGCCGGAGTTGTCGACGATGACGACGGGCAGCGGCTGTCCGAGGGCGGCCGCCGTGGCGAGCTCGGCGACGGTGAACATGACGCCCCCGTCACCGAGCAGCGCGATGACCGGGCGCTCGGGGTGGGCGATCTTGGCCCCGATCGCCGCGGGCAGGCCGTAGCCGAGGGTTCCGAACCCCACGGGGTAGAGGAACGAGGACGGCTGGTGGACGGGCAGGTTCGCGATCGCGCCGTAGTAGCAGACCATCGCGCTGTCGGCCGCGACGATGGCGTCGCGCGGCAGCCCGTCCGCGAGGGCACCGACGAGCTCGAGCCACTCCGCACCCTCTGCCTGCGCATCAGCGGCCTTGCGCGCGCGCCACGCCGCCGCCGCCTCGGCCGCGTCGCGGTCCACCGGGCCCGCGCTCGAGGCAGGTGCGTCAGGGCTCGAGCCGAGCGGCATACGGTCCGGCGTGACAGCGGCAAGCACGCTGTCGAGGGTGCGCGCCGCGTCACCGACAAGGGCGATCTCGGGCACGACGTTGGTGACGACGCCGACCGGGTCGATGTCGACTCGCACGAGCGGGCAGCGGAGCGGCAGCGGCCCGTTCCACAGGTCGGAGGGCGCGAGCTCGGTGCCGATGGCCACGACGACGTCCGCCTGGGCGACGAGGTCGGCGACGGCCGGGAGGTGGATCCCCGCGCCGAGCGCCAGCGGGTGGTCCTCGGGCAGGACGCCCTTGCCGTTGGTCGTCGTGACGACAGGAGCGCCGAGCCGCTCGGCCAGTGCACGCACCTGCGGCGCGGCCGCGCGGGCGCCACCTCCGACGAGGAGGACCGGCCGGGTCGCCCCAGCGAGCAGCTGCTCCGCCGCCGAGACGGCCTCCGCCGGGGCGGCCGGCGGTGCCACGGCGCCTCCCCTGGCGAGGGCGACCTCGCCTTCCTCGGCGAGGACGTCGAGGGGGATCTCGAGGTGGACGGGGCGCGGCCGTCCCGAGGTCATGATGGCGAACGCCTGCGCCACTGCGACGGGGATCTCCGCCACAGACGTCGCCCGGATGCTTGCCGCGGCGACGGCGGCGAGGGCGGCGCCCTGGTCCTTCGTCTCGTGCAGGATGCCGTTGCCGAGCGCCGGGTGGCGCACGGGCAGCCCCGGCGAGACGACGAGGATGGGGACCGAGTCGGAGTAGGCCTGCCCGACCGCGGCGGCGGCGTTGAGGACCGCCGGCCCGCTCGTGACGATCGCCACGCCGGGCTTGCCCGAGCTGCGGGCATAGCCGTCGGCCGCGTAGCCGGCGCCCTGCTCATGCCGCGGGCTCACGTGCCGGACGCCGTGGTCGCCCAGGTGGCGGTAGATCTCGAGGTTGTGCGTGCCGGGGATGCCGAAGGCGACCTCGACCCCGTGCGCGGCGAGCGCGGCGACGACCGCCTGGCCCCCCGTCATGCGGGCGTGGCCGGGCCCGGTCTGCGACTTCGCGCTCACGCCGACCATGGAACCGCTCATGACCGCTCACCTGCAGAGCTGTCCGCGTAGACGACCTTGCCGAGCCATTGCCCGCCGTCGACCGACAGGACGTCGCCCGTGATGTAGCCGGCCCGGCGCGGGTCGAGCAGGAACGCCGCCGTCTCAGCGACTTCCTCGGGTGTGGTGAAGCGGGCCGCGGGCACGCTCTGCAGCACCCGGGTGCGGTCCTCGTCGGTCGGCCAGAGCGCCGCGCCTGCCCCCTCGGTCTCCGTGGGGCCGGGCGAGATGCAGTTGATCCGGACTCCGCGGGAGCCCCACTCCGAGGCGAGGGTGCGGGTCATCGCGAGGACGCCACCCTTCGCGGCCGCACTGTGGACCGTGCCGGGGTGGCCGGTCCACGCGTAGCTGGCGATGACGTTGAGGATGGACCCGTGACCGGCGGCGAGCATGTGTCGCCCGGCGGCCCTCGTGCCGTAGAAGGTCCCGTTGAGGACGATGTCGACGACGGCCTTCCAGCCGTTCGGCGAGAGGTCCTCGGCGGGGCAGACGAAGTTGCCCGCCGCGTTGTTGACCAGGGCATCGATGCCGCCGAACTGCGCGACGACCCCATCCACGGCCTCGGTCACGGCCGCGGCGTCACGGACGTCGCACGTGACGACGTCGGCCTTGACGCCGAACTCCTCGGCGAGCCGGGCGGTCTCGTGGAGCGGTTCGGCACGGCGTCCGAGGACGACGACGTTGCCGCCGCCCGCGGCATAGCGGACCGCGATGGCTCGGCCGATGCCGGACCCACCTCCCGTGACCAGCGCGGTCCGGCCCGCGAACTCCTGCAGCGGTGACTTCTCGATCATCGTGTGGCTTCCTTGGCTCGGTTCATCTCTGGATCACTGGGTTCCGCCGCTTCGCTCGCGACGACGACCAGCGCGTCGACGGCGACGGCGCCGGTCGGGCCGACGCGGAGCGGGTTGACCTCGCACTCGACCACGTCCGGCTGCTCGGCGACGAGCCGCGACACCGCCGCGACGACCGCGGCCGCGGAGTCGAGGTCGACGGCAGGGCGTCCGCGGAAGCCGGTGAGCAGCGGCAGCGCGCGCAGCGACTCGACCATCTTGTGCGCTTCATCGGGGGTGACCGGGGCGAGGGCGAGCGCGACGTCGCGGTACAGCTCGGCATGGATGCCGCCGAGACCCACGACGACGACCGGCCCGAACGAGCTGTCCCGCCGAGCGCCGACGATCAGCTCGACGGTGCCCTCGCGGGTGTCCATCTGCTCGAGGACGTACTCGCCGGGGCCGATGCGGCCGGACATGTCGACGTAGGCGTCCCGGGCCTGCTCTGGAGAGGTGATCCCGACGGCGACCCCACCCACCTCCGTCTTGTGCTCGAGGTGGCCCGCCTTGAGCACCAAGGGACTTCCCAGCGCACCCGCCGCTTCGAAGGCGCTGTCGGCCGTATCGATCGCACGGGCATCGGGATACGAGACGCCGTATGCGGCGAGCGTGGCTCGCGCGTCGAGTTACCCCACCGGTTCGCCGACGTCGGCGCCGCCGGGGACGACCGCACCGACCTGCCGTCCGTCCCGGTCGGCCAGCAGGGTTGCGAGCGCAATCGACCGGGCGGCAGCGTCGATGGTGTGCAGGGTCGGCACGGCCTGGGCCCGCATGTGCCGGACGGCGTCCGAGTCGTGGCTCATGCTGTGGACGATGACCGGCCGTCCATGCGCCCGCACGGAGTCGGCGAGGCTGGCGACGACGGCCAGCTCCCGGTCGACGAGGGCCGGGGTGTCGGACCCGTAACAGCCGAAGTAGCCCGAGAGGACGACCGTGTCGACCTCCCCACTGCCGAGGATCGTGTCGACGACCCTGGAGTAGGTGTCGAGGTCCTGCTCCCCCGCGCCTGCCAGGTCGACGGGGTTGCCGACGCCGGCGCCCGTGGGCAGCAACGCCCCGAGCCGTCCCGTCGTGTCCGCGGAGAGCCGCGGGACCAGCAGCCCGTGCCGAGCCATGGTGTCGGCCGCGAGCGCCCCCTGGCCACCGCTGTCGCTCACGATGGCGACGCGACGTCCTTGCGGCAGAGGGCTGCCGAGCAGGAGGTGGGCTAGGTCGATGGCTTGTGCGGGCGTCTCGACGAGGACCGCGCCGGCCGCGGCGCAGGCCGCCGCGACGACGTCGGTGGAGGCCGTCATGGCCCCGGTGTGGGACCGCGCGGCATCCCGGCTCGCGTCGCTGGCACCGACGGTGAGCACGATGACCGGCTTGCCCGCCTCGCGCAGGCGCGCCAGGACCGAGACGAGGTCCCGTCCGGCGGCGAAGCTCTCGAGATAGACCACCACGACCTGGGTGGTGTCGTGGTGGACGAGGTCGTCGAGCAGGTCGGGTGCCGCGACGTCGACCTGGTTCCCGACGGACACGAACCGCGAGATGCCCAGGCCGGCGTGCGCGGCAAGACCGGCGAGCTCGAGGCCGAGCTGGCCGGACTGGGACACGATGGCCACCTGACCGGGGGCGAAGCTGCCCCAGACGAGGTCGAGATCGGTCGCCGCGTCGTAGATGCCGAGGCAGTTCGGTCCGACGATCCGCGCCCCCGCCGCCCGGATGCGGGCGGCAAGCTCGCGCTCGAGACCGGGCCGGCCGTTTGCCACGTCGATGTGCGCGGTGATGCCGAGGAAGCCCTTGCACCCCATGCCGAGCGCCTCGTCGATGACGGCCGGAACCGTCGTCGCGGGGGCGCAGAGCACGACGAGCTCGGGGGCGTGGTCGAGCTCACGCAGGCTGCGCACCGACGCCGTTCCGTCGATCACGGCGCCCTTGGCGTTGACGAGGTGGACGTCCCGCCGGTGTGCCCCGCGCAGTGCGCCCCGCGCGACCCAGTAGCCCCACTTCGCGGGGTCGGCGGAGGCGCCGACGACCGCGACGGACCGTGGGTCGGAGAAGACGCGCAGGTCGGTCGTCATCGGCCGACGCCGGGCTTGCCGACCGAGCGGGAGATGATGAGGCGCTGGATGTCGGAGGTGCCCTCCTCGATCTCCTCGAGCTTGGCATCGCGCAGCCACTTCTCCGGGAAGTACTCGCGTGAGTAGCCCCATCCGCCGTGGGTCATGAGCGCGGCGTCGCAGACCCACGTCGTGTTCTCCGAAGCCGTCAGCTTCGCGACCGCCGAGATCTCCGGCGTGCTCTTGCCCGCGTCGAAGAGCCGCGCCGCGCGCATCGTCACGAGGTGGGACACGTCGGTCCGGGCGGCCATGTCCGCGATCCGGAACGCGACGGCCTGGTGCTCGATGATCGGCTTGCCGAACTGGGTCCGTTCCTGGGCGTAGGTGATGGTCGCGTCCAACGCCGCCCGCGACAGGCCGGTCGCACCCGCGCCGATGAGGATGCGTGAGGCATCGAAGGTGCCCATCAGGCCGTAGAAGCCCTGCCCCTCCTCCCCGAGACGGTTCTCGACCGGCACCCGAACCTCCTCGAGGAAGACCTCGGCATTGAGCGTCCCCCGCTGTCCGTACTTCTTCATCGGGGCGCCGACGGTGACGCCCTCCCGGTCGCGCTCGACGAGGAAGGCCGTGACACCCCGCGAGCGCAGCGTCGGGTCGATCGTCGCGAAGACGACGAAGTACTTCGACAGCGGCGCGTTCGAGATCCACGTCTTCTGGCCGCTCAGCACATAGGAGTCCCCGTCGCGGACTGCGCGGGTCTGCAGGCTGGCGGAGTCGGAGCCGACCCCCGGCTCGGTCACGGCAACGCTCGTCACCGGGGGCACCCCATCCGTGAGCATGGAGATCCAGCGCTTCTTCTGATCCTCCGAGCCGAGGTGCAGGACCGGTTCGGCGAAGAACGCACTTGAGGTGAGGAAGTTGGCGATACCGATGTCGCCGTAGCACAGCTCCTCCTGCACGAGGCACTGCGTCACGAGATCGGTGACGCCACCGCCGCCGTACTCGGCCGGCAGCATGTAGGACGTCAGGCCGATCTCCGCGGCCTTCTCCCAGAGGTCGAGCGGCGCCTCCGTGTCTGCCTCGTCGACGGCGCGAGAACGGGGGCGGATCTCCTTCTCGGCGAAGTCGCG
This sequence comes from Intrasporangium sp., assembly GCF_051961875.1. Taxonomy (GTDB): domain Bacteria; phylum Actinomycetota; class Actinomycetes; order Actinomycetales; family Dermatophilaceae; genus Intrasporangium_A. The sequence continues at coordinate 24,408 of NZ_JBQCCV010000280.1, read as the reverse complement.
AGCGAGGGCGACGAACTCGCGTTGCTCCTCGGTCAGGTCGATGCCATCGGTGACGGGGCGGGACATGTCAAGCTCCTTGGCTCATTCTTGATTGATTAGTCAGTTATGTTTGAGTTCAGCGTGCGGCAGGCCCGCACGGGCTGTCAAGCACCCCCGCCCCCGGGATGAGGTGCAGACGAGGTGCTGGGTCAGGAGACTGCCTGCCGCTCGGACGGCACCGAGATCGAGTCGATGAGGCGCTCGCACACGGCACGCATCCGCGCCCCGGTCATATGGCGCGAACCGACGAGCGCCTGGATCGAGAGCCCGTCGATCGTGCTGACCACGATGTTGGCGAGGAGCACGGGGTCGCCGTCGACGATGACGCCCTCGGCCTGCCCGTCCCGGATGATCTGGGCGATCATCGACCGCCACTGGCCGTAGACCTGATCGTTGAGCTTGCGAAGGTCGGGGTCATGCAGGGCCTCGACCCACGTCTCGGCCCAGACGCGCCAGGCCGCACTCGTCTCGTCGTCCCGAGGCAGGTAGGAGTTGACGAACGCGCGCAGGCGCTCGCGGGGGTTCGCGGGCCGGGTCAGGATCGACTCCCTCCGGGCCAGCGACTTGGCGAAGTTCCACTCGAACGCGGCATGCGTCAGGTCACGCTTGGTCTCGAAGTAGTAGTGCACCGACCCAGTGCTGATCTGGGCGCGCTTCGCGACGTCTGTGACGCGAAGAGCGTTGATCCCCTTGTCGCTGATCACCTCGCAGGTCGCACGCAGGATCTGTTCCCGACGCTCCGCTTCTACACTCGGTCGTGCCATCTTCCCCTCACCTCACATGGCTCGCTCTGCTGAGGCTCTCAGGCGGCTCCCAGCCGGTCCACGACATGATCCTTCCAGTCTGGGCGCGTCGAGGCGGCTCATCCCCACTCCCCCGACTCGGAATCACGGCGGATGAGGACGCTGAGGCAGGTGACGCAACCCTCGAGCTTCTCGAACTCGCTGATGTCGACGACCCGGGTGCTGAAGCCGAGGTCCCTGAGGTCCTGCGCGGTCTCCGGCGCTGACGCGCTGATCAGCACCTCGCCGCCGGCGAGGGGCACGACGTGACACCCGGCCTCCTCACGGATCGGCCGGCCCGCGGGGAAGACTCCCGGCTCGAGGAGCTCGGCAGCCGCGAGGAACGTCCCGTCCGGCAACGCGGTGACGGCTGACTTGAGGTGGAGCACGTCGACCAGGCGGACGGGGACGACGACGCGTCCGAGCGGCTCGACAGCGGCGCGCAGCTGGCGAATCCCCTCACCGTTGGTCCGGCCGCCGCGTCCGACGTACACGGTGCGGCCGACCTGGAGGACGTCGCCGCCGTCCAGGGTGCCCGGCTCGGCGATCCGCACGATCTCGAGGCCGAGGTCAGCGAGCGCCTTCTCCGTTCCGGCCGTCTCGCCGCGCCTGCTGTCGGCCCCGGGCCGGGTGATCACGGCGGTGTCCCCGACGACGACGACCGTGTCCTCGACGAACACCGAGTCCGGGTGCTCGGGGGCGGGCTCGACGTACCTCACCTGCCAGCCGGCGTCCTCCAGTGCCTGGCAGTAGGCGGCATGCTGGGCGAGGGCCAGGTCGACATCGACCGGAACACGGTCGATGTGGGTGACGATCCCCTCGGCGAGCCGGGTCGAGGGGCGGCGCACGAGGGCGATGTTCTGCACGGTCATCTCAGAGCCTCCCAGCGGTGACGACGCGGCTGAGGAACTGGCGGGTGCGCTCCTCCTGCGGTTCCTCGAAGATCTGCGCGGCCGTGCCTCGCTCGAGGATCCGGCCCTGATGCAGGAAGCACACCTGGGACGCCACATCCTTCGCGAAACCCATCTCGTGGGTGGCGAGCAGCATCGTGAGGCCGTCCTCCGCGAGCTCGCGCACGATGCCCAGGACATCCCCGACGAGCTCGGGGTCGAGGGCGGCGGTGATCTCGTCGAGGAGGAGCACCTGGGGGTTCGAGGCGAGCGCACGGACGATGGCGACGCGCTGTTGCTGCCCACCGGACAAGGCATCCGGGAAGGCATGCGACTTGTCCCGCATCCCGACCCGGCCGAGCAGCTCCAATGCCTGCGCCTCGGCCTCCTCCTTGCTCTTGCCCCCGATGCGGGTCGGCGCCAAGGTGATGTTGCGCAGCACCGACATGTGCGGGAAGAGGTTGTAGGACTGGAAGACCATGCCGACGTTCCGCCGGAGACGGTTGACGTCGACGCCGGGACCGCTCACGACGTCGCCGTCGACGCGGATCTCTCCGGACGTGATGGTCTCGAGGGCATTGATGCAACGCAGCAGCGTCGACTTGCCCGAGCCGGATGCCCCGATGAGGCAGACGACCTCGTGCTTGGCGACATCGAGGCTGACGCCCTTGAGGACCTCGTTGTGCCCGTAGGACATGTGGACGTCGCGCACTTCCAAGAACGTCATGACGATCCTCCAGCCCGGCGGGCCTGCTCGCGGGCGATCAGCCGGTCCACGAACCGGGTCTGCGGAATGGTGATGATGACGAAGAGCGCGGCGACGACGATGACCGGCGACAGGTTGAACACGTTGGAGGAGACGAAGCGCGACTGCATGAACGCGTCGGTGACGCCCATGACGCCGATGAGCGCCGTGTCCTTCTGCAGGCCGATGAAGTCGTTCAGCAGCGGCGGCACCATGCGCCGGACCGCCTGCGGGATGATGACCGTGCGCAGGGTCATCCCGTAGCTGAGCCCGAGAGACCTCGACGCCGCCCACTGGCTCGGGTGGATGGACTCGATGCCTGCCCGGTAGACCTCGGCGACGTAGCCGGAGTACGTCAGCATGAGCGCCAGGATCGCCAGCCAGATCGGTGACAGGTCGCGGACCACGGGCACCTTGGCCAGGGACAGGCCGAAGCCGACCAGGTAGATCACGATGATGCTCGGAATGGCCCGGAAGACGTCGACATAGAGGGTGGCCAGCCATCGGAGCGGCCGCCCCGATCTGCCGGGGAGGAGCCGCATGACGGCCAGGAGGAGACCGAACAGCAGCACGCCGATCTCGGCACCGACGGAGACCCGGATGTTGACCCAGAACGCCTTCGTGACGTCGGCCCAGGACTGCTCGATGAACGACCACCGCAGGAACGTGTGCGCGATGGCGCCGTTGTTGGCGGTGACAAACCAGACCAGTGCCGCGGCGATGACGACGGCCAACGCATAGCCCATGGCCACGGTCGAGTGCTCGTGGCCGGCCGCCGCCTCTCGGCGGGCGCCCGGCAGGTCCCCCGCGGCCAAGCGGTCACGACGGCTGCGCGCCTTCACGAGCCCGGTCACGGCAGGCACCACCGGAATGAAGGCGCCGAGGGCGAGCACCACCAGGATCGCCGTCACGATGAGGCCGGGGCTGCCCAGCATGGCGTACAGGGACAGCAGCGCCACCGCGAGGCACACTCCGCCGACGACAGAGACGGCCAGTCCGGTCACGCCGATGGGGATGATCTTGGGCGGAGGCGTCGGCGGCAGGCTGGCTGGCGGGTCTGCCGTCTGGCTCGTGGTCGTGGTCGACATGCTCATCCCTACTTCATGCTCCAGACCGGCACCGCGTTCGGGTCGCCGCCGAGCTCCGGGCCAAGCCACTTGGCCGACAGCTTGTCGAGGGTGCCGTCCTTGCGCATGGCCTCGATCGCGTCGTTGATCGCCGCGGCGTTGGCCGAGTCCTTCTCGTAGATCGCGGCGTAGTGCTGACCGGTCTCGTACTGGCCCACCACCTTGAGCGAGCCGCCGGAGTTCTTCGCGAAGCCGAGCATGATGGCGGTGTCCTGCACGGCCACGTCGGCGAGCCCGCTGGTGACCGCGGTGACCATCGAGGTCGTGTCCTGGAACAGGTGCGGCGCGCCCGAGGGCTTGAGTTCCTTCTCGGCCCAGTCGACCGACGTCGTGCCGACCTGCACCCCGATCTTCTTCGAGCGGATGTTGTCGGCCGTGACGTCCGAGTCGGCCGGGGCGAGGACACCGAGGTTCGAGTCGAAGTACGGCGCGGAGAAGGTGACGACCTTCTCACGCTCGGGGGTGACCGAGATCTGCGCCATGGCCATGTCGTAGCCCTTGGTCTGGCCTGCGACGAGCGCGTCGAAGGAGACGTTCTGGACGTTGACCTTGGGCAGCCCCGCCCGGTGGGCGATGTTGGCGGCCAGGCAGTACTCGTACCCGCCGGTGATGTCGGTCGGGGAGGTGCCCTTCCACCAGCCGGGGGACGGCAGGTTCGTCTGGACGGTGAGCTCTCCGGCGGTGGCCGGCTTCAGCTTGACGGAGCCCTTGGCCCCGAAGACCTCGCACTCGCCGTAGGAGCCGTTGGCCCCAGCCGCGCCGTTCTCGTCACTGGCACCTGCGGATCCGGACGAGCACGAGGCGACGAGCGCCATGCCAGCGACCGCCACCGCAGCGACGACTGCCTGCTTCATCTTGAGCACGACTACCTCCAAAGTTGACTAAGCCGTCAGTTATTAATGGGGTTTATCGTGAGGCCCGTCACACCGGCTGTCAAGGGGGTGTCCGAGCCGGGCGCCGTTGTCGCCCAGGGATGCCGGCATCGCGGGACACGCCGCACAACATATGGGGTCCGCGCCATCATGAATCGCTAGGGGTAGTGTCTGTCCTGCAGCTGGTTCGGCGTATCAAGCCAGAAACGTCGTCGTAAGAGGGAACCCGGTGTGAGTCCGGGACTGCCCCGCAGCGGTGAGTGGGAACGACCGTCGTCAACAGCACTGGGCCGGGTGGCCTGGGAAGCGACGACCAGTAGAAGGCAGACCGTCCGAGCGACTCGGGCGGTGTGCAAGCCCGCGAGTCCGAAGACCTGCCAGCGCACCGCGTGAGACCTCACGCGGTGGTCCGACCGGCCCCGAGGGAGGGCCCGTGGACAACGGCTGAGCCGCCTGTTCATACCCGAGCAGGGCGGCGCATCAGGCGTCGTTCTCGCATCTCCCCGGCCGGCGGACCGTTCACCCCCGCTGCGAGGAGACAGCCGTGAACACGCCACTGCAGGACACCATCGATCCCGTCGCCCCCCGGGCCCAGCCCGAGCGACCCCAGCGATCCGCGCGATCCGACGCCGGGCCAGCACCGGTCGCGACGCCCCCCGCTGCTCCGCGGGTGTCGGTGACCAAGCGCGACGGCACTCGGGAGCCGTTCGACGCCGACCGGATCAACCGCGCCGTCGAGCGGGCCACCGAGGGCCTGGAGAATGCCGTCGGCCTCACCGTTCAGATCGCCTCGGAGCTGGCCATCACGCTCTTCGACGGCATCACGACGGAGCAGCTCGACCAGGCAGCGATCCAGGTCGCTGTCCAGAACGTCAAGGACGACCCGGCCTTCGACCGCGTCGCGGCTCGACTGCTGCTCAAGACGATCTACAAGCGGGTCCTCGGCGGCTACCAGACCGCCCGCGAGCTCACGCTGCTGCACCAGGCCCGCTTTCCCGGCTACGTGCGAGAGGCGGTCGAGGTCGGCCTGCTCGATCCGCGCCTGGCGAGCACGTTCGACCTCGAGCGCCTTGCCGACGAGCTCGACCCCAGGCACGACGAGCTGCTGACCTACATCGGCGTCGTCACGATGCGGAACCGGTACCTGCTCACCGGGCCGGGCGGAGCGGACGTCGAGGTGCCCCAGTACTTCTGGATGCGGGTCGCCATGGGGCTGTCCCTCAACGAGGTCGATCCCACGGCGTCGGCCGTCCGCTTCTACCGTGCCATGGCGCTGCTGGAGTACCTGCCGGCGGGGTCGACGCTCGTCAACGCGGGCACGCCCAAGCCGCAGCTGTCCAACTGCTTCGTGATGCAGATGGAGGACGACATCGAGCACATCGCAAAGAGCGTGCGCGACGTCATGTGGATCACCAAGGGCACCGGCGGCATCGGCCTGTCGGTGACCAAGCTGCGGGCAGAGGGCTCCCCGATCCGCAGCAACAACACGACCTCCACCGGGCCGATCCCGTTCATGCACACCATCGACTCGACGCTGCGCGCCGTGTCGCGGGGTGGCAAGAAGTTCGGCGCGCTGTGCTTCTACATGGAGAACTGGCACCTGGACTTCCCGCAGTTCCTCGACCTGCGCCAGCAGGCCGGTGACCCGTACCGCCGCACCCGAACCGCGAACACGGCGGTGTGGATCTCCGACGAGTTCATGCGCCGCGTCGAGCGCGACGAGACGTGGTACCTGTTCGACCCCCTCGAGACGCCGGACCTCGTCGAGCTCACCGGCGCCGCGTTCAGCCGGCGCTATGCCGAGTACGTGCAGTTGGCCGAGCAGGGCCGGCTCCGGGCGTTCCGGACCGTCCGCGCCCGCGAGCAGTTCACAGCGATCCTCGTTGCGCTCCAGACGGCCTCGCACCCGTGGCTGACGTGGAAGGACACGATCAACCTCCGCGCCCTGAACGACAACACGGGCACGATCCACCTGTCGAACCTGTGCACCGAGATCACGCTGCCGCAGGACCGCGACAACACCGCGGTGTGCAACTTGGCCTCGGTGAACCTGTCGCGTCACCTGCGTGCCGATGCGGCACCGGTGGTCGGCGAGCCGCTCGACCTCGACACCGTGATCGACGTGCCGCGTCTGCAGGCCACCGTGCGCACGGCGGTGCGGCAGCTGGACAATCTCGTCGACATCACCACCTCGTCGGTGCCTGAGTCTGAGCGGTCGAACAACGACAACCGCGCCGTGGGGCTGGGCATGATGGGCTTCACGGACGTCATCGAGCGCCTGGGCCTCACCTACGGCAGCGAGGCCTCCCTCGAGCTCATCGACCAGGTCACCGAGCTCATCAGCTGGACCGCCATCGACGAGAGCGCGGAGCTCGCGCGGACCCGTGGCAGCTACCCCAGCTTCCCGGGCTCCGGCTGGTCGGACGGGCGCGTCCCGATCGACACGATCGAGCGCCTCGAGGCCGACCGTGGGCTCGGCGTCGAGGTGGATCGCGGTAGCCGTCTCGACTGGGATTCCCTGCGAGAGAAGGTCGCCGGCGGGATGCGCAATGCGACGCTCATGGCGATAGCCCCGACCGCGTCCATCGGCCTGGTGGCCGGCACGACCCCCGGCCTGGACCCACAGTTCTCCCAGCTGTTCAGCCGGACGACGAGCTCGGGCAAGTTCCTCGAGGTCAACCGCAACCTCGTCACGGGTCTCAAGGAGCACGGCCTGTGGGAGCACGTGCGCGAGGACCTGCTGCGCTGCCAGGGCGACGTCCAAGGCCTCGAGGCCATCCCGAGCGATCTGCGCGAGGTCTATCGCACCTCCTTCCAGCTGTCGCCGTACGCATTCCTCCACGTCGCCGCGCGCGCCCAGAAGTGGGTGGACCAGGCGATCAGCCGCAACATGTACCTCGAGACCCGAGACGTGGGCGAGATGGCCCGCATCTACATGGCCGCCTGGCGCATGGGCGTCAAGACCACGTACTACCTGCACGTGAAGCCACGGCATACGGCCGAGCAGTCGACGGTCCGCGTCAACAAGGCCGCCACGAGCGGACGTACGTCCGGAGGCTTCGGGTTCGCCCGACCCGCCGCGGGAGCCGCCGCACCGATCCCGACGCCGCCGGCCGCCCAGGCTGCGCTCCCTGCTGCGCCAGCGGCATCGAGCTCCATCGCCGAGGTCACGTATGCCGTGGACGAGATCGACGCGCTGGACGGGCTGGTGTGCCCCACCGACCCGCAGGAGCGCCTCCAGTGCGACGCGTGCCAGTGACCGACCGCCACCTGACGACCCATCGCCCCACCACCCAGGAGCCCCAGCCATGACCGCGATCCACGACGTCACGACCTCAGCACCTCACCCCCCGGCCCTCGCCACCGGCGCCCGACCGATCCTCGGGACCGGGATCAGCGAAGGCCTGCTGCTCAAGCCGATTCGCTACACGTGGGCGTACGAGCTGTACGAGCAGGCCGTCGCGAACACGTGGTTCCCGCACGAGGTCCAGCTCGGCGAGGACCTCGCGGACTTCGCCCGGATGACCGACGAGGAGAAGCACGCGGTCACCTTCCTGATGAGCTACTTCAACCCCAACGAGCTGCTCGTCAACAAGGCCCTCGCGTTCGGCGTCTACCCGTACGTCAACGCGCCCGAGGCCCACCTGTACCTGGCGAAGCAGATGTGGGAGGAGGCCAACCACTGCGTCGCGTTCGAGTACGTGCTGGAGACCTTCCCGATCGACCGGGACCGCGCCTATGCGGCCCACGTCGACACCCCCTCGATGGCGGCCAAGGAGGCCTTCGAGGTGCGCTATATCACCCGGATGACAGAGCAGACGCTCGATATCGACACGGTCGAGGGCAAGCGCGACTTCGTGCGCAACCTGGTCGCCTACAACGTCATCCTCGAAGGCATCTGGTTCTACAGCGGGTTCATGGTCGCCCTCAGCTTCCGGCAGCGGAACCTGCTGCGGAACTTCGGCTCGCTCATCGACTGGGTCGTGCGTGACGAGAGCCTGCACCTGAAGTTCGGCATCAACCTGATCCTCACGGTGCTCGAGGAGAACCCCGAGCTGCAGACCCAGGAGTTCGCCCACGAGATCCGCCAGATGGTCCTCGACGCCGTGGAGATGGAGGAGCGCTACAACCGCGACCTTCTCCCGCACGGCATCCTCGGCCTCAACGCCGACTACATCAATGCGTACGTTCGCTACCTCGCCGACCGGCGCCTCGAGGAGCTCGGCTTCCCCGCCCACTACGGCACCAGCAACCCCGCGAAGTGGATGGCCGCCGCCAACGACACTCTCGAGCTGGTGAACTTCTTCGAAGCCACCAACACCAGCTACGAGGTGGCCGCCCGGACCTCGTAGGCGGGCGGCCGTCATCCGGTGCCCCTCACGACGGCAGCGTCTGCAGGCGTCGTGAGGGCACCCGGTGCGCGCTAGCTCCGCCCGGTCCCGCCAGAGCTCCAGCCCGATCGGCGCAGGCGCTCGGCGCCGTCAAGGAGCAGATCCAGGCCGAACTCGAACTCGAACTGCTCGTCGCAGCCCCGTTGGCCATCGGCAGGCTCGCGTTCGGTCGCAGCCACGGCGATCTGCACGATGTATGGGTATCGCTGCGCGAATGCCGCCGTCACCTCGGGATCGGGCTGGCTCTCGGTGGCGGAATCGGCTTGGCTCTCGGTGGCTGAGTCGGCCGGGCGCTGGGACTCGTCGAACATCTCCGGGTTGAACCCCCAGATGCGGTTGCCCAAGGCGTGCATGACGTGGTGCGTCAGGTCGGCTGAGAACCCGGCAGAGATGAACATGCCGGCGATCGAGTCCATGTAGGCCAGCACCACCGGGGTGCGCCTGGTACGGGATTCGATCGCCCGGCGCGCCCAGGGGTGGCCCAGGACCGCGCTGCGCGCCGACAGCAGCTGCTGACGTACGCCGTCCTTCCAGTCCAGCGCCGGGTCAGGCGGCCGGAACTCGCCTATGACCACGTCGACCATGGCGTCGAGGAGCTCGTCCTTGTCGGCCACATGCTTGTACAACGCCATCGGCACGACGCCCAGCCGCTGTGCGAGCCGGCGCATGCTCACTCCCGCGAGGCCGACCTCGTCGGCAAGCTCGACGGCAGCGGTCAGCACCCGGTCGCGGCTCAACGGCGCCCTCGGAGGATTCTTTGCGCTCACCGTTGACACGTGTACACCGTACACCTAGGGTGACGAAAGCCGTGGTGTACGCCGTACACCCCTGTTCGAGGAGCCACCGATGAGCCGCACCCACCCCCTGCTCACGCCCACGCGTCCGCGGTCCACGCCGATGAGGCGAACCGCCTTCATCGCCGGAGCGCTGTACCTGATCACGTTCCTGACCTCCGTGCCGACCCTCGCCCTGTATCGGCCGGTGCAGGACCATGCCGACTTCGTGCTCGGAGCGGGCAGCGCGGCCGGCGTGCTGGCAGGCGCTTCGCTCGAGGTTCTCCTCGCCGTCTCTTGTGTCGGCACGGCTGCGGTGCTGTTCCCGGTCGCGAGGAGGCAGAGCGAGACGGCCGCTCTCGGGTTCCTCGCCTCTCGGCTGGTCGAGGGCGGCCTCGTCCTGGTCGGGGTCGCCAGCCTGCTGTCGATCATCAGCCTGCGCACGGATGCCGGGACCGCGGATCCGGCCTCCCTGGTGACGGCCAGCCAGGTGCTCGTCGCCCTCTACAACCGGGTGTTTCTGCTGAGCCAGAGCCTCATGCCAGCCTTCAGCGCCCTCTGTCTTGGGTGGGTGATGTACCGGTCCGGTCTCGTGCCGCGGCCCATCCCGCTGCTCGGGCTGCTCGGCGCTCCTCTGCTGCTGGCCTCCGATGCAGCGATCCTGTGGGGCACCTACGGCCCCCAGTCGCCTCTCGCGGTCCTTGCTGCACTCCCGGTCGCCCTGTGGGAGCTGGCCTTCGGTGTCTGGCTGCTCGCCCGAGGGTTCACGCAGGCTCCGCGCATAGGCGCGCCTGCGGCCTGACCCGCCGCCGGTTCGCCAACGCAATTTCGCTGCGCACCCAGGGCGCTAACATCACCGCAAACGCTGTGTCCAAGGAGCTCCCTTGACGAGGACCGACAACAACGCGCACGCCCGGGCCGTTCTCGACGGCACGACCTACGCGGTGCTGGCCACAGCCGACGCCGACGGCAGGCCCTGGGCAACGCCAGTCTGGTTCGCACACGACCACCTCGACCGCCTCTATTGGCTCTCCTGGCCGGGGTCCCGCCACTCCCAGTTCATCGAGCGCCGACCGGAGGTCGCGCTCACCGTCTTCGACACAGCCGCGGTGCCGAACGAGGGAACGGCGTTCTACGCCACCGCGCAGGCCCGACAGTGCCCGGACGCGCAGCTCGACGCCGGACTCAGCGTCCTGAACAAGCGCCTGCTGGCACAAGGCATCGGCGAGCTCACACGGGAGCGCGTCACGGGAGAATCCCGGCTGCGACTTTACGTCGCCGAGATCTCCGAAGCGTGGGTGCTGGACCAGGACGCTGAGGTCGACCAGCGTGCGCCGGTCCCCCGTTAGGCCGCGCGGCGGGCCGACGCCACGTCGATTCCGACGTCCGTCGACGAACTCGAACGTGCCCCTTCCCGCTGTGGGGGCTGATCCCCCCGCAACAGGACCGGTGAGCGCAACGCCGCGCGCTGTCGGCTCGGCTCTGGCACTGTGACTTCCGTGAGGATCGAGCCTCGCCTATACCGGCGTCCCGACTATCGGGCACGATACGGCCAGCGCTGGCCGTACGTTCTCGCGGTCTTCTCGCTTCTGGGGCTGGTCAGGCTTGTCACGGCAGGAGAATGGGGCTGGATCACGATCTTCCGTCTCCTCGCCACGGCCTACCAAGTCCTCTTCGTGAGTGTCGTCGCCTGCTTCCTGGCCGCCTGCATACCGGCCCGGCCGAGACCCGTGTCCGATCTGTCCTCCTCCGCTGCCGACAGGGAAGCAGAGGATGGGTCTCACACGGTTCAGTGAGCGCCAAGCAGTCACGGCCTCACTACGTTGATGCCGCGCCCGCTCATGCGAATCGTTCCTATGACGCGGTGAACACGTGCTCCAGCCCCTCGGTGTCAACGGTGATGCCCAGGCCCGGCGCCGTCGGAGCCGACCCGCGTCCGTTGACGGATCGAGGCTGGTATCCGGCAACATGCCCATCGGTCCAGTCGTTCATGAACGAGGCGTTCTGGAAGTTCTCGGGCCGTGTGCTTGCGGCGAGGTGGCTCACCGCGGCCGACACGACGTCTCCGCCCCAGGCGTCTTCCATCGAGATCATCATGTCCAGGTCCTGCATCAGATCTCGCATCCGGGCGGCTTGGGTGAGGCCACCGACCCGACTGATCTTGATGTTGATCGAGACAGCCCCTGCCTCGTACTTCGCCTTGAACACATCGGCCGAGGTCAAGATGGACTCGTCCAGGACGAGCGGCAGGGCCGAGTGCCGCATGGCGAAGATGCAGTCGTCGGTCTCTCGACACGGCTGCTCGATGAAGATGGGCAGGTCCGCCATCTCACGCAGAGCGACCTGCGCCCTACGCAAGTTCCAGCCACCGTTCGAATCCGCCACGACGAGCGTGTCCGACGATGCGGCGTCGATGACCGCACGCGTCCGGCGGGCGTCGTCCAGGGGGTCGTTGCCGACCTTGAGCTGGAAACGCTTGATCCCGGCGGCTTCCCGGCGGGTGACAAACTCGGCCATCTCCTCGGGCGACGCGAGAGGGACCGCCTCATAGAGCGGGAAGTCCTCTTGGAGGACCCCGCCCAGGAGCACAGCCACCGGCTGGCCGGACGCTTGACCGAGCAGATCCCAGCAGGCCACATCGATGGCCGACTTCGCGTAGCCGCCGCCCAGGAGCACGTCGTTCATCACGCGATGGACGCCCGAGATGTTCGTCGGGTTCACCCCGATCAGAGCCGGCGCCAGCGTGTGCAGCGCAGCGCGAATCTCCGCCCAGTGCGTGGGCAGGTAGCGGTTCCCGAGGGGCGTGATCTCACCCCAGCCCTCCGCGCCCTCGTCTGTGCGGACCCTCACCAGCGTGCCGATCTCTGACGTGGCGGCGCGATTGCCCGACATGACGTACTCGCCATGTGCGTACCGGAGGTTGTAGCCGAAGCAGTCGATGGCCGTGATCTTCATCCGAGGTCCCTCCGGTGCTGTGCGGGGTGTGGGGCTCATGGAAGGGCGGTCTTGCCATCCGACCCGGGTCCATGGGCTCGTGGACGTCAGTCTGGCACCCGATCTCCGCCTGTGCAATGGCACATTGCACAGGGCGGAGTTCCCGGGGACCATTGAGCCGACACCCGGGACAAGCGCAGAAACGGGAAGGACCATGCGCTGCATGGGTACGGCGCCGAGCAGACTGCGCGGATGGGCAGCCTGGCGGTTGTTCTCGCTCGCCGACCACATCGCCCGGCTGGCACACATGGTCAGCCCCGAAGTCCCGGACCTGCCCGACCTGACAGCCAACGCCTTCGACTTGGGCCTGCGGATCTCCGCGCCTCTCGAGCGCCGGAGCTCAGCCACCGACAACGACGAGCGCGGACAGCTCTAGCCGAAGCCGGAGGTCGGTGTCGGCTGGGCGATCGACCCGCCCTGCCGCCACTGGCGGCAACCAGACACGCGGGGAGCGAAGGGCCGAGTGGCTCCGGACGACGACGGCTGCCCACAAGCGAGGTCCGTCAGGCAGAACCTTTGGGCCGAAGGTCCGTCATCGCATCAGATGGACCGTCCTCACCCAATTCGCAGCCTTTTGGCAGACGGCTCACCTTTTTTCCGGCGGCGCCGCCGTGTGACGCTCGTCTTACTTGAGCGAAAGCTCGGGGGGATGCACCCGGGGGGTTACATGGGAGCGAAGAAGGTTTCGGCCGTCAACTGGTCTGTCCCGCCCCCAGGCGAGCCCCGGCTCATGACGGCGAGCGTGGGCGGCGGGAAAAGCGCAAAGTCGGACCTTGGCGACGCAGGGACACGGCTGATCGGGGCTTCCGCGTCCCTCCCAAGACAGGAACCACGAGACGGGTATCGGGTCCTTCCGCCCCGCCATCCCGCTCGCGCGTCCTCGTCGCGAGGCGCGCCAGAACCCTTCAGGACCACCATGAACAGACATCTTGTGTTGCGCCGTGCCATCCGTTCGGCGTCCGGCTCGTGCTCTCGCCCCGAGGGCCTGCGATGACCACCACGGCCAGGAACGGGAAGCGGTCGGAGGTCAAACGGTACGAGCATGCGTCCACGGATCTCTTACGACGTCAGGATCGAGCGCGGCGATCCGGCCTCGTGAGCCTGGTCATACCGACGAAGAACGAAGCACGCAACCTGGCTTGGGTCCTAGAGCAGGTGCCGCGGTGCGTCGACGAGGTCGTCCTGGTGGATGCCTCGATCGATGCCACCCGCACGATGGCCCTCGCCTGCCGCCCGGACGTGCGGCTGGTCGACCAGACCGGCCCCGGCAAGGGCAACGCGCTCCGTGCCGGTTTCGCCGCCTCTCACGGCGATCGGATCGTCATGATGGACGCGGACGGAAGCATGTCCCCGACCGAGATCCCGCACTTCGTGCACTTCCTCGACAACGGTTACGACTTCGTCAAAGGGTCCCGCTTCATGGGCGGCGGTGGCTCGTTAGACATCACCCGACTGCGGCATGCCGGCAACTGGGGGTTGCTCACGGTGGTCAATCTGCTCTACCACAGCAACCTCACCGACCTGTGCTACGGCTACTGCGCGTTCGACCGGCGCTTCCTGGACCATCTGGACCTCACAGCCGACGGTTTCGACATCGAAGCGCAGATGACGATCCACGCGCTGAAGGCGGGGCTGCGGATCGCCGAGGTTCCGAGCCTCGAGCTACCTCGCCGCAGCGGACGGTCCAACCTGCACGCCTATTCGGACGGCAGGTGCGTGCTGCGAACGATTCTGCGCGACCGGCCACGGGACACGCACCCTCGCCTGCCGCACGCGCTCGTGAACGATCGGAGTGGCATCCATGAGGCCAGTCTCCCCACCGAGGCGTGACCCCGTCCTCCTCGGCGATCTGGATCTGGATGCGCCGCTCCCGACCCTGGGTGCCGGCGCCCAGGGTCGGGAGGCCCGGCTGGTGGCCCGGCTTCATACGCGCCCGCTGGGCGAGGTGCGGATTGCTGTCCCACCTCGGGGGCTGACGCCTGTCGAGGTGGCGGGCCTCGCATGGGAGCAGCTGTCGCGGATGGTTACGGCCCATCTTGCCGAGGACGGGGAGCCCGCTCCCGACCGGCTGCCGCCGGAAGGCCTGCGACCCACCCGGGCCCCCGATCTGCCAGCATGCCTGTCCCAGCGTCACCGGGAGCCCCCTCGCATCACCGTCGTCGTGGCGACCCGGGACCGCACTCCCAGCCTGTTGCAGACGCTGTCGTCCCTCGCCGCGTGTGACTATCCGGATTTCGAGGTCCTCGTCGTGGACAGCGCACCCAGCACGGCGGATACGCAACTGGCCCTTCGCGCGGGGGCCCCGTGGCCCTTCCCCCTGCGATACGTCGCGACGAGCACGCCCGGCCTCGCCTTCGCCCACAACGTGGCCCTCGAGTGCGGCACGGAGGAGATCGTCGCCTTCACGGACGACGACGTCGAGGTGGACCGCTACTGGCTGGCCGCGATCGGTGAGGCCTTCGCCGACCCGGAGGTGGGCTGCGTGACCGGGCTCATCCTCCCGGCCGAGCTGGAGACCCCGGCACAGTTCTGGCTCGAGCAGTCAGGCGGGTTCAGCCGCGGTTACGAGCGCCGCCGGTTCAGCCTGCGTCAGCCAGCACCCGAGCCCACCTTTCCCTTCGCTGCCGGCCGGTTCGGATCTGGCGCGAACATGGCGTTCCGGGCGAGGTGGCTGCGCGGCGTCGGCGGCTTTGACCCGGCGACCGGCGCAGGGTCACCGGCGAGCGGCGGCGACGACCTGCACGCGTTCCTCCGGGTGGTCCTGGACGGGGCGGCGCTGGTGTACGAGCCCGCCGCGATCATCCGGCACTCCCACCGTCGCGAGTACGACGGGCTGCGCCGGCAGGCCTTCGGCTACGGCCGGGGTCTGGGCGCCTACCTGACCGCCGCCGTGTGGACACAACCCGCGCTCCTCGGCCCGATGGTCCGCCGGTCCGTCCCCGCGATGCGACACCTGCTGGCGGCCGATTCGGTCAAGAACCGCGGCAAGGAACCGGACTTCCCTTCCGAGCTGACCTGGCTCGAACGCGCTGGGCTGATCACAGGCCCCTTCGCGTATGCCGCGAGCCGCTGGCGCTACCGAGGTGTCGGTCCGCACCCGCCAGCCCAGGCCGTCTCGTATGACGCGCCGCAACCGGCTGGTGCGCTGCCAGGCGGGACGTCGCCGAGATGAGCGCCGCACAGACCTTGGTGCAGGCGCGGTATCGGTTCATGTCCCGGCTGGCCCAGCCGGTGTACCGCTCCGGCTACACCCTGGTTCTCAACTCGACGGTCACGGCGGTCGTCGGCGTGGGATTCTGGCTGCTCGCCGCTCGCCGGTACTCAGCGGCCGCGGTGGGCCGAAACTCCGCCGCCTTGTCGGCGATGATGCTGCTCGCGGGGATTGCTCAGCTCAATCTGATGAGCTCGCTGCTGCGCTTCGTGCCCACCGCCGGCCGGGGGGCCCGGCGGATGGTGGCCCTGTCCTATCTCGTCGCGGGAACACTGAGCGCGGCGGCCGCGGTCGCCTTCCTCGCGGGTCTGCACATCTGGGCGCCGGCCCTCAGCCCGTTGCTGAGAACACCGGCAACGGCGGTCAGCTTCGTGGTCGCGACGGCAGCCTGCTGCGTCCTTGTTCTGCAGACCAGCGCCTTCGTGGCCGTCGGGCGTGCCGGGAGCGCGACCGTGGCCAACCAGGCCTTCAACGTGCTCAAGGTCCTCCTGCTCTACGGCTTCGCCGCCGCGCTGCCCGACTCCGGCGTGTACTTCTCCTGGGTCACTTCCAGCGCGCTCGTCGTCGTGCTGGGCGCGTGGGTCCTCTTCAGAAGAGCACTGCCGACCTTCTCCCAGGAGCCGAGCAACATCCCCACGCTGCCGGACCTCACTCGCTTCGCCGGGCCGGACTACGTCGCCTCCCTGTCCTGGATCGCGGCCACGACCGTCGTTCCCATCCTGGTGCTGAACCTGACCGGAGCGGAGCACGCGGCAGTGTTCGCTCTCGTATGGTCTGTCTGCTTGGTCCTCTACGGCGTCCCCGAGGCCTTCGGCCAGGCGCTGGTCGCGCACACCAGCCGGGAGCCGGCCCGACTCGACGAGCGACACGGCCAGCTCGTCCGGTCCTCGCTGGCGCTGCTCACCCCCGCGGTCGCGGTGCTGGCTCTGTTTGCGCCCCTCCTGCTGCACCCGTTCGGCTCCTGGTACGCCACCCAGGGGACGGGCACGCTGCGGCTCCTCGCGGTGTCCGCGCTGCCAGGGACCGTCGTGACGCTCACGGTGAGTCACGCGCGGGTCCGTCGCCACATGGTCACGGTGACCTGCACCCTCGGCGGCCTGTGCGTCCTGGCTCTCGGGCTGACGCTTCTGCTGGTGCCCAGGATGGGCATCGTCGGAGCCGCGTTGGCGTGGTTCCTCAGCCAGACGGCGGTGGCAGCCATGATCGGCATCGAGCGGGGCACCCGCCGGATGATCAGGTCTCCCCGGGGCCCCGTCCCGGCCGCGGTACGGGCCCGTGCGCTTCGCACAGCCGGCGCTGCCGGGTGGCGCCTGGAGCGCCAGGTGCCGACCGCCTCCGACACCGCGGTCCTCCTGCTCTCCAGCGAGCGCCAAGCCGCGGTGCTCAAGGTCGCGACCACCAAGGAGGGCATTGCTGCCCTGACTCGTGAACGGCAGGTCCTCAGCCAGCTCCGCTCGGAAGACCGTCTCGGCCCCTGGCGGGACATGCTCCCCACCGTCTTGGACGCCTTCGAGCTGCCGGGCGCCGTCGCCCTGCTGACGAGCCGGATCGATGGCCGCGACGGCAGGAGCGCGCTCGTGGATCGGCGGGACGCCCTGGCCGCCGCCGCGGCGATCGCGCCGCTGCACGGGCTCGACAGCGGCCAGTTCCCCGTCGACGAACAGTTGCTGAGGCGCTGGGTCCGAGATCCCGTGGCCCGGCTGCGCGCGGCGGTGGCTTCGAACGCGCGGCTCGTGGACGACGCAAGCCGACTGGAGGCCCTCCTCCACGGGCACCTTGCCCACCGCACTCTCACCCTGGGGTGGGCCCACGGTGACTTCCACACCGGCAACCTGCTGCTCGATGGGCGGGGAGCGGTCTGCGGGGTTCTGGACACTGGGCAGGCCCAGGACCGGGACCTGCCGGTGCTCGATCTGGCGCACTGGCTGCTGACGCTGCCCGGCGCAGAGGGGCGTCGCCAGCTCGGCGCGCGCGTCACGGCCCGACTCGGCACGGCCGAGTGTTGGTCGGAGGACGAGATCCGCTTCCTGTCGCTGGCACCCGGTGGTGGTGAGCTGCCCGGGAGTGTCCTGCTCCTGCTCTGCTGGCTCCGCCATGTCGACACCAACCTCATCAAGTCAGACCGGTACCGGACCAACATGATCTGGTTGCGCCGCAACGTGATTCCGGTGCTGCGAAAGGTGCCTCATGAGTGACGTGGCCACCGACGCCCCCCGGTTGACGGCGGCGGTCCGGGTCTCGGTGGTCCTCTGTTGCTACACGCTCGATCGGTGGCCGCGCATCCTCGCCGCGACCGAATCACTTCTCGCACAGTCCCTGCCGCCGGCCGAGATCCTGCTCGTCGTCGATCACTGCGACCCCCTGCGGGAGCGTGCCATCCGAGAGCTGCCGGAGGTGCGCGTCCTCGACAACGACGGTCCGCCGGGCCTGTCCAGTGCCCGGAATGTCGGGGTGGACGCGAGCACGGGAGACGTGGTCGCCTTCTTGGACGACGACGCGGTGGCCGAGCCGGAGTGGCGCGGCCGCCTCGCGTCCGCGTATGCCGACCCGGCCGTCATCGGGGTCGGCGGCCAGGTCTCGCCCGTGTGGGAATCCCACCGACCGGCCTGGTTCCCACCCGAGTTCGACTGGGTGGTCGGCTGCACGCATACCGGAATGCCGCCCGAAGCGGCCGTCGTGCGGAACGTGATCGGCGCGAACATGTCCTTCCGGAGAGAGATCCTCGCGGCCGTGGGCGGCTTCCGCGCCGACCTGGGACGCGTCGGATCGCACCCAGCCGGGTGCGAGGAGACCGAGTTGTGCATCCGGGCGACGGCCCAGTTCCCCGAGGGAGTCATCTGCTACCAACCCGAGGCCACGGTCCACCACCACGTGCCCAACACTCGGGCCACCTGGCGCTACTTCAGGGCACGCTGCTACGCCGAGGGCCTGTCGAAGGCGGCAGTATCGCGAGTGACCGGCGCCCAGCGCGCCCTCGCGACGGAACGGGCATACGTGAGGCGGGTGCTGCCCCGCGGGCTCGCCATGGCCGCGGCCAGCGTCAATCCCAGCCGTGGAGTGGCCCTCGTGACCGGACTCTCGGCCACAGTCACCGGTTATGTCGTAGGACGCTACGCCGATCGGCAGCGGGACGCCGCGGCCCGTGCCAGGCTCCTCGCGGCGGTGGCGAAGGTCACGCCGCTGGTTCTGGCGCTCGGGCTGTGGTTGCAGTCTCTGCGGTCGGTCGACCTCGCGGCGATGACCGATCTGGGCCTCGTTTCGGTACTACCTACGACCTACTGGGCCGCCCTGCTGATCGTGGTCGCCACCGTCCCTGTGCTCATCCACCGTGACCGCACGGCAACGCTCCTCCTCGTCGCCTACCTGGCGGCGCTCATCCTGATCCTGCACGCCACGCCGGCCGTCCTCTACGACTCGCTGCGCTACGGCTGGGCCTGGAAGCACGTCGGCGTCGTCGACTACATCGTCCGCAACCACTCCGTGGAGCCTCAAGTAGGCGGCCCCTTCAACGCATATCAGGCCTGGCCCGGCTTCTTCGCCCTCAATGCGGTGGTGGTCAAGGCAATCGGCCTGCCCAGCGCGCTGTCCTACGCTGCCTGGGGCCCGCCACTGTTCGAGCTGGCGGCATTGTTCCCGCTACGGCTCCTGTTCTCGACCCTGTCCAGGGACCGCCGGCAGGTCTGGCTCGCGCTGCTGGTCTTCTACCTCGGCAACTGGGTCGGTCAGGACTACTTCAGCCCGCAGGCCTTTGCCTATCTGCTGTACCTGGTCATCCTCGGGGTGTGCCTGCGGTGGCTGCCCGCCTCCCACCCGGACGGCCGACTGCGGTGGTGGCGACGCTGGCTCGGCCGGGACCTGCCCAGCGACGCGCCGCCGTCACCTTCCCAGCGCCGGGCGCTGCTCGCAGTAGTCGTGCTGCTGATGCTGGCGGTCGCGAGCAGTCATCAGCTGACGCCCTTCATGCTGCTCTCGGCACTCTGCCTGCTCGTGCTCGGTCGCCAGACAGGTCCCGCCTGGCTGCCGGCGGTGCTCGGCGTCGTCACGGTCGCGTGGATGGTGACGATGGGACGCACCTTCCTGGACCAGAACCTCTACTGGATCATCGAGTCCATCGGCCACCCCGGAGCCAATGCACAAGCCGGGCTGGTGGACCTGAGCCGCACCTCAACCGACCAACGCCTCGTGTCGTACGCCGATCGTGGGCTCACCGCCGGCCTGGTGGTCCTGGCCGGCCTGGGCTGGATACGGCTGAGACGGGCGGGTGCTCCCCGCCGAGGCGCCGCCCTGTTGGCCATCAGCGCATTGCCGCTCTTGGGCGCGAACAGCTACGGGGGCGAGATGATCTTCCGGGTCTACCTGTTCGCCCTGCCGTTCCTGGCCCTCCTGACAGCGGGGATGGTCTACCCGCGGGCCGTTGGGCGTCGGCTCAGCGCAGCGGTCCCGGTCGCGCTGGCGCTCGTCCTGGTCGCGCCCTTCTGCCTGGCCTACTACGGCAAGGAGCGGTCAAACTACTTCAATCCGCAGGAGGTCGCCGCGTCCGAGTGGCTCTACTCGCACGCCCCCGCCGGGTCACTGCTGGTCGGTGCGGATGCGCAGCAACCGTGGGGCTTCACCCATTATGCAGACTACGACTACCTGTTCCTGGAGAACCTGCCGATCCGACAGCGGGAGGCGCTGACCAGGTCACCGATGGCCCAGATCGACCAACAGACGAAGCGCCATCCAGGCGCGATCTACGTGATGCTGAGCCGCTCCCAAGCCGTGTACGCCCGCTACACCGGGGTGCTGCCCGCGGCTTCGCTGACGGCGCTCACCTCCGCACTCGAGCATGATCCCTTCTTCCATGTGGCCTACCGCAACCCCGACGCCGTCATCTTCGTCCGGCCGCAACTCCATACGGAGCCAAGCCAATGACCGCCGCGTGGAGTCGGTATCGGATGGTCCTCGCCGTGGCGGTGCTCGCCGTGGTTGCGATCACCGGCGCGGGGTTGGCCGAACCGGTGCGGGCGATGGCGGTGCTCGCCATGATCGGGTTCGTCCCAGGGGCCGGACTGCTGCCGTGGCTGCCGCAGAGCGGCTTGACGCAGCGGGTCGTGATCGCCGTGGCCATCAGCCTCTCTTTGACCGCGATCCTGTCCGAGATGCTGGCCATTGCCGGGGCGTGGAGCGCGGAGGGAGTCATCATCGGGCTGGCTGCCATCGGGGTCACTGCGATCCTCTGCCGGAGGTGGGCACCGTGATCGCCGTCCCCGTGCCCGTCCTGCTCTACCACTGCGTGTCGCCGGACCCGTCTTCCTGGATCGCACCCTTCACTGTCACCGCGCACTGCCTGGACAGGCACCTGGCCCTCATCGGGACCGCCGGCCGCACGCCTGTCACCGTCTCTCAGCTTCGGGACGGCCTGAGCGGCGCAGGACCGCTGCCCACCAGGCCTGTCGTCGTCACCTTCGACGACGGGTTCGCGGACACCCTGACGGCCGCCGCCCCGGTTCTGCATCGTCACCACGTCCGCAGCACGATCTACCTCACGACTGGCTTCATCGATGGGGTGAGCCCCGGTGGGGACCGGATGCTGGACTGGGCGCAGGCCCGCGAGCTGGCCGACCGAGGCCATGAGATCGGCGCCCACTCGGTCACCCATCCTCAGCTGGACCAGTTGTCCCGGGCGCGGGCCCGTCACGAGATCCAGTCGTCCCGGGAGATGCTGCAGGAACGGCTCGATGTTCTCGTGCGCAGCTTCGCCTATCCACACGGGTACTCGAGCCCGGCCGTGCGACGTCAGGTCATGGAGGCGGGATACGACTCCGCGTGCTCCGTGAAAAACGTTGTGAGCGGAGCTTCCGACACTCCCTTCAGCATCAGCCGGCTCACCGTGACCGCCGATCTCAGCGACGACACCGTCCGACGCTGGCTCGACGGTTCGGCACCGACCCGAAGGCGCGACGAGCGGCTCCTGACGAAGGGCTGGCGGAGTTATCGACGACTCCGACACATCGCGACACTGTCCGGGGGCCGGTCGTGAACAACTGCACGGCACCCGCTACCGCCGCACGCACCACTGGCCAGCCCATGCAGGTGACCAGACTCCTGCTGACCGGTACGGGCCTGACTGCGCTGTTGGAACGGGCCGTGGTGAGCGAGCAGTGGTGTGACGCCTTTCTGGTCAGCGCCGGCATGTTCCAGCTGGCCGACGACGCCCTCCATCCGGACCCCTTGCAGCTGCACCGCGCCGCGAGCTATCTCCGAAAGGGGTCGTCGCCGAGTGCGCGGGCTGCGGGTCTCGGTGCGGCGGCACTTGCCGGCACGTTGGAGCTCCGGTGGTGGGGCAGCGGGGCTCGGCAGCTGCGCGACGCGCGGTCGGTCCTGGCCGATCTCACCTCCCTCCTCGCCACCGCCCTCCTCAAACCCGGGTCGGTCACCTGCGGGTCTTCCGAGCTGAATGCCCTCGTGGCCCGGGCCGCGGCCAGCGCCCCACTCCTCGGGGCCGACGTGGTGCGGCTGCCGGCCTGCTTCCGCGACTTCGACCTGCACCCGGACGACATCGATGCGCTCGCCGCCAAGGTGTGCCAGCTGCCGGGCCTGGCGCGGGGGCCTGTGTGTGTCGTCGGCGTACGCACCTCCGGCAGTTACCTGGCGCCCCTGCTGGCTGCGGCCCTCGAACGGTCCGGAGTGTGCGAGGTGCTGACCCTGACCCACCGGCCGGCTCATCCCTTCCTTCCCTGGGAGGGCCGCGCCTTGCGACGGACCGCGCGAGCGGGCGGCTCCGTCGTCGTCGTCGATGACCCACCGGCCACCGGTACGGCGCTCGCCGCCACCCTGAAGGACATCGCCGCAACCCGGGTGCCGCACCGTCAGACGAAGCTGGCCCTGCCCCTCTTCACGGGCGAAGAGGGCCTGCCCGCCCAGCTGCGGGGCTACGCGGGGGCATTTCTGCCGTGGGCCGGCTGGAGCGTGCACGGCCGACTGGACGCCGAGGCGGTGGCTGAGGCGCTGTCGGACCTACTCGGCCCCGACTGGTCCGTCGAGCGGTGCGAAGCCAGGCAGGAGGTCGGCGCCGCAGGCGCCGCAAGGCGCCGCGACCACGTCCGCGCCCGTTACACGGTGGAGCTGACGAGCCGGGAGACGGGACGCGCCGAGCAGCGGGAGCTGGTGGTGGAGGGCGCCGGGCTGGGCTATCTGGGAGGCCACGCCCTCGCCGTCGCGGACCGGCTGCGGGATCAGGTGCCGCGCGTATACGGGCTCGCTGGCGGGCTCCTTTACCGCGACTGGCTCCCCGAGCCGGATCCGCCCGTGGGCGAGGTCGGCCTGGCGGCGGCGATCTCGGCTTACGTGGCGAGCCGGCAGCAGGCGCTCCCGACGGACACGGATCCCACCCCGAGGATGCGCGGCCGCGACCCGGTCTGGGAGGTGACCGCCGAGCTGCTCAGCCGGCCGTTCGGGTGGGCTGCCCCAGCCGTCCGCGGCCTGCTCGAACCGACGACCCGTAGCCTGCTGACGCCGGGCCGACCCAGCGTCGTGGACGGCGCCACGACGCCGTGGCACTGGTTTCGCGACCCTGAGGAGCCTCAACGGCTTCGCAAGGTGGACTTCCACCAGGGGGTGATGGGGCGCTGGGGGCCGGCCTGCTATGACGCAGTCTTCGACCTGGCGGGCGCTGCGTGCGAGCCCCTCTCCCCTGGCTTCGCCCACCTGTTGCGCGAGCAGTACGAGGCCTGGACCGGAGATCGACCCGACGACGAGCGGTGGCTGTTGTACCGGCTGGCCCAGCTGTGGCGGCTAGCCCGCTCGAGTGACCTCGAGCCCCATGCGTTGGGCCGATACTCGGCCGCCGCGGTGCACGACTTCCTCGCCGCGTGCTACCTGGGCGGTCTTGCCGATCCCACCGGACCACTGTGCGCCGTCGACCTCGACGGTGTCCTGGAGACCGATCGGCTCGGCTACCCCTGCGCCACTCCCCTCGGGATGATGGCTCTGCGTGCGCTCACCGCTCACGGCTACCGGGTCGTGCTGGCCACGGGCCGGGGTATCGACGACGCGCGGGATCGCTGCACGGCATTCAGGCTGCCCGGGGCCGTCGTCGAGTACGGCACCGCCGTATACCTCCACGATGAAGGCCTCACGGTGGACCTGCGAGACGCGGACGAGCGCGCGCTCCTGGACGATGTCCGTCGGCAGCTCGCCAGCCACGGGGTGCTGCTGCTGCCGACTCATTCGTACACCATTCGGGCCCGGCTGCACGGTGGGCCCGTACCACCGGACCTGGTCGCCGACATCCCCCTGCTGTCCGACCCGGCGCTGCGCCTCGTCCACGGTCAGTCCCAGACCGATGTCACCGTTGCCCGGCTGGACAAGGCCACCGGGCTGACCTGCCTGGCCCACTCCCTGGACGGATGTGGCGGCTTGGCGCTGGCCGTGGGTGACACCGGAGCAGACGTGACGATGCTGCGGTCTGCCACGATGGCGCGCGCTCCCCGCAACGCCGATGCAGTCGTGCAGGCCTCCGGCATCCCCCTGACGAGGGGCGCGTACCAGTCGGGACTCAGCGACGCCTGCACGGCCCTGCTCGGCCACCGGCCGGGCCGGT
>NZ_JBQCCV010000279.1:0-5013 GCF_051961875.1 Intrasporangium sp. | reverse complement strand
CCCGTTCGGGATCTGGACCAGGCGTGACGTCTGGCGCCTCGTCCGCATCAGCCGCGGCGGTCGTGTTGCTGAGCGCCGACAGCAGCGTCACCCGGGGGACGACGCCGACGAGGCGGTCCTTCTCGTCGATGACGGCGAGGGGCACCTCCGTGTCGGCGGACTCCGCGAGCAGGTCGGCGATGACCGTGTCCGGGGACACGGTGGGCACGTCCTCGTCGAGCAGGTCCCGGATGCTGTCGGCCCGAGTCTCGACGGCGCGGGCGACGTCCTGCGCGCGCACGGTCCCGCGGACGCGGCGTTCCCGGTCGACGACGAAGAGCGTGTCGATCTGGTTCTCCCGCATGAGCTTGTGGGCAGCGCGTGGGCCCTGCTCGGAGCCGAGCAGCACGACGGGCGGCTCCATGATCGACGAGGCGGTCAGCACCCGGCTCCGGTCGACGTCCTGGATGAAGCGGGCCACGTAGTCGTTGGCCGGGTCCGTGAGGATCTCCTCGGCGGTGCCGATCTGCACGATGCGGCCGTCGCGCATCATCGCGATGCGGTCACCGAGGCGCATCGCCTCGTTGAGGTCGTGGGTGATGAACAGGATGGTCTTCTTGAGCCGGCTCTGCAGCTCGAGGAGCTGGTCCTGCATGCCACGGCGGATCAGCGGGTCCAGCGCGCTGAAGGCCTCGTCCATGAGCAGCACGTCGGTGTCCGCGGCGAGGGCGCGGGCGAGGCCGACGCGCTGCTGCATCCCGCCGGACAACTCGCCCGGCAGCTTGTCCTCCCAGCCGGCGAGGCCGCACAACTCGAGGGCCTCGGTCGCCCGCCGCTGCCGCTCCGCCTTGGAGACGCGCTGCGTCTCCAGGCCGTAGGCGGCGTTTTCCAGCACGGTCCGGTGCGGGAAGAGGGCGAAGTGCTGGAAGACCATGCTCACGCGCTCGCGGCGGATGCGCCGCAAGGCCTTGGGGGTCGCCGCGGTGACGTTCTCGCCCATGATCGTGACCGAGCCGGCTGTCGGTTCGAGCAGGCCGTTCACCATGCGCAGCAGCGTCGACTTGCCCGAGCCGGACAGGCCCATGACGACGAAGATCTCGCCTTCCTCGACGCTGAACGACGCATCGATGACCGCCGCGGTCAGGCCGTCCTGCTCGTTGAGCTGCTCTCGCGTGGCTCCCTGGCGGAGCCGGGTGACCCCGTCCCTCGCCCTTCGTCCGAACACCTTGTAGAGATGTTCCGCCTCGATGGCAGGCACGACCCGATCACCCTTTTCACGTCTAGTTTCGTATGTGTCGTCAGTTCTCGGTCAGCACTTCCCCCAGGCGCTGACGGTCCTCTAACCAAGCACAGGCGTGGCTGAAGGGTCAAAGCGAGATGTCCCGAATGTGTCGAATCCAACAGTGCACCAATCAGATTCGATGTCGCTGGCCACAACGCCGCAGAAAACCGGGAAAAATCGCTCCGGATCTAACGAATCGCTTTGCTACACAGCGCTTTTCAGTCAATTTGAGTGGCAGTCAGCCCAGAAGTGGGCGCGACGGTCTTCGCGGCCCGGTCCGGCGTCGTGTCGGCCTCACCCGGGGCCTCCCCGGGCCGGGACGGGCCCCGCGGCCCGGCCGTACCATGGGCGGATGGACGTCGAGCTCGGCCTGGACACCTTCGGGGACATCGCGCTGGGACCGGATGGCGTCCCGCTCCACCCCGCGGCGGTGATCCGCGAGGTCATGGCCGAGGGCCAGCTGGCAGACCGCCTCGGGCTGGACTTCATCGGCCTGGGCGAGCACCACCGGGCCGACTACGCCATTGCGGCGCCCGACACCGTCCTCGCCGGGCTCGCGGCGTCGACCGAGCGCATCCGGCTCGGCTCCTCGGTGACCGTCCTCAGCTCGGACGACCCGGTGCGGGTCTTCGAGCGCTTCGCCACGGTCGACGCGATCTCGCAGGGGCGCGCCGAGATCACGGTGGGGCGGGGCTCGTTCATCGAGTCGTTCCCCCTCTTCGGCTTCGACCTGCAGGACTACGAGACCCTCTTCTCCGAGAAGCTCGACCTGCTCGCGGCGATCCTCTCGGAGGAGCCGGTGGCCTGGGAGGGCACGACGCGGCCGCCGCTCAAGGTCGACCGGGTCCAGCCCGGCACGGAGTCCGGGCGCCTGACCACGTGGGTCGGCGTCGGCGGCACGCCCCAGTCCGTCGTCCGGGCCGCGCACTATGGACTGCCCGTCGTCGTGGCCATCATCGGCGGCGCGACCCGGCAGTTCGTGCCGCTCGTCGACCTCTACCGCCGGGCCCTGGCCGAGATGGGCAAGCCCGAGCTGCCGGTCGCGATCCACTCGCCGGGCTACGTCGCCGCCACGGACGAGCAGGCGCAGGAGGAGTACCTGCCCCACTTCATCGGCTACATGAACCTGATCGGGCGGGAGCGCCGGTGGGCACCGATGACCAAGGACCAGGCCCTGGCGCAGATGGGCCCCGACGGAGCCGTCTACTGCGGGTCGCCCGAGACGGTGGCCCAGAAGATCGCCGAGTCGGTGCGGCTCCTCGGTGCCGCGCGCTTCCAGCTCAAGTACTCCATGGGCACGCTGCCGCACGACCTCCGCTCCGAGTGCATCCGGCTCTACGCCGAGGAGGTGGCACCACGGGTCCGCGAGCTGCTGGGCAACGGCGCATGAGCCCGTCCGCCGGCCTGGCCCGTGCCGCACGCGGCCGCCCGTGGAGCGCCTGGCGGGTCGTCATCTGGTTCGGCTTCGTCAGCCTCGCCGCCGACATGGTCTACGAGGGCGCCCGGTCGATGTACGGGCCCCTCCTCGCCGCGCTCGGCGCGAGTGGCCTCGTCGTCGGCGTCGTCACCGGCGCGGGGGAGGCGATGGCGCTCGTCCTCCGTCTCGTCTTCGGGCCGCTCGCCGACCGCACGGGCGGCTACTGGCCGCTCACGATCATCGGCTACGGCCTGACCGCCGTCTGCGTCCCGCTCCTCGCCGTGACGCCCTTCGTCGGCGGGCTCGGGCTCGCCCTCGCCGCCGTCCTCATCCTGCTGGAGCGCTCCGGCAAGGCCGTGCGCAGCCCGTCCAAGACCGCCCTGCTCGCGCACGTCGCGGCCGCCGTGGGCCGGGGACGTGGCTTCGGGGTGCACAAGGCAATGGACCAGGTGGGCGCCTTCGCCGGGCCGCTCGTCGTCGCGGGTGTCGTGGCCGCCACCGGGGTGATCTGGCCGGGCATGCTCGTGCTCGCCGTTCCCGGCGCCATCGCGATGCTGGTCCTCGCGGTGGTGCGCGCCAAGGTCCCCGACCCCTCCGTGTACGACGGGAGCGCCGCGGCTCGGGAGCCGACGCCCGCCGAAGCACCGCAGGTCGCAGGCGAACCCGCCGAGAGCGAGACCGCGCGCACACCGACCGGCCGGCTCAGCGCCATACGGGAGGGCGGGCTGCGGGCCTGGCTGTCCGACGCGGTCGGCCGCGACCTGCCCAAGGAGTTCTTCCGTTACGCGGCCGCGGCCAGCCTCACGACGGGCGGACTGGTCACGTTCGGGATCATCGGTTTCCACCTCAGTGTCGACGGCATCGTCCCGGTCGCCGGCGTGCCGGTCGTCTATGCCGGTGCGATGGCGGTCGAGGCGCTCGCCGCGCTCGCGGTGGGCGCGGTGTACGACCGGCGGGGCGCACACGTCCTGCTCGTCGTGCCCGTCCTCGTCGCGGTCGTGCCGGCGCTCGCGCTCACGCGGTCGTTCCTGCTCGCGCTGGTCGGCGTCGCCGTGTGGGGCCTCGCCTTCGGGATCCAGGACTCCACGATCAAGGCGCTCGTCGCGGAGATCGTGCCCGCGCCGCGCCGCGCCACCGCGTATGGCGTCTTCGCCGGGATCCAGGGCGCGTTCGCTGTCGTTGGGGGTGCGCTGGTGGGGTGGCTGTATGACGTGTCGCTGCCCCTGCTCGTGGTGGTCGTCGCGGCGACCCAGCTCCTGGCGCTCGTGCTCCTCGTCCGGACCGTGCGGGTGACGCCGACCCCGGCTACGGCCGGTCCGGGCGGGCCTCAGTAGCCGGCTCGGTCCAGGGCCTCGGTCATCAGCCGCCGGCCGAGCTCGATCATCTCCGCCGCGCGGTGGAAGTCGAGGGTGCCGACGGCGTTGGACGGGACGGTGACGAGCACGTCGGGCGGGTTGCTCGCCATCCGGTAGCGGGAGATGAGCGCGCTCATCGTCTCGAAGCTCATGGCGAGCAGGTCGACGGTGCGGATGTCGGCCCGGCCGAGGACCCACTCGTCGGGGTGCGCCGGCGGTACGGCCTCGGGATGGACGTCCGGGTCCGGCTCCTCGGCCGTCGCGGCAATGGGGGCCCCGACGCCGGGGGCCAGCTCCTCGGGCGATGCGTCGCGGCGGTGGCCGACGCTGAACCGGTTCGCGAGGGCCCGGAGCCGCTCGGACTCGAGCACCTCGGCGGTCCCGCGCCAGAGGCGGGAGGCCCACTCCTCGTGGGGGCGGTCCTCGGAAGTCTCCTTGACGGGCGGGCCGTGGCTCGTCCCCGTGCGGGTCCCGGACAGGTCGATCGCGACGGTGACGTCGGCGTTGACGGCGACGATCGGCTCCAGGGGGACGGGGTTCATCAGGCCGCCGTCGACGAGCGTCCGGCCGTTGATGACGATCGGCGTGATGACGCCCGGGATCGCGATCGACGCGCGGATCGCGTGCACGACGGGTCCCCGTTGGAACCACACCTCGCGCCGGGCGAGCAGGTCGGTGGCGACGGCGGTGTAGGGGATCGGCAGGTCTTCGATCGACGCGCCCTCGAGGATCTCGCCGACCTTCGCAATGATCCGCTCGGCCCGGATCGCGCCCCCGGGTGCCGACAGCGCGAGGTCGAGCAGGCGCAGCACCTCCCGCTGGGTCAGGCCGAGCGACCAGTCGGTGTAGGCGTCGAGCTTGCCGGCAGCGGCGACGCCACCGACGAGCGCCCCCATGGACGTCCCGGAGATCGCGACGACGTCGAAGCCCCGCTCGTCGAGTACCTGCAGACCCCCGATGTGCGCATAGCCGCGGGCGCC
>NZ_JBQCCV010000278.1:0-20914 GCF_051961875.1 Intrasporangium sp. | reverse complement strand
GAGATTCCCCGTGCGCTCAGCAGCGGCACTTTCTAGTCTTCCTAAATGTCTTAAACTCTAATCAGTTCCTGGCCGACGGGCCGTGCGGGGTCCGGCCGCCCCCCGACGCCGAGGTCTCACGCCTTCGGTTACGGGGTGATGTGTGCAGCGCTGCACACGCTCGCACCGACGGCCTTGCACAGCGCGGCGGGATCGATGAACTTGTCCTTGATCACTGTGTCGTTCATGTTCGAGCCGGTCACCCAGATCGGGGCCAGCAGCGATGCGGGCTGGGCAGAGCCGGAGACGCCCTTGGGGGGCGACGTCTGAGCGTTCACCAAGCCGCTGGGGGGCGTCTGCTTTGCCCGGAGGATGGTGGCCAGCGCGACGGCATCCTGGGTCTCGAGGTAGATCGGCTTGTAGACCGAGCCGCACTGGTAGCCCTGCAGGATGTTCTCCATCCCCTGGATCGTCGCGTCCTGGCCGGTCGTCGGGATCTTCTTCGGCCCGACGCCCTTGCTCTTCAGGACGGTCACGACGGCGTTGCCGAGACCGTCGTTGGCCTCCACCGTTGCGTTGATGTCCGGGTGCGCGGTGAACTGCTGCGTGAAGATCGTCGCGCCCGTGGCGTTGACCCAGTTCGGCGTGATCTTGTCGCCGACCAACGTGAAGCCCTTGCTGTTCGTGGTGCCAGCCGAGAGCGGCGTCGTCTCCTTGTTCCAGATCACGGAGTTGTAGCCCTGGGCGAACGAGACCGCGTTCGGGTCGACGTCCTCGCCGCCGTCAAGCTCGAACACCTTGGGGCTCTTGACTCCCCAGGCCGAGGCGCAGTCGACGAACCCCTGGCCGATCAGCTTGCCGACCTGTGAGTTGTCGAAGCTGACGTAGTACGTGTTCGAGCCGGCGAACGTGGCCCTGTCGTAGCTGATCAGCTGCACGCCGTGCGAGCTCGCATACGCCTCCACCTGGGAGCCCACGGTGCTGTTGAGGGGGTCGAAGATGAGCACCGAAGCGCCCTTGGAGATGTCGGCCTGCGCGAGGGCCACTTCGGTGGCGTCCACGCCCTGGGCGTTGTCGATCTTGTAGTCCGACGAGCTGTAGCCGGCGGCCTCCAGCGCCTTCTTGAAGTAGGGCGCGTCGAAGTCGACGTAACGGGTGGAGGACGTGGTGTCGGGGAGGATGACCCCGACCAGGCCCTTGCCGGCGGCCGTCAGCCCCTTGAGCTGGGACATCGTCGTGAAGCCGACATCGAACGACTTCACGCCGAGGCCCGACGGCACGGCCCCGGAGGCCTGGGTGCTCCCCGCGCCGCTCGTCATCGTCGAGCCGCTCGTGGTCGCCGGCTTGCTCGCCCCTGACGCCGAGGTTGACGGCGTGGAACTGCATGCCGCCAGCCCAAGGGCCGCAACCGACATCGCGGCGATCGCGCCGCACGTCCGGCCACGGCCTATCCCGTGATTGTTTGTCATAACCGGGCCTCCTTGGCCTAACTGCAAACCTCCTGTTCGGCTGTGCCGTTGTCCGGCACGCTGGCCATCCCGGCTGGCCCGGCGACGAACGGCCACGGGGTGTGCGGCCGTTGATGAGCGCGAGTGTGGTCATGAGCCTCACAGGCTGCGATGACGGGTGCCGTCGCGGACGCGGTCAGGTGGATCGGCCGCGCGACGGACCCGGAGAGATGTCTGCGGTGTGCCGGGCTGGAGCCAGCCACGACGCCCCGGACCGCCGCTCGCCCGAGCCGGCAGCATCGGGTGACGGAGTCGTCACAGACACGGGTGGTGCCGCCGCGTTCCGGCGGTGGCACCATGGCCAATGGTGGCGCGGTCTGTTCGATCCACGCCCCACTGGGTACTTGGCCCCCCACGTCCTCAGGCTACGCCGCAGCCGGGTCGTCTACTAGTGCTGCGCACCAGCCAGAACTTGGGTCACGCCAGTCACGTCCACCTCAAGGGCCATGACGTCCTCGGAGGGGCGCGCAAGGCTCAGGTGCGGAGTCCGTCGAGGAACTCCGACCGCGTCGCGGGGCTCTCCCGGATGAGGCCGGCGAGGGCCGAGGTGCGGGTCACGGCACCGCCCGCCCTGGCACCGCGGAGGCTCATGCACGAGTGTTCCGCCTCGATGACCACGCCGACCCCGCGGGGCTGCAGGTGCTCGTCGAGCCAGTCGGCCACCTGCTTCGTCAGGCGCTCCTGCACCTGCGGTCGGCGCGAGAAGCTCTCGACGACCCTCGCGAACTTCGACAGCCCGAGGATCCGGGCGCCTGGCAGGTAGGCGATGTGGGCGACGCCGGTGAAGGGGAGCAGGTGGTGCTCGCAGAGCGAGGCGACCGGTATACCGCGGACGACCACCATCTCGTCGTAGCCCTCGTCATTGGGGAAGGTCGTCAGCTCGAACGGTCGCGAGCTGAGCATCTCCGCGTAGGCCCGCGCCATACGGAGTGGGCTGCGCTCGGTGCTCGGGGTGTCGCAGTCGACGCCGAGGGCCACGAGGAACTCGCGAGCGGCCCGGGCCGCGACCTCGAGCTGGTGCTCGGGGTGCGCGGTCCGGATGCTGTGCAGGGCCGTCCCGGCCATCGCTGCGGGGGCGGTCGCCTCACTCATGGGTCGGCGGGACGGTGTGGCGGTGGGCTGGGCGGTCATAGGTCCGGGCCAGGTTTGCGAGGGCGAGCGCGCTGACGAGGAGCCCGAAGTCGCGCAGGGCCACGTCGTAATAGCCCGAGAGGGTGAGCAGGTTGACGATGATCCCGAGCAGCCAGAGGCAGACGATCCAGGCGCCGATCCGGGGGCGGAACCAGACGATCAGCCCGGCGACGATTTCGATGACACCGACGATGTACATGTCGGTCTGCGCGCTGCCGGGGACGATGGCGTCGATCCAGCCCGCCAGGTACTTCGGCCAGTACGTGAGCAGGTTGAAGAACTTGTCGAGGCCGAACAGGATCGGCGCGAGCGTGAAGATGGTGTGGAGCAGCGTGTAGGCGAGCCGCGGGGGATCGGTCTGCCGGACGGTGTCGATGACGGTGTGACTGTGGGTGGTGGCCATGACTTCTCCTTCTAACGGACGATAAGATCGAATTTAGAACTGGAAGAGGTGTAGCGTCAATGAATTCATCCGATAGAAGTGCCGATGGTGGCGCCGGGCCGTCGTCCGATGCGGACATCGCCGGCATCGGTGCCCTCGCCGATCCGGTTCGACGCGACCTCTACCGCTACGTGTGTGCGCAGCCCGAGCCGGTCGGCCGGGACGCGGCCGCCGCGGCCCTCGGCATCCCCCGCCACCAGGCCAAGTTCCACCTCGACCGGCTCGAGGCCGACGGGCTGCTCGTCTCGGACTACGTCCGGCTGACCGGGCGCTCGGGGCCGGGTGCGGGTCGGCCGGCGAAGGTGTATCGGCGCGGGGACCGGGAGATCGCCGTCTCCCTGCCGCAGCGGCAGTACGAGCTCGCGGGGCTGATGATGGCCGACGCGATCGACGAGTCGATGCGATCCACGGTGCCGGTCTCGGAGGCGCTCCGGTCGACAGCGGCCGCGCGCGGGCATGCCATGGGCGAGGCGGCGCGCGCCAGCGTGGACGTACACCCGCTTGTGAGCGCTGACGGAGGGGATGCGGCCCTGGCCACGGTGGCCTCCGTGCTCGCCGGGCAGGGGTATGAGCCGCGGTGGGAGTCCGGCCGGGTCATCATGGCCAACTGCCCGTTCCATGCGCTCGTGCGCAGCCACACCGAGATGGTCTGCGCGATGAACCATGCGCTCATCAGCGGGGTCGCGGACTCCGTCGCCCCCGGCCGGCTGCGCGCCTCGCTGGATCCGGGCGAGAACCGCTGCTGCGTCACCCTCCGTGAGGTGGCGGCCGTGGATGAGCGCGCCGGCGGCGAGGCTTCGGCTAGGCCTTACCCCTGACGACCTCTGGGTGAGCGTCGTCGAGGCGGCTAGGCCCGACCCCTGACCACCTCTCGGTGAGCGCCGTCGAGGCGGCGGGTCCAGCCGCGGCGGTCGAGGTGCTCGAGGAGCGGGATCGCGACCCGGCGGGTCGTCCCGAGCGCCTGCCGCGCGTCGCTCGTCGTGAACGGCTGGGGCAGCCCGGCCAGGATGCGCATCGCCCGCACCGGTGAGGTGGGCAGGACGACGATGCCGTCGCCGAGCCGGAGAAGCAGGCCGAGCGCCTCGGCCGCGGCCAGCTCTCGGGCGCCGAGCGCTGCATCCTGCAGCTCATGTTGCTCCGGCGCGTCGAACGGGTTGTCCGCGAGACGCGCGATGACGCGGTCGACACCGGGCCTTGCCGCACCCAGGTCCGGCGCCACGTCCGGTCGGCGCACCCGCCCGTCCCGCACGTCGTAGCCGAGAGCGTGCGACACGGCGCCCAGCACCACCCGGTCAGGGATGCCCGCGGCCTCGAGAGCGTGCGCCTCGCTCGGGTGCGGGTCGAGCGGGTGGCTCTTCGCGTAGGCCGCTGTCCCCGCCTCGAGCGCGTCCGCCCAGTCCCGCCACGCCTCATACGTCACGAACCAGTCGCCGACCTGGGTGACGTCGGAGCCCGCCTGTGTGGCCCCCGCGGCGTCCGGGTCGAGCCCAAGGAGCCGGAGCTCGTCGCGGCGGACCTGTCCGCGCCGGCGGACCTCGTCCGCGAGCCGGTCCGGCGAAGCCTGCCCGAGCTGGGTGGCCCGGGCAGCGGCTGCGCCCCTCCGGCTCAAGACGGGCGGCGCGGCGTCGAGCACCGTGGCTCCGACGAGCACCCCCTCCCTACCCGGGTCGCGGAGGATGGCGCGATCGCCCGACTCGAGGGGGAGGGCCCGCTCGAGGGTCAGCCGTGCGATGTCACCGTCGAGCGGACGCACGCGGACGCGCACACCGGCGGTGCCGAGGTGGAGGGTCAGCTGGTGGGGGAGGTCCGCCGCCGGAACCGCCAGTCGCACGTCGACCTGCCCGGTCGTCCGCCAGGCATCCGGGGTGAGGAGCGCATCCCCCCGGCCAATCTCGTCCGTGCCGATTCCTCTGAGGCTCAAGGCAACTCGAGCAACGGCATCGACGGAGTCGTGGGTCCGGCCGAGGCTCTGGACCCCGCGGACCGACAGCTCGCGGCGGCGACCGTCGTGGTCGCGCAGCTCCAGCCGGTCGTCGACGGAGACCCGGCCGGCCGCGAGCGTCCCGGTGACGACGGTGCCGCTGCCTCGGACGGTGAAGGACCGGTCGACCCAGAGCCGCAGTCGCCCTTCGTGCCGGGGCGCCGGCAGCGCCTCGCAGAGCCGCGCCAGCCCGGCCCGCAGCTGCTCGATCCCCTGGCCGGTCATCGCGGAGACCGCGACGGCAGGGACCTGGCCGAGCGACGACTTCGCGATCCGTTCCCGAGCCTGCGCGAGCGCCGGCACGGGGTCTGCGAGGTCACTCCGGGTCACCGCGAGCAGCCCGTGGGTGATGCCGAGGGAGTCCACGGCCGCGAGGTGCTCCTCGGACTGCGCCCGCCACCCCTCGTCCGCGGCCACGACGAACAGCACTGCGGGGACGGGGCCGAGCCCGGCGAGCATGTTGCCGATGAACCGGCGGTGGCCCGGCACGTCGACGAAGGCCACGTCGCCGACGCCGGGCAGCGTCGCCCAGACGTAGCCCAGGTCGATCGTCAGGCCCCGCCGCCGTTCCTCGGCCCACCGGTCCGGTTCCATGCCGGTCAGGGCGCGCACGAGGGTGGACTTGCCGTGGTCGACGTGTCCCGCGGTCGCGACGACGTGCATCAGGACGGAGCCTCGATTGCGTCGATGACGGACTTGATCGCGGTGATCAGATCGTCGTCGGATTCCACTGGTACACAACGGAGGTCGACCAGGGTGAGGCCCGACTCGACCCGGGCGAGCACCGCGGGGTCAGCGTGACGGAGGTGGGCGGCATACCCCTCGGGGAGGGCGACGGCCCACCCGCTCAGGGTCACGCCGGGAGCGCCGCCCCCACCCACGGTGCCCTGGCTCGGGACGACGCGTCCGCCGACCGCCTCCGCGACGCGCGCGCAGCGCGCCCGGACGGTGTCGGGGTCGGCGTGCAGGTAGCTCTCGACGACGGTCGGGCCGCTGCGGAGGGTCGCCTCGAGGGCAGCGAGGGTGAGCTTGTCGACGCGGAGGGCGCGGGCGAGCGGGTGGCGGCGCAGGCGCTCGACGGTGCCCGCGTCCCCGAGGAGGAGCCCGGCCTGCGGCCCGCCGAGCAGCTTGTCGCCGCTGCTCGTGACGAGGGTGGCTCCGCCCGCGAGAACCGTTGTGGCGTCGGGCTCCTCGGGCAGGAGTGGCTCGGGGCGCAGGAGCCCGCTGCCGATGTCGACGACGAGGGGCAGGTCGTGCGAGCGGGCCAGCTCCGCGAGCTCCCGGACGCCGACGGTGCTGGTGAAGCCCTCGATCCGGAAGTTGCTGGGGTGCACCTTGAGGATCGCCGCCGTCTCGGGCCCGATCGCCTCCGCGTAGTCCCGCACGGTGGTGCGGTTCGTCGTGCCGACCTCGCGGAGCCGCGAGCCGGTCGAGGCGATGAGGTCCGGCAGGCGGAAGCCGTCGCCGATCTCGACCATCTCGCCGCGGCTGACGAGGATGTCGCGGCCGGCGGCGAGGGCCGTCGTGGCGAGGACGAGGGCCGCGGCGCCGTTGTTGACGACGAGGGCAGCCTCGGCGGCGGGCACCGCCTCGAGGAGTGCGTCGAGCGTTCCGCGACCACGCTTGGCCCGGCGTCCCGTCCCGAGGTCGAGCTCCACGTCGACGTAGCCTGCCGCCTGCTCGACGGCCTCGCGGGCCGCCCTCGTGAGCGGTGCTCGCCCGATGTTCGTGTGGAGGACGACGCCCGTCGCGTTGAGGACCGGGCGGAGGGTGGTCGGCGTGCGCCGCCCGTCGAGGGCCGCCGCCGCGGTCACCGCGACGTCCGACGGCGCGATCTCGCCGTCACGCGCGCGCTGCTGGGCGACGAGCACGGCGCGCTTGACGATGGCACGGCCCAGGCGGCGGGTCGCCTCGGCGAGCAGCGGGTGCCGCAGGAGAGCGTCGGTGCGCGGTATCTCGCGTCGCGGGTCACGCTGTCCCGTTTCCACTCCCGGTCGCTCCTTCCGGTCGGGCCGCACCCATCGAGGGCTCGCCTGGTGCGAATCGCTTCGAGTCTAGAAGCCCGCCTGGACCCCTCTGGTGTGAAGGCCGGGGGACCCCTCGGACCCAGCGGCGCCTTTGCGGGAGGTCAAGGGCGCCCCATGCGTGGGTCAACAAGTCATCCCGCGCTGTCCCGGGACGGTCAAGTCTTGACAGCGAACCTTGTTGACCGGCTGGCGCCGGTGATTGAGTGCGCTCGCCACCGACCGAGAGCCGCTCGCCATCGACCGAGAGCAGAGGACAGATGTCACCACACGGGACGAAGGGCCGGACCCGGGGTGCCGGCCCCACCACCTTCCTCGTCGCCAGTGCGCTGGCTGGGGGCGCCGCGCTGACCTGGGGTCTCCAGGGCGGCGCCGCGGGCGCCACCGCGAGGGAACACCCACCGACCGCGCACCACCGAGTCGTGTCGTCCCCCGATGCCCCGGCCGCCATCGGGCCCTACTCCCAAGGGGTTTCGGCCGGGAGCCAGCTCTACCTCTCCGGGCAGCTGCCGATGGATCCGCGGACGGGGGAGATCCTGTCGAGCACCGACATCGGACAGCAGACCCGCCAGGTCCTCCAGAACCTCGAGGCCGTGCTCGCGGCGGACCGGATGAGGTTGTCGAACATCGTCAGCACGACCGTCTACCTGACCGACCTCGACGACTTCGCGGCCTTCAACGCGGCGTACGCGGAGTTCTTCCCGACGGCGCCGCCCGCACGCGCCACCGTCCAGGTCGCCCGCCTGCCGCGGGACGCGAAGGTCGAGATCGCCGCGATCGCCGTTCGCTGACGCCCCCAGCCACGACTGACACTCAAAGGAGAGAGCAGTGAAGAACGCCCTGAGCACCCCCGAAACCTCTCGTCGCGGAGTCCTGCGCCTCATGGGCGCTGGGACCATCGCCGCATCGGCCGCCGGCCTCGACCTCTTCGCCGGCGCCGGCGCAACCGCAGCGCCGGCGTCTCCGTCCACCCCGCTGCCCGCCGCCGGTGACGCCCACTTCTGGCGGCAGGTCCGCAAGCAGTTCGTGCTCGACAAGAAGGTGCTGTTCATGAATGTCGGCACGGTGGGCTCGCCGCCCCAGCCGGTGCTGGATGCCCTCGCGGAGACGAACGTCCGCGTCGCCGAGAAGGCCGAGTCCGGCTACAGCTCCTTCGATGACACGCGAGCCCTCGCCGCATCCGGCCTGGGCTGCGACCTCGACGAGATGGCCCTCACCCACAACACGAGCGACGGGATGGCGAAGGTCCTCGCCGGCCTCTCGCTCGGCGAGGGCGACGAGATCCTCACGACGAACCACGAGCACGCCGGCGGCAACGCGCCGATGCAACAGATCCGGGACCGCCGTGGCGTGGTCATCCGGCGGGTCGCGCTGCCGGTCGGCAACGACCAGCGGGCCGAGGACTACGTCGAGCTCTTCCGTCAGGCGATCACGTCCCGCACCAAGGTGATGGTCTTCTCCGCCCCCACGTACAAGACGGGGACGATGCTGCCGATCAGGCTGCTCGCCGAGCTCGCCCAGGAGCACGGCCTCATCACCGTCGTCGACGGCGCCCACATCCCCGGGATGATGAACTACTCGATGCGGGAGCTCGGCGTCGACTTCCTGGCCGGCTCGGCGGCGAAGTGGCAGTGCGGCCCCGGGGGCACCGGCTTGCTCTACGTCCGCAACAAGGTCGACGCCCGCTACAACGGCAACCCGTTGCCGGAGTTCTGGCCGACGATCTCGAGCAGCTACCCCGACGGGGGACTGCCGCCGCGCACGCGGACGGGCACAGCGTCATACGACATCGGGCGCTACCTGACCTCTCTCGGCAACGGCAGCATCGTCCTGCACGCCGGCACGGAGGCGGCGCTGACCATGTGGGATCGGATCGGGCGGCAGCGCATCGCGGACCACGTCCTCGGCCTGTCCGCCTTGCTCAAGGAGCTCATCGCGGAGCGCTGGGGCGTGGACCGGCTCTACTCGCCGAAGGACGACCCGAGGCTTGTCTGCGCCCTCACTGGGTTCAACCCCTTCGTCGATGCCGGGGACGTCGTCGACCGCGAGAAGTCCAACGAGTTCGTCAGCCGGGTGCGTCAGGAGCACTCGATCGTGATCCGCAACGTCGACTTCCCCGTCATCGGCTCGGCCAGCAACCACTGGGGCGTACGCGTGTCGACCCACCTGTTCCACGAGGAGGACGACGTGAAGAGGGTCGTGGAGGCGATGTGGAAGGTGTCGAGGGCGATTGGGTGACCTTGACCGTGGCGGTGGGCGGCGGGTTGGGGGCCGCCCACCGCCACGTCATGAAGGACCTGTCTCGATCTCCACGTCAGCGGAGGCGGACGAGAATCGAACTCGCCTGCGACGGATACCGCCGCACACCGGTTTTGAAGACCGGGGGGACCACCAGGAGCCCAGACGCCTCCGAGGGCCACCCTAGCGAGTCCGCCTCAGCGACACCGGCCCCTGTCCCTCACCCCTTGTCCCTCACCCCCGTCTTTCACCCCCGTCCCCCAAGATGCGGATCTGCCAGGGCCGACTATGGTGTGCCGCGACGGCTCGCCGACCGTCCCCTGGCCGGTGGTCGCATACCCAACCACCTGAACAGGAATCTTCGATGAGTAGCGCGCTGAGCGATGAACGAGAGCTGCCGCCGGCAGCCGTCGACCCCGAGGTTGCCGAAGCCCATGACCGGAAGTGGACGCCCAAGAAGATCATCGGCTGGGGCGCCGTGGCGATCCTCGGCGCGGTGGCCTGGTCGGTCATCGCGATCGGCCGGGGCGAGACCATCAACGCGGTCTGGTTCGTCTTCGCCGCCGTCTGCACCTACCTGATCGCCTTCCGGTTCTACGCGAAGTACATCGAGCGCAAGGTCGTGAAGCCGGACGACACCCGGGCCACGCCGGCGGAGTACAACGACAACGGCAAGGACTTCATGCCGACGGACCGGCGGGTCCTCTTCGGCCACCACTTCGCCGCCATCGCCGGCGCCGGACCGCTCGTCGGTCCGGTGCTCGCCGCGCAGATGGGTTACCTGCCCGGCACGATCTGGATCATCGTCGGCGTCGTGCTCGCCGGCGCCGTGCAGGACTACCTCGTCATGTTCTTCTCGATGCGCCGCGGGGGCCGCTCGCTCGGGCAGATGGCGCGCGAGGAGCTCGGCGTCATCGGTGGCACGGCCGCGCTCATCGCGACGCTCACCATCATGATCATCATCACGGCGATCCTCGCGCTCGTCGTCGTCAACGCCCTGGGCGCGTCGCCGTGGGGTGTCTACTCGGTCGGCCTGACCCTGCCGATCGCGCTCTTCATGGGCGTCTACCTGCGCTTCATCCGACCGGGCAAGGTCATGGAGGTCTCGGTCATCGGCTTCGTCATGCTGATGTTCGCGATCATCTCCGGCCGCTGGGTCGCCGAGTCGGCCTGGGGTTCAGCGTTCTTCCACCTCGACCGCACGACGATCGCCTGGTTCATCATCATCTACGGCTTCATCGCGGCCGTGCTGCCCGTCTGGCTCCTGCTCGCCCCCCGCGACTACCTGTCGACCTTCATGAAGATCGGCGTCATCGTGCTGCTCGCCGTCGGCATCATCGTCGTGCACCCGACGATCAACGTGCCCGCATTCTCGGAGTTCGCGAGCCGTGAGGACGGGCCGGTCGTGCCCGGGTCGCTCTTCCCGTTCCTCTTCGTGACGATCGCCTGTGGCGCGCTGTCCGGGTTCCACGCCCTGATCTCGTCCGGCACGACACCGAAGCTCGTCGAGAAGGAGCGGCAGACCCGCTTCCTCGGCTACGGCGGCATGCTGATGGAGTCCTTCGTCGCGATCATGGCCCTCGTCGCGGCCCTCGTCATCGACCGCGGCGTCTACTTCGCGATGAACGCCTCCCCGGCCGCGACGAGCGGGACGATCGAGGGCGCCGTCGCCTTCGTGAACCAGCTCGGGCTCTCCGGGGTGCACCTCACGCCCGACATGCTGAGCACGCTCGCCCAGAACGTCGGCGAGGAGTCGATCGTGTCCCGCACCGGTGGCGCGCCGACGCTCGCGGTCGGTATCGCGCACGTGCTGCACCAGTGGTTCGGCGGCACCGCGCTGATGGGCTTCTGGTACCACTTCGCGATCATGTTCGAGGCGCTGTTCATCCTCACGGCGGTCGACGCCGGCACCCGGGTCGCCCGGTTCATGCTGCAGGACACGCTCGGCAACTTCATCCCGAAGTTCAAGGACACGTCGTGGACGGTCGGCGCCTGGATCTGTACCGCGGTCATGGTCGCGGGATGGGGCTACATCCTCGTCCTCGGGGTGACCGACCCGCTCGGTGGCATCAACACGTTCTTCCCGCTCTTCGGCATCGCGAACCAGCTGCTCGCCGTCATCGCGCTGTCCGTGGTCATGGCGATCATCGCCCGGCGCGGCAACTTCAAGCACCTCTGGGTGGTCGTGCTGCCGCTCGGCTTCGCCGCCGTCGTGACGGTGACCGCGTCGATCTTCAAGATCTTCTCGTCGGTGCCGGCGGTCGGCTACTGGGCCCAGCACAACGCGTTCAAGGACGCGCTCGCCCAGGGCAAGACGAGCTTCGGGACGGCCAAGAACGTCGAGGCGATGGAGGCGGTCGTGCGCAACACCGCGGTCCAGGGCACCCTGTCCGTCGTCTTCGTCGTGCTGACGCTCATCGTCCTCGTCGCGGCGATCATCGCCACGGTCCGGGCGGGCCTCGGCCACCGCGGCGTCGACACGGAGGACCCGCGCGTCGAGTCGAAGCTCTTCGCCCCGGCCGGGCTCGTCGCGACCCCTGCGGAGAAGGAGCTCGAGGCGGAGTGGGCCACGGTCCGCGAGCCGGTCGCGGCCGGGAGCGGGCACTGACCGTGTCCGCCACCCTGCCCGTGATCCTGCGCGGCGCCCGGGACGGCGGGCGCCGGGCGGTCGGCTACCTCCGCGCCGTGATGGGCGCGGACGCCTACGACCGCTACTGCGCCCACCTCGCGGCCAGACATCCGGACGCCGAGCCGATGACCGAGCGCGAGTTCTGGCGCGAGCACATGGACTGGCAGGACAAGAACCCTCAGGGACGCTGCTGCTGAGGCAGCGCGCCTGACGATCGGCGGTGGCTGGCGGGAGACCGTCTGCCACCGCCGATCTGCATGAGCGGCAGGGCTGTGACGTCGGCTCGCCCGTCCAGCGGCAAACAGGCGCACGAAGTGGCAGCTGCCCAGGTGTTGCCCTCTCGGCCGGCGCGGGCGCCCGTGTGGACGCGGACCGCAGCGCCGTATGGTGCCAGCATGGCCGCCATCGACGACGCACCGATCCGCTTGACGCAGTTCGCCGCTGGTGGCGGCTGTGCGTGCAAGGTGCCGGCAGGGCAGCTCGAGGAGGTCGTCGCGGACCTCATCGGAGTCCCACACCCCGACCTGATCGTCGGCCTCGACGCCGGCGATGACGCTGCCGCCGTCCGGATCGAGGGGGACCGGGCGATCCTGTCGACGGCGGACTTCTTCACGCCGGTCGTCGACTCGCCGTACGACTGGGGCCGCATCGCCGCGGCGAACGCCCTCTCGGACATCTACGCCATGGGCGGGCGGCCGATCATGGCGATCAACCTGCTCGGCTGGCCCGCCGACCTCGTCTCGGCCGACCATGTCCGGGAGGTCCTCCGCGGCGGGTTGGCCGTCGGCGAACAGGCGGGCTGCCCGGTCGTGGGCGGGCACAGCATCGCGGCTCCCGAGCCCCTCTACGGCATGGCCGTCACCGGGATCGCCGACCCGGCTCGGCTCATGCGGAACGACGCCGCCGAGCCCGGCCTGCCGATCAGCCTCACGAAGTCCCTCGGCGTCGGCGTCCTCGGCAACCGGCACAAGGCCACCGGAGAGGTGTTCCCCCAGGCGATCGACTCGATGGTGACCCTCAACGCCGCCGCCGCGGAGGCGGCCCTCGCCGCCGGGGTGCGGGCCTGCACCGACGTGACGGGCTTCGGGTTGCTCGGCCACCTGTGGAAGATGTGCCGCGCCTCCGGCGTCGGTGCCGTCATCGACCGCTCATCGGTGCCGGTCCTCGAGGGGACGTGGGAGAGCCTGGCCGCCGGTTATGTGCCAGGTGGCAGCCGGCGCAACCTCGACGGGGTGCGGCCGCACCTCGAGGCCGGCGCCGAGGTCACCGAGGACGAGCTCGTCCTGCTCGCGGACGCCCAGACGAGTGGCGGCCTGCTCGTCGTCGGCGAGGTCCCGGGCGCCCCCGTCATCGGCCACACGGTGGCCGTGCCGCCGGGCACCGCCCCCCGCATCA
Organism: Intrasporangium sp.; assembly: GCF_051961875.1. Classification (GTDB taxonomy): domain Bacteria; phylum Actinomycetota; class Actinomycetes; order Actinomycetales; family Dermatophilaceae; genus Intrasporangium_A. The sequence continues at coordinate 7,587 of NZ_JBQCCV010000278.1, read as the reverse complement.
CCATCCGCTGACCTCGAGTGAGCGCTCCGGCTCTGGCCGGTCTGCGCCGAGGTGAGATCAGGTGAGGCGGGTCGGGCCCTGCTCGTCGAGGCGTCGCCGCTGGGGGACGATCGTGTACTTCGGGTCCTTGGCCGAGGCGATACCGGCCTCGAAGACCCCGAACCGCGTCAGGGCCGACCCGACGTTCATCGCCACCCCGGCGAGGACCGCGGCCGGCCGCCAGCGCCCACCGACGAGGGTCGCCGCGGCGCCCCCCATCATGAGCCATCGGCTGGCCTCGAGCATCCGACCGGCGCGGCCCGTTCGGAGCGGCTCGCCCTCCATGCCGATCGAGCGCTCGAGCACCTCGTTCGCCACGAGCTCGAGCGCCGTGCCAACCACCGCGGCCCGGCGCGCGGGCTTCGCCTGCGTCGTCGAGGTCGTGATCATGGCGGCCCCGCCTGCCGCGGCGAGGGCCGAGCCGGCGAAGACGAAAGGCAGCTGGCGGTAGGACGCGTGCCAGGTCGGCGTGGCCGTGTCGCTCAGCAGCACGGCCGTGTATGCCGCGAGCGGGGCGGAGAACGCACCTGACCCGACGTTCGCCCCGAGCTCCGTGAAGGCGGCCACCTTCGCCAGCGAGCTGCCCTTGGGCAGCAGCGGCCCGGCGATCTCGGCCACCGCCGCGGCCCCGGTGAACCCGCCGAACCCGGCGAGGATCCAGGACCCGATGGACATCGGGGAGGTGAGCTTGACCGTGCGCAGCATGTTGAGGAAGCGGCTCGGCTTGCCCAGATCGGTGATGAGCGCCCCGGTGCTGACCCCGAGGGCGGCGAGCGCCGTGAGCCGGGCGTTGCGCTGGAGCTTGCGGAGCCCGACCAGCTGCGCGCCGGCGGCGATGAGGCCGGAGCCGGCCGCGAGCCCGCCGGTGTAGAGATAGGTCGGGATCTCGCCCTTCCAGGGGGCCGGCTTGACGACCTGACGGCCGTAGTAGGAGTCGAACTCGACATCCGGCACCATCATCCGCTCCGCGCCACCGCGGCGACGGCGGCCGCCGGATGCGACGGGTGAGGCGGAGCGCTCACTCGACGGAGGGGTGGCTGGGGCTCCAGGGGCGGAGCGCTCACTCGACGAGGTGGGAGGGTCGGGGGTGCCGGGGGCTCGCTGGTCCGTCGACGGTGGCCGCCCGGTCAGCGGGGAGGTGGGCGGGGGCGAGGGCTCGCTCGGCGGGTTCGGTGACGGGTGGGTGCTCACGAGCGCCTCCCGAGGAACGACACCGCGGCGGCGCCGAGCATCGCGAGCCCGGCCAGGCCAGCCTTGCGGAAGATGTCAGGCAGGTAGTGCGTCGTCACGACCGGGTCCGGCGGCAGGCCGTAGACCTCCGGCTCGTCGAGCAGGAGGAAGACCGACCCCGTCCCGCCGACGCCGTCGCGGGGGTCGGTGCCGTAGGTCCGGGCCTCGGTGTAGCCCATGCCGTGCAGCGTCTGGACCCGCTCCTCGGCGCGGCGGCGCATCTCGGAGAGGTCGCCGAACTGGATCGAGGTGGTGGGGCAGGCCTTCGCGCAGGCCGGCTCCTCGTCCTCCCGGAGCCGGTCGTAGCAGAGGGTGCACTTCTGGGCGATGCCCTCCTGCTTCACGACGCGCGCTCCGGTCATGTCGGGCGACGACCGCCGCTCGATGACCCCGAACGGGCAGGCCGGCACGCAGTAGCCGCAGCCGTTGCAGATGTCGTCCTGTACGACGACGGTGCCGAACTCGGTCCGGAACAGCGACCCTGTCGGGCACACGTCGAGGCAGGCGGCGTGGGTGCAGTGCTTGCACACGTCGGAGGACATCAGCCAGCGGAAGTCGGGGAGCTCGCCCTCGACGGGAGCGGGGGGAGCGGCATACGTGTCGTCGTCGGAGGCGGGACGGACGGTCGGCATCCCGAGGGACACCTTCCGGCCGGACTCGCGGGCCCGCGCGATCTGCGCCGGCCCCTGCTCGACGAAGGCGACGTGGCGCCACGTGTTGGCGCCCAGGGCTCCCGTGTTGTCGTAGGACTCCCCGGTCATCCCGAGGTTGTCCATGGGGAGCATGTTCCACTCCTTGCACGCGACCTCGCAGGCCTTGCAGCCGATGCAGATCGACGTGTCGGTGAAGAACCCCTTGCGCGGTGGCGGGTCGACCCAGCCCGCGGCCGGGGCGGGATCGTGTGGACCCGAGAGCTGGTTGCGCATCAGGCTCGTGCTCATCGCGACACCTCCTCGTTCGGGCCGGGCTCGTTCGCGCCGGGCGACAGGAGCGTGTTCCCCGTCTCCGCCGTGACGCCGGACCGGGACCGGTACTCCTCGACGAGCCGCAGCAGCGCCGGGCCCGTGGGACGCCGCCCCGGCTGTATGTCGCACGACGCGGCCTTCGACTCCTGGATGGCGACGTTGGGGTCGAGGGTGACGCCGAGCAGGTCGTTGGCGCTGTCGCCGCTCACGACGGGGGCGATGCCGCCGCGGCCCCAGTGGTAGGGCAGCCCGATCTGGTGGACGGTGTGGCCCCGGATCGTGAGCGGCTTCATCCGCTCGGTCACGAGGACCCGCGCCTCGATGGCGGCACGCGGCGAGACGATCGTCGCCCAGCCGCCGTTCGTCAGGCCACGCTCGGCGGCGAGCTCGGGGGAGACCTCGCAGAAGAACTCCGGCTGCAGCTCGGACAGGTAGGGCAGCCAGCGGCTCATCCCACCGGCGGTGTGGTGCTCGGTCAGGCGGTAGGTCGTGAAGACGAACGGGTAGACGCCGACGCCAGGGTCGCCCGCGGACGGTGCCGTGAGGTTGTCCTTGCGGGGGAAGACCCGCCGCGACGGGTTGCGCTGCTGCGCATAGAGCGGGTTCTTGACCGGAGACTCCTGCGGCTCGTAGTGGGTCGGCAGGGGACCGTCGATGACGCCCTTCGGGGTGTAGAGCCAGCCCTTGCCGTCCGACTGCATGATGAACGGGTCGTCGCCGGCGATGCCCTCGGCGCCACCCACTCCCTGGGCGGGGCGGTAGGACGGCGCCGTCGAGACGGGGAAGTCAGGCACGTCAAGGCCGGTCCACTTGCCCTGCTGCTCGTCCCACCAGACGTAGGCCTTGCGCTCGCTCCACGGCTTGCCGTCGGGGTCGGCCGAGGCACGGTTGTAGAGGATGCGCCGGTTCATCGGCCAGGCCCAGGCCCACTCGAGGGCGACCTTGCCCTGCTCGCTGCGCGGCGGGCGCCGGTCGGACGCGTTGATCCCACCGGCGTAGACACCGGTGTAGATCCAGCAGCCGCCCATGGTCGAGCCGTCGGCCTTCATCTCGGTGTAGGACGAGAGGAGCTCGCCGGCCTTGTCGCCCGTCAGGTGGCGGCCGTTGATCTCCTGCAGCACCATCTCCGCCGACGGCTCGCCGTGCTCGTCCTCCGGGTAGTCCCAGGTGAGGTCGAGGAGCGGCCGGTCGCGCGGGTCGTCGGAGCCGGCCAGCCGGGCGCGGATGCGCTTGCCGAGCTCATGGTAGAACCACAGCTCGGAGCGGGCATCGCCCGGCGGCTGCACCGCGGTGTGGTGGAACTGGAGCATCCGCTGGGTCTGGGTGAAGGTGCCGTCCTTCTCGGCGTGGGCGGCCGCGGGCAGGAAGAAGACCTCCGTGCCGATCTTGTCCGTCTCGAGCTCGCCCGTCGCGATCTCGGGGCCGTCCTGCCAGAACGTCGCCGACTCGATGAGGTTGAGGTCACGCACGACGAGCCACTTGAGCTGGGCCATCGCCCTGCGCTGCATCCGCCCGTGCGCCGAGCCGACCGCGGGGTTCTGGCCGAGCAGGAAGTAGCCCTCGACCTTGCCCTCGAGCATGTCCATCGTCGTCGCATAGGTGTTGTGCGACCCGGTCAGCTTCGGCAGGTAGTCGAAGCACCAGCCGTTGTCGGCCGTCGCCGCGTCGCCCCACCACGCCTTGAGGAGGCTGACCGCGTAGGCGTCGGTCGACGTCCAGAAGCCCTTCTGCTCCTTCGACGCGACCGAGCCGACCCACTCCTCGAACGACTCGTGCTTGCCCGCGACCGGCATCGGCAGGTAGCCGGGCAGCAGGTCGAACAGGGTCGGGATGTCGGTGCAGCCCTGGATGCTCGCGTGCCCGCGGAGCGCCATGATGCCGCCGCCCGGGCGGCCGATGTTGCCGAGGAGCAGCTGGAGGATCGACGCGGTCCGGATGTACTGGACCCCGACCGAGTGCTGGGTCCAGCCCACGGCGTAGACGAACGCCGTGGTGCGGTCACGGCCGCTGTTCGCGGTGATGGCCCGAGCGACGTACTCGAAGTCGACCGGGCTGATGCCGCAGACGTCGCGGACCATCTCGGGCGTGTAGCGAGCGAAGTGCCGCTTGAGGATCTGGAAGACGCACCGCGGGTGCTGCAGGGTGTCGTCCCGCAGGACCCGGGCATGCTCGAGCGGGGGACCCGCCGCGCCGTGCCGCTGCCCGGCCGAGTGCTCCGCCTTCAGCTCGCCGGACTCGTGCTCGCCCGGCTCGCCGATCTTGCCCGGCCCGTCCTTCTGGTCGTCCGCGGTTGCGTAGCCCCAGGTGCGCAGGTCGTAGGAGCCGCTCTCGGGGTCGTAGCCCGAGAAGACGCCCCCCAGGTCCTCGGTGTCGCGGAAGTCGTCGTTGACGATGGTCGCGGCGTTCGTGTAGGCCCGCACGTAGTCCTCGAACCACAGGTCGTTGGTCAGGACGTGGTTGATGAGCGCGCCGAGGAAGACGATGTCGCTGCCGGCGCGGATCGGCACGTGCTTGGTCGCCGTCGCCGACGTCCGGGTGAACCGGGGGTCCACGTGGATGATCGTCGCGCCCCGCGCCTTGGCCTCCATCACCCACTGGTAGCCCACCGGGTGGCACTCGGCCATGTTGGAGCCCTGGATGACGATGCAGTCAGAATCCGCGAGGCTCTGCTGGTAGGTCGTGGCCCCACCGCGCCCGAACGAGGACCCCAAACTGGGGACCGTGGAGGAGTGTCAAATACGGGCCTGGTTCTCGATCTGGATCGCTCCGAGCGCCGTGTAGAGCTTCTTCATGAGGTAGTTCTCCTCGTTGTCGAGGGTGGCACCCCCGAGCGAGGCGATCCCCATCGTCCGGCGAAGCGGCCGGCCGTGCTCGTCGCTGTCCTGCCAGGTCCGTCGCCGCGACTCGAGGACGCGGTCGGCGATCATGTCGACGGCCTCGTCGAGCCCGAGGCTCGACCACTCCGTCGCGTACGGCGCGCGGTAGAGGATCCGCGTCTGCCGGGTCGGCGCGTTGACCAGCTGCTCGCTGGCGGATCCCTTGGGGCACAGGCGCCCTCGTGAGATCGGCGAGTCAGGGTCGCCCTCGATCTGGACGATCTTCTCGTCCTTGACGTAGATGTTCTGCCCGCAGCCCACGGCGCAGTAGGGGCACACGGACTTGACGACGCGGTCGGCGGTCTTGGTGCGGTTGGTCAGGGTGCGGGTGCGCTCGCTCGTGACGGCCGGTCCCCGGCCAAGCCAGTCGCGGCTGCCCACCTGTCGCAGGACGGGCCATCCCAGGAACGCCTTGCCGTCCGCCATCTCCCGCTCCTTCCGCGCCGTTGCTTCCCCCACCCTAGGCCGGGTTGCCCGGGCCCGACAGTGGGCACCACGCGGACAGGCGCCCGCGGTGAGCGGCATACCCCAAAAGCCCCCGGGTATGCCGCTGGGCCGGCCACGCGTCTGCGTGACCGGCCCGGCGGAGTGGCGTGAGTGGGGCGGGTCAGACGACCGCGGGCGCGTTGTCGTTCGCGGCGCCCTTGGGGACGTCCTGGGCGGCCGGCTGGTCGCTCTGGGCCGCCAAGGCCTCGATGGCCTTGCGCACGCCCTCGCCGTAGGCCGGGTCGGCCTTGGTGCAGTTGGCGATGTGCCGCTCGATGGGCTCCTGCGAGGCGCCGGAGATGGCCCGGGCGGTGTTCTCGAAGAGCACCTGCTGCTGCTCCGGCGTCATCTTCTCGCGGAAGAGGATGCCCGGCTGGGTGTAGTAGTCGTCGTCGTCCTCGCGGAAGTTGAACCGATCGGCCGACGAGCCGACGCCCCAGGCCGGCTCGCGGTACTGCGGCTGGTCCTCGTAGCGCCCGTAGGAGTTCGGGTTGATGCTCGGGGTGGAGGCGCCGTTGCTGTCGACGCGCATCTGCCCGTCGCGGTGCGGCGAGTTCCAGTTGGCCACGCCCTTGGGCGAGTTGACCGGGATCTGGTGGTGGTTGACGCCGAGGCGGTAGCGCTGGGCGTCACCGTAGGAGAAGAGCCGGCCCTGGAGCATCCGGTCGGGCGAGAAGCTGATGCCCGGCACGACGTGCGCGGGGCTGAAGGCGGCCTGCTCGACGTCGGCGAAGTAGTTGTCGGGGTTGCGGTTGAGCTCCCACTCGCCGACCTCGATCAGCGGGTAGTCGCCCTTCGGCCAGACCTTCGTCAGGTCGAACGGGTGGTAGGGCACCTTCTCCGCGTCGGCCTCGGGCATGATCTGGACGTAGAGCTTCCACTTCGGGAAGTCGCCGCGCTCGATCGCCTCGTAGAGGTCGCGCTGGTGCGACTCGCGGTCGTGGCCGATGAGCTCGGTCGCCTCGGCGTCGGTGAGGTTCTTGATGCCCTGCTGGGTCCGGTGGTGGAACTTGACCCAGAAGCGCTCGCCGTCGGCGTTGTAGAACGAGTAGGTGTGCGAGCCGAAGCCGTGCATGTTGCGGTAGCTGGCCGGGATGCCGCGGTCGCTCATGACGATCGTGACCTGGTGCAGGGACTCGGGCAGGTTCGTCCAGAAGTCCCAGTTGTTCTCGGCGTTGCGCAGGTTCGTGCGCGGGTCACGCTTGACGGCGTGGTTGAGGTCGGGGAACTTCAGCGGGTCGCGGAAGAAGAAGACCGGGGTGTTGTTGCCGACGAGGTCCCAGTTGCCCTCCTCGGTGTAGAACTTCACCGCGAAGCCACGGATGTCGCGCTCGGCGTCGGCCGCGCCGCGCTCGCCGGCGACGGTCGAGAAGCGGGCGAACATCTCGGTCTTCTTGCCGACCTCGGAGAAGATCTTGGCGCAGGAGTACTGCGTGATGTCGTTGGTCACCGTGAAGGTGCCGAAGGCGCCCGAGCCCTTGGCGTGCATGCGCCGCTCGGGGATGACCTCGCGGTCGAAGTGTGCGAGCTTCTCGAGGAACCAGACGTCCTGGAGGAGCATCGGACCGCGCGGGCCGGCCGTGACGGAGTTCTGTCCGTCCCAGATCGGTGCACCGGCAACGGTGGTCTGCGGCCTGGTGTTGCCGGGCTCCTGACGGGGACCTGCCACGCTCATGTCGTCTCCTTTGATGGTGGGTGTGAACTCTTCGTATGCCGCTGACCTCAGTCAGCGGAAACGCTTGCTGCCACTGCGGTTTCGTCAGCAGCGGTGGTCGCTCTGCCCGGGCGGTCCGCATCGGACGCGTCTGCCAGGTCCTCCAGGCAGCTCGGGCAGCGGCCCCAGTAGATGACCTCCGCCTCGTCGATCACGAAGCCGTGGTCGTCGCTGGCGTGCAGGCACGGCCGCTCGCCGAACGCGCCATAAACGAAGGCGATAGCCCCCCCCACACCGCCGAATACGTGGTGGTGGTTGTTGTCGAACCGCAAAAATT
>NZ_JBQCCV010000277.1:0-13717 GCF_051961875.1 Intrasporangium sp. | reverse complement strand
CCTGGTCGGCCTCGACGAGCGGGAGTCGCACGGTCGGCGACGGGATGATGCCTTGGAGGGCGAGGGCGGCCTTGGCCATGATCGCGCCCTGGGTGATGGTCATGACCGCCCCGACGAGCGGGATCAGCTCGCGGTGGATCGCGCGCGCATCGTCCCAGCGCCCCTCGAGGACGGCGTCCGCCATGCGTCGGTATGCCGCCGGGCTGACCTGGGAGGTCACACCGACGAAGCCGGTGGCGCCGTTGACGAAATGCGCGAGGTTCATCGCGTCGTCGCCCGAGTACCAGAGCAGCTCGGTCGCCGCCATGAGATCGGAGGCGAGCCAGAGGTCGGCTCGAGCATCCTTGACGGCGACGATGTTGGGGTGCTTGGCCACCTCGAGGTAGGTGTCCTTCGCGATGGCGATGCCGGACCGCCCCGGGATGTCGTAGAGCATGACCGGCAGGTCCGTGGCGTCCGCCACCGCGGTGAAGTGGGCGACGAGCCCGGCCTGGGGCGGCTTGTTGTAGTAAGGGGTCACGACGAGGACGGCATCGGCGCCGGCGCCGGCAGCGGCCTTCGCGCACTCGATGCTGTGCGCGGTGTTGTTCGTGCCGACCCCCGCGATGACGACGGCTCGGTCGCCGACGGCCTCGACGACGGCCCGGATGAGCCGGACCTTCTCGTCGTCCGTCGTCGTCGGTGACTCGCCGGTGGTGCCGGAGACGACGAGGCCGTCGTGGCCGGCGTCGACGAGGTGGCTCGCGAGGCGGGCAGCCGCCTGGAGGTCGAGGGAACCGTCCGGGTGCATCGGGGTCACCATCGCCGAGAGGACTCGTCCGAGCACGGGAGTGGCTGCCATGCGCCAAGGTTAGCGCCCGGCGCGCACACGTCCCGACCACCTCCGGGCGGCTGTCGGCCCGTCCTGCCGGACGTCACGAGCGGCGGGCATGGAAGCAGGGCACCACCCGCTCGGGGGTCCGGGTAGCGCCCTGCATCCTTACCATCGGTAGGGCGAGCGTGGCGTTACACGACGGCGTCGATGGTTGCCCGGCCTGGCGTCAGCGGCGGTCGTAGACCACCCAGGCGAAGCCGTCGTGGGGCTCCCGCGACACCTCGCGCCATACGTCGAGGTCGACCTCCGGGAAGGTGACCGAGCCCTGCGGGGACTGGTCCACCTCGGTGACGAGGAGGTGTGCGGCATACGGCATCGCCTCGCGGTACACCTCTCCCCCGCCCACGACGAAGACCTCCTCGGCCGGCCCGGCGAGGCTGAGGGCCTCCGGCAGCGAGTGCGCGGTCTCGACACCGGGCTGCGACCATTCGGGCTGGCGCGTGATGACGATGCTGCGCCGACCCGGCAGCACACCCATGGACTCGAAAGTGCGTCGGCCCATGATCATGGGGTGGCCCATCGTCGTCCGCTTGAAGTACTTGAGGTCCTCGGAGATGTGCCACGGCATGGTCTTGCCGTCGCCGATGACGCCGTTGCGGCCCACGGCGACGATGATCGAGATGATCGTCATACCGCGCTCCCTCTGCGGCCCGAGCCGGATCGTGGCTCCGGGCCTTGCTCGTTCCTCACTCGTGTCCTCACCCCTTGGCCCAGACCGCTCCCTCTGCGGCCCGAGCCGAATCGGGGCTCCGGGCCTCGCTCGTTCCTCACTCGTGTCCTCACCCCTTGGCTCAGACCGCGATCGGCGCCTTGATGGACGGCTCCGCCACGTAGCCGACGAGCTCGAAGTCGTCGAGGTCGAAGTCGTCGATGTCCTTCTTGGCCGGGTTGATCCGCATGGTCGGCAGCGGATGCGGCGTCCGGGTCAGCTGCAGCTTCGCCTGCTCGACGTGGTTGAGGTAGAGGTGCGCATCGCCAAGGGTGTGCACGAACTCGCCCGGCTCGAGGTCGGTCAGCTGCGCGATCATCTGCGTCAGCAGGGCGTAGGACGCGATGTTGAACGGGACTCCGAGGAAGATGTCGGCGCTGCGCTGGTAGAGCTGGCACGAGAGCCGCCGCCGCGCCCCGGGCTCGGTCGCCGGATGGACGTAGAACTGGAACATCGTGTGACACGGCGGCAGGGCCATGTCGTCGACGTCCGCGACGTTCCATGCCGAGACGATGAGCCGGCGGCTGTCGGGGTTGGTGCGGATCTGCTCGATCACCTTGGCGATCTGGTCGACGTGGCGTCCGTCCGGGGTCGGCCAGGACCGCCACTGGTGGCCGTAGATCGGACCGAGCTCACCGTCGGCGTCGGCCCACTCGTCCCAGATGGTGATGCGCCGGTCGTTGAGCCATTTGACGTTCGTGTCGCCCCGGAGGAACCACAGCAGCTCGCCGATGATCGAGCGCAGGTGCAGCTTCTTGGTCGTCAGCACCGGGAAGCCCTCGGCGAGGTCGAACCGCATCTGGTGGCCGAAGACGCTCTTGGTGCCGGTCCCGGTCCGGTCGGACTTCTCCTGGCCGTGGGTGAGGACGTGGTCCAGGAGGTCGAGGTACTGCCGCATGGCTGCAGCGTATCCGCGACGCTCGGCTCCGGGGTGGAGGCCGGAGCCCGGCTCGGCCAGGCGGGTGCCCTTTTGGTCGTCTTGACAGCAGCTAGGGCGCAGACGTCCGGCGCCTGGGTCAGGCCGCTCCGCGGGCGACACAGTCGAGCCGGGTACATGGGTGGATGCGGCCGGTCCATCCACGATGGCGAAAGATGGCGCCCAACTCGACGGCCAGCTGGCAAGGAGTGCCGGCGACTTCGACCCAGAAGACGCGGACCGAGAGCCAACCGTCCGTGGCCGCCCCGCGATCCCGTCGACCATCCCGTTGCTGGCCCAGCCAGCCCTGGTGTCCTCTGCGGCCGTCCACCTCGACGATGACCCTCACCTCCTCATAGGCCGTGTCCCGAGCCGTTGATCGAGGCCCGGGCTGCTGGCGGACTCCCCGAGGCAGCCCATGGGGCATGACCCCGTCATGCAGGTACCTCGCCTCCGCTGCACTGTGAGCCCCCTCGCCGACATCTCCGAGTGCTTCGACAAGCAACGAGTAGTGAGGCTGGGAGGGCCGCGTCCTCAGTGCCGCAAGCAGTGGATCTCGTCGTCGGCGCGAGGACTGAGGCCCCATGCTCGTGCGGCGCTCGCCCCCGAGAGCGCCGACGGCAGGCCAACGAAGAGCAGAGCGGCGACCGCACGTGTCTCCCAGTCGTCGCGGCCGGGCTCAGTGAGGTAGACCGCGGGGTGGATAGCGATCCACCGGCCGGACTGAACCTTCCACCGAAGCTTTGCCGCGCTGTAGCCGCCGGCCAGGGCCTGAGCTCTCGACACGAGGCCGGACTGGCCCGCGAGGCGCGCCGGCAACAGTCGGTCCGGCGGCGGAAGGTCCTCGTCCATCGACGCATCGTGGAGCAGCGGCCCATCCCGGCGGGGAAATCATCCACAGGACCAGGCCACGCCCAGGAGGTGTGTGCCCTGTTCGTTGCTATCACGACCAACAAGGCACACACCCGGTGCGGCCGTCGGCGGTTGGATCAGACGTCGTAGTCGAGCGACACCTCGTCGGTGACCGGGTGGCTCTGGCACGTCAGCACCAGACCCCGGGCCACCTCGTCCGGCTCGAGCGCATAGTTGCGGTCCATCCGCACCTCGCCGGACAGCAGCTTGGCGCGGCACGTGCCGCAGACGCCGTTCGTGCACGAGAACGGCGCGTCCGACCGGACCCGGAGCGTGGCGTCGAGGATCGACTCGTCCTTGCTCGGCATCGGCACGGCCGTCGTCCGGCCGTCCAGGGTCACCGTCGCGACGGCCGCCGGCGGCGCTGACTCGTCGACGACGACCTTGCGCCGGGGCTCGCTCCCGTCCTCGACGTGGAAGATCTCGTGGTGGATGTGACCCGGGTCGACGCCCTGGTCCTTCAGCAGCTGCTCGGCCCCCGTCACCATCCCGAACGGGCCGCAGAGGTACCACTCGTCGACCGACTGCACCGGCACGAGCGCGGCGAAGATCCGCTCCAGCCGCTCCGGGTCGAGCCGCCCGTGGAACAGGTCGACCTCCTGGGGCTCGCGCGAGAGCACGTTGATCAGCTGGAAGCGCCCCGGGAAGCGGTTCTTCAGGTCCTCGAGCTCCTCGAGGAACATGATCGTGTCCGTTCGGCGGTTGCCGAAGAGCAGCGTCGCGCGCGAGTCCGGCTCCTCCTCGAGCGCTGTGGCGAGCAGGGAGATCACGGGTGTGATGCCGGAGCCCGCTGCGATCGCCACGTGATGCCGTATGGCGCCCGGCCGCGTCGCGCACGTGAACGACCCGAGCGGCGTCATCACCTCGAGCCGGTCGCCGGCCCGCAGGTCGTCGTTGATCCAGTTCGACATCCGGCCCTCCGGCACGCGCGCGACCGCGACCCGCCGGGTGCCGGACCGCCCGGGAGCGTTCCGCGACTGGCAGATCGAGTAGGACTGGCGCACGTCCTCACCGTCGATCTCGGCGCGGAGCGTCAGGTGCTGCCCGGGCAGGAAGCGGTAGTCGTCGGCGAGCTCGTCCGGCACGAGGAAGGTCACGGCGACCGCGTCCTCAGTGAGCCGCTCCACGTCGGCGACCTCGAGCTCATGGAAGCGCGCCCGGTGCCGTGCGGGCGAGATCGCATCGGAGGCGACGGTGGTCTGGGTGTCGGTCATGGGCGTCGTCACAGGGCCTTGAACTCGTCGAAGGGCTCGCGACACGAGTTGCAGCGGCGCAGCGCCTTGCACGCGGTCGAGCCGAAGTGGCTGATCTCGGTCGTGTCGTCCGACCCACAGTGCGGACAGGTGACGACGTGTCGCGTCAACCGCACCGACACCGGACCGGCACCGCGGACCGGGCCGGGAGGTGCGATGCCGAAGCGCCGCAGTGCCTCCTTGCCCGCCTCCGTCATCCAGTCGGTCGTCCACGCCGGTGACAGCTGGGTGCGCACCTCGGCACGGTATCCGCGGGTCGAAGCCTCGTGCTCGATCCGCGACCTGATCGCCTCCATCGCGGGACAGCCGGAGTAGGTCGGCGTGACCGTCACGACGACCGACCGGTCGGCCTCGTCGACGGCGACGTCGCGCAGGATGCCGAGGTCGGCGATCGAGACCACCGGCACCTCCGGGTCCGGAATCGCCGAGATCGCTCGCACGACAGGGCTGCTCGTGCGCGACTCGACCGGCACGGCACTCACCACGTCGCTCCCGGGTGCGACCGGGCGATGTGTTGCATCTCTGCGAGCAAGTAGCCCATCGGTCGCGAGTGGACGCCGTCGCGCCCCCCGCGCGAGCGCCACGTCGGCGCCTCCGGCATCGCCAGGGTCGCGTCCGACACGGCCGCCTCGACGACCCGCTGCACCGCGTCCCGCAGCTCGCTCGGCGGCTTCGCGACGAGCCCCGAGTCGACGGCGGCCACGGCGATCGGGTGGTCATCGAACAGCTCGTCGACATAGGGCGCGGCCCACTCCAGGGCCGCCTGCATCCGCCGGTGCGACTCGTCCGTCCCGTCGCCGAGACGCAGCACCCAGTGCTGCGCGTGGTCGAGGTGGTAGCGCACCTCCTTGGCCGCCTTGCCCGCCACCCCCGCGAGGACGGGGTCGCGGGAGCCGAGCAGGGCGGCATACAGCTCGTTCTGGTACGCGGCGAACCACAGCATCCGCGCCATCTCCTGCGCGAAGTCACCCCGCTCCTGCTCGACGAGGTGCACGTTGCGCCACTGCCGCTCGTCGCGGAACATCGCGTAGTCGTCCTCGCCACGCCCGGTGCCGTCCAGCTCGCCGACGCGGGGATAGAGCCCACGCGCCTGGCCTAGCAGGTCGAGCGAGACGTTGCCGAGCGCCATGTCCTCCTCGATCTGCGGGGCGTTGGTCAGCCACTCCCCCAGCCGCTGCGCGTAGACCATCGCGTCGTCTGCCACCGCGAGGACGTATGCCGCCGAGCCGGCTCCCGGTGAGGGTGCGCTCCGAGCCGTCACAGGTACTCCACGTCCTCGGGCACGTCATAGAACGACGGGTGCCGGTAGATCTTGTCGCCGGCGGGGTCGAAGAAGGAGTCCTTCTCGTCGGGGCTGCTCGCTGTGATGTCGTCGGCGCGCACCACCCAGATCGACACGCCCTCCTGCCGGCGCGTGTAGACGTCGCGGCCGTTGCGCAGCGCCATCTCGGCGTCCGGCGCGTGCAGCGAGCCGACATGGGTGTGCGAGAGGCCACGCTTGCCGCGCACGAAGACCTCCCAGAGGGGCCAGCTCTTCTCGCCCGGTGCGCCGGCCGCCTCCGTCGCTCGTTCGCTCACGCGGCACTCTCCTGCGCACCCGAGTGCTTGGCGGCATAGGCGTTGGCGGCCTCGCGGACCCAGGCGCCCTCCTCGTGCGCCCGGCGCCGCTGCACGATCCGCTCGGCGTTGCACGGGCCGTCGCCGCGCAGCACCCGCCAGAACTCGTCCCAGTCGATCGGCCCGAAGTCCCAGTGGCCGCGCTCCTCGTTCCAGTTCAGGTCAGGGTCGGGCAGCGTCAGGCCGAGCTTCTGCGCCTGGGGGACGGTCATGTCGACGAACTTCTGCCGGAGCTCGTCGTTGCTGAAGCGCTTGATGCCCCACGCCATCGACTGGGCCGTGTGTCCCTGCGTGGCGGCCTCGCCGGTGTCGGGGGGCCCGAACATCATCAGGGCCGGCCACCACCAGCGGTTCGCGGCGTCCTGCGCCATCTCGCGCTGCGCCTCGGTTCCCCTGGAGAGCACCCAGAGGATCTCGAAGCCCTGCCGCTGGTGGAACGACTCCTCCTTGCAGACCCGGATCATCGCCCGGGCATAGGGGCCGTAGGAGCAGCGGCAGAGCGGCACCTGGTTCATGATCGCCGCGCCGTCGACCAGCCAGCCGATCGCGCCGCAGTCGGCCCAGGTCAGGGTCGGGTAGTTGAAGATCGAGGAGTACTTCTGGGTGCCGTTGTGCAGGCGGTCGAGCAGCTCGGCCCGGTCGATCCCGAGAGTCTCCGCGGCGGAGTAGAGGTAGAGCCCGTGCCCGGCCTCGTCCTGCACCTTCGCGGTGAGGATCGCCTTGCGCCGCAGCGACGGGGCGCGGGTGATCCAGTTGCCCTCGGGCTGCATGCCGATGATCTCCGAGTGGGCGTGCTGGGCGATCTGCCGGATCAGCGTCTGCCGGTACTTCTCGGGCATGTCGTCGCGCGGCTCGATCCGCTGGTCGGCGGCGATGAGCGCATCGAAGTCCCCACCCACCTCGTCACGCCGGTCTTCGTGCGCCCGGGCCTGCTCGTAGGCCGGGGTCTCCGCCGCGTTCAGGGGGTCATTCGGGTCGATGACGTCATTGCCATACATGAGTCCAGTATGCGAGACCGACCACAAGGCGGGCAAAAGCGCAACGCCTCGGCGGGGCTGGAACACTGGGCCCGTGGTTGACGCAGCACATGGGCACGGACACGGACACGAGGGTCACGGGGCGCACGAGCACGAGGCGCACGGACCACTCGCCGACGCGAGCGTCCGCCTCGGCCGAGAGTCGGACGCCCCTGCTGTCGGTTTCGTGCAGGCCGTCGTCTTCCGGGACGCGTATGCCGCCCACCTCCCCGCGGACGTCGTGGCCCAGTTCGAGCCGCGTCCCTTCACCAACGCATGGCGCGCCTCGCTCGCCGAGCCGCCGTCACGTGACCACGTCCTGCTCGTCGCCTGCGCCGGGGACCAGGTCGTCGGCTTCGCTGCGGTCGCTCCCGCGGGCGACCCCGACGCCACCGACCAGACCGCGGAGCTGACGACGATCGCGGTCCACCCCGACGCTCGCCGGCAGGGCCACGGCTCGCGGCTGCTCAACGCCGTCGTCGACACGGTGCGGGGGCGCGGCCGGGGCGAGCTGACGGCGTGGGTCATCGGCTCGGACGACGACACCCGTGCCTTCCTGACCGCGGCCGGGATGGTGGCCGACGGGGCGCACCGTGCCCGCGTCGTCTCCCCGGACGGTGACACCGTCGACGAGGTCCGGCTGTCGGCCGACGTGTCCCAGGACCCGCGGTCGGCATGAGTGTGACCGAGGAGAAGGAGGCCGGGGAGGCCCTCGATCCGGAGGCCCGCCGGCGCGTCTGGCGGCAGGGTCTGTCCGTCGGCATCGCGACCGGCGCCTACGGCATCAGCTTCGGCGCGCTCGCGGTGGCCGCCGGCCTCGACGTCTGGCAGGCCCAGGCCCTGTCGGCGCTGATGTTCACCGGCGGGTCGCAGTTCGCCTTCGTGGGCATCGTCGGCAGCGGTGGCGTGGCCGCGGCCCCCGCGGCGATCGCGGCGTCGTCGATGCTCGGGATCCGCAATGCGCTCTACGCCCTCGAGCTGACCCAGCTGCTCGGGGTCCGGCGCCTGCGCAAGCTCGCCGCGGCACACGTCACCATCGACGAGTCGACCGCCGTCGCGGTCTCGCAGGACGACGTGCGCGCGTCGCGCGTCGGCTTCTGGGTCACCGGTCTCTCGATCTTCCTACTCTGGAACCTCATGACCCTCGTCGGTGCCCTGGTCGGCAATGCCCTCGGCGATCCCAAGCAGTGGGGGCTCGACGCGGCGGCCTGTGCTGCCTTCACCGCCCTGCTCTGGCCCCGCCTCAAGAGCCGCGACGCGGTGGGCATCGCGGTTGTCGCGGCGGTCGTCGCGATGGCGCTCTCCCCCGCCCTGCCGGCGGGCCTGCCCGTCATCGTGGCCGCGGCCGCCGCGCTCCTGGCGTGGCGTGCGCCGAAGCGGGCCGTCGTCGAGGAGGGCCGGTCATGACCATGTGGGTCGCCGTCCTGGTCGCAGCCGCCATCGCCTACGCGCTCAAGCTCGTCGGGCACCTGGTGCCGGCACGGTTCCTCGATGAGCCCCGCACTAAGCGCGTGACGGCCGCCCTGCCGATCGCCCTGCTCGCCGCGCTCGTCGCCACCCAGGCCTTCACCGGTGCCCACGGCAGCCTCGTCCTCGACGCCCGCGCAGCCGCCGTGGGCGTGGCCGTCATCGCGCTGCTGTTGCGCGCCCCGTTCATCGTCGTCGTCGTCCTGGGCGCGCTCACGGCCGCGCTGCTCCGGCTGGCCGGCTGGGCCTGACGGACCGGCTCCCCAGGGCAGGAGCAGAGCGCCCCTCGAGACGGAAGGGCGCTCTCGTCGTGAACTCAGTGGCTGCAGTCGGGGCAGCTGCAGTCTTGGCACGTGCAGTTGGCGCAGGTGCACCCCGCCGGACAGTTCGCGCAGTTTGAGCACTGGCCCGCGGCGGCGGGAGGTGATGGCCGCTCTTCGTCCTGCATGACGTCTCCTTTGTCGTTCGGTTCGGGTCCCTTCGGCCTACCCCGGCCGGGCCTCCGGAAACCCCCGTCAGGACAGCGCCGGTGGCAGCTCGGCAGGGTCGGCCGACGGCCAGGCAGCCGGCCCGGGACCGAGCCGGTCGAGCTGCTCAGCCTCCTGGCGGCACCAGTCGGAGACGGCGCGACCCTCGCGCAGCTGTCCGATGAAGGCGCTCCAGTCGACCCACTCGAAGTCGGCGACCTCGCCGGGCTCAGGACTCGGGTCCGAGGAGACGTGGCCGACGAGCACCGGGCACATCTCCCACTCGACGATGCCGTCCATCTCGGCCCGGTAGGCGAAGCGCGGCAGGACGAGACGCAGGTCCCCCACCTCCAGCCCGAGCTCGTCGGACGCACGCCGCCGCACCGCGTCCTCGAGCCGCTCCCCCGGCGCCGGGTGGCCGCAGACGGAGTTGGTCCACACGCCCGGGAACGTCCGCTTGTCCAGCGCGCGCCGCGTGAGGAGGAGCCGGTCGTCCGAGTCGAAGAGGTAGGCCGAGAACGCAAGGTGCAGCGGCGTATGCGCATGGTGGACCGACGCCTTCGGCGCGACCCCGATGCGCTGTCCGTCCTCGGACAGGAGGACCACGAGCTCCTCCTCAGCGTGCGCCGTCACGACCCGGCCAGCCCGAGGTAGTGCTCCAGCCCCACCGTGAGGCCCGGGTGGTCGGCGACCTGCCGCACGCCCGCGATGACCCCGGGCATGAAGGAGGCCCGGTCGAACGAGTCGTGCCGGATCGTCAGCATCTCGCCGACGTTGCCGAGCAGCACCTCCTGGTGGGCGACGAGCCCCCGCAGCCGCACGGAGTGCACGGGTATGCCGCTCACGCGGGCTCCGCGGGCACCCTCCGGGTCGTGGGTGGTGGCGTCCGGGACGGCTGCGGCCCCGGCCTCATCGCGGGCCGCGGCGATGAGGTGCGCCGTGCGGGCCGCGGTGCCGGAGGGTGCGTCCACCTTGTCGGGATGGTGCAGCTCGACGACCTCGACGGACTCGTAGAAGGCAGCCGCCTTCGCCGCGAAGGCCATCATGAGGATCGCGCCGATGGCGAAGTTGGGCGCGATGAGGACGCCGACCGGAGTGCCGGTGCTCGAGGGCGGTGCGTCGGCGAGCTGGCCGCGCAGCGTCTCGAGCTTCGCGTCGTCCCAGCCCGTGGTGCCCACGACGACGTGCACCCCGCGGGCGACGCAGTGCGCGACATTGGCGGGGGACGCGTCCGGCACCGAGAACTCGACGACGACGTCCACCCCGCCGAGGTCCCCGAGGTCGTCCCCGTGGCCGTACTGGGCGACGAGCCGCAGTCCGTCGGCGGCCTCGACGGCGCGGCACACCTCGGAGCCCATCCTGCCCGTGGCGCCGATGACCCCGACCCTGATCTCCGCTCCGCCGCTCGCGTTCGTCACGAGGCACAGGCTATCCGGCAGCCGGTGACCTTCGCCCTTGCCGGTGAGCTGACCTGAGGTGCCCGAGACCCGGGCAACGTCCAGCGAACTCCCAGCCAGACCCGGCATTGTCCTGCCGTGGACAACGAGGGCGACACCGTCGACCGGCGCACGCTGCTGCGCGGCGGCCTGGCCTCCGCGGTTGCCCTCGGGTCCGCCGCCTGTTCGGCGCCCATGCGTCCGCTCGCCTCCGCGCCGACGCCCGGCACCGCGGCCTCCAGCCGGGACAAGACCGGCAAGGTCCCCGGCGCGAGCAGCACGGCACCCGGTCCCGAGGAGGCCCTCCCCCTCGCGCTGCACACCTCGGGACCCGACATCGAGCACGGGCCACGGTCCGGCTCAGCCGCCTGCCTCACCTTCCACGGCGCGGGAGATCCCGCGCTGACCCGGGAGGTGCTGCGGGTCTGTGGCGACCACGGGGCGCGCATCACCGTCTTCGCCGTCGGCACCTGGCTCACCGGGCACCCCGATCTCGGTCGAGCCATCGTCGCGGCGGGCCACGACCTCGGCAACCACACCTGGTCGCACCAGCCGATGCTGACCCTCGACCGACCCGCCGCCGAGTCCGAGATCCGCGACGGGGCCCGCGCGGTGGCGGCCATCAAGGGGTCCAACCCACTGCTCTTCCGCCCGTCTGGGACCCAGCACTCGACGGCCCTGCTGCGCGCGGCGGCACGCACCGCCGGCTACTTCAGGTGCATCTCCTACGACGTCGACCCGATGGACTACCTCGATCCGGGCTCGGCGACCGTCGTCCGCCGTACGCTAGGGGCCGTGCAGGCGGGATCGATCGTCAGCCTCCACCTCGGCCACCGGGGCACCGTGGAGGCACTCCCCTCGATCCTCAGCGGCCTCGCCGACCGCGGTCTCGCGCCGCGCACGGTGTCGGAGCTGCTCGCATGAGAACAGGGCGGCGGCCAGCCGTCCTCGTCGGGTTCGTGATCGTCCTCGCCCTCGCCCTGGCCGGCTGCGACGGCCGCAGCGGCGCTGGACCGGAGGTGGCGGGATCGCCGTCCGCCGGGGCCCTGTCGCCAGCGGCCCCCGTGGCCCCAGGCGCGACGAGCCAGGGCCCGAGCACGCACCCCGGCACGGCGCCATACGCCTTCGCGGGCGCCGGGATGCTGACGGGCGCCGCCACCCAGGCGCGACCGCTGGTCTACGTGCCGAACCAGCTCTCCGGGACGGTCCAGGTCATCGATCCGAAGACCTACAAGGTCATCTCGACCGACCGCATCCCTGCGTCGCCCGAGCACGTCGTCCCGTCGTGGGACCTGCGCACCCTGTGGATCAACTCCGACCAGGGCAACGCGCTGACGCCCGTCGACCCCGTCACGGGCAAGGTCGGCACTCCCGTCGCCGTCGCCGACCCCTACAACCTCTACTTCACCCCGGACGGCGCCCACGCGGTGGTCATGGCCTCGCGCCTACGGCGCATCGACCTGCTCGACCCGCACACGATGAAGCTGCAACGTTCGCTCAAGATCCCGGAGTGCGTCGGCGTCAACCACGCCGACTACACGGCGGACCTGCAGCACATGCTCGCCAGCTGCGAGTTCAACGGGCGGCTGCTCGTCCTCGACCGCGAGATGACCACGGTCCTCAAGGTCATCGACCTCAACCAGGTCCGGACGCCGGGCGCGACCCCGCCGAGCGAGGCGCACATGATGGGCGGCCCCAAGAACGGCCTCGTGGCGGGTGCGTCCGCCATGCCGCAGGACGTGCGCCTGACCCCGGACGGCAAGTGGTTCATGGTCGCCGACATGCTCCGCAACGGCGTCTGGTTCATCAACGCGAGCACGATGCGCTACGACCACTTCGTGCCGACCGGGATGGGGGCGCACGGCATCTACCCGTCACGTGACGCGACCCGCGTCTTCGTCTCCAACCGCGACGAGGGCACGATCTCGGTCTTCGACGCGACGACCGACGAGCCGGTCACGAAGTGGAAGCTGCCGGGCTCGGCAAGCCCGGACATGGGTGACGTCAGCATGGACGGCTCCCAGCTGTGGCTCTCGGGCCGCTACAACAGCGAGGTCTACGTCATCGACACGACCACCGGCCGCCTGTTGCACCGGATCCACACCGGCTCCGGCCCGCACGGACTCTGCGTCTGGCCGCAGCCCGGGCGGTTCTCGCTCGGGCACACGGGCAACATGCGATGACGTTCTCATCCGGCGTTCAGGTACGCGGGCAACGATCTCGCGCGTGACCACCTTCCAGCCCACCGACCTGCTCACCGCGTGGACCGCGGCACCGTTCGGGGTGGTCCTCGTCGTGGTCGTGGCAGCGTGGTACCTCTGGCAGGTCGGGCTCGCCCGCCGCGACGGCGTGCGCTGGCCCTGGTGGCGGGTCGGGCTCTACCTCGTCGTCGGCGTCGGCTCCCTCGCGTATGCCGTGTGCGGGCCGCTCGCGACGTACC
This sequence comes from Intrasporangium sp., assembly GCF_051961875.1. Classification (GTDB taxonomy): domain Bacteria; phylum Actinomycetota; class Actinomycetes; order Actinomycetales; family Dermatophilaceae; genus Intrasporangium_A. The sequence goes on along the minus strand of NZ_JBQCCV010000277.1, from coordinate 610 downwards.
GCTCCGAGCTGTTCTGGATCGGCGCGCTCCAGGTGGGCACCCTCGCGTCCCTGACCCCGGTCGGGATCGCCCTCGGCGACCCGGTGACGCTGCTGCGCCGCCGGTCCCCGGATCGGTCGCACCTGCTCCTGCGCCTGCTCCGGGGACGCATCGCCAGGGCCCTGATGTTTCCGGCCGTGAGCACGATCCTTGCGGTCACCACCCTGCTCGTCGTCTTCTACACCCCCGTCTTCGCGGCCACGACCCGGTCGGCATGGCTGCAGGGCGTCCTCGACGTCGTCCTGCTCGTCTCCGGGCTGCTCTTCGTGCTGCCGCTCATGGTCGACGAGCTGCTCCCGGCCTGGGCCACCCCGGGCATCCGCACCCTGCTCGCCTTCGCCGACGGGCTGCTCGACGCGGTCCCCGGGATCCTGCTGATGACCGCGGGGAGCGTCGTCGTGCCGACCTTCCCGGGCTTCGCGGGGCGGGTCGGTCCCCCGGACCCGCTGCTCGACACCCACCTCGGCGGAGGGGCGCTGCTCGCCGTGGCCGAGTCGGTCGGGCTGCGGGGGAAAAGGGCGGGGATAGACGAGATGGGAACCGCCCTTTTCCCGGGGGGGGGGCGGGGTGT
>NZ_JBQCCV010000276.1:0-13333 GCF_051961875.1 Intrasporangium sp. | reverse complement strand
GACGACGGGACCTCGCTCGGGCTCCGGCCGCTGCTGCTGCCCGACGGCTTCGAGGGCACCCCGCTGCGTAAGTCGTTCGTGCTGCCGGCCCGCGCGAGCAAGCCCTGGCCCGGCGGCAAGGAGCCGGGGGAGGGGCGCGGGGAAGGGGGACGTGGCGCGCCGTCGCGGCGGCGGGTGCAGGCGCCCGGGGTGCCACCGCCGGAGTGGGGGCCGCGATGACCAGCCTCAGCTGGCTCGAGGTGGTGCTGCGCGCGATCGCGGTCCTCGCGGGCTTCCTCGTCCTGCCGCTCCTCGTCGGCCAGACCGAGCACAAGGTCATGGCGCACATGCAGGGCCGGCTCGGCCCGATGTACGCCGGCGGGTTCCACGGCTGGGCGCAGCTCGTCGCCGACGGGGTCAAGTTCGTCCAGAAGGAGGACGTCGTCCCGGCGCGGGCCGACAGCTGGGCGTTCCGCCTCGCGCCGGGCGTCGCCCTCGTGCCCTATCTCGTGGCGCTCGCCCTGATCCCGTTGTCTCCCAACGTGGTGGGTGCCAACGTCGACGCCAGTGGGCTGCTCGTCCTCGCCGTCATCGGGGTCGGGATCGTCGGCACGCTCATGGCGGGGTGGGCGTCAGCCAACAAGTACTCCCTGCTCGGGGCGATGCGTGCGGCCGCCCAGCTCGTGTCCTACGAGCTGCCCATGGTCCTGGTCGTCGCGTCCGTCGCCCTCGCCGCCGGCACGCTCTCGCTCGTCGGGATCGCGCAGGCCTGGACGCCCTGGTGGCTGCTGTGGCAGCTGCCCGGTGCCCTCGTCTTCTTCGTCGCCGGGCTCGCCGAGCTGCAGCGCACCCCGTTCGACATGCCGGTCGCCGACTCGGAGATCGTCTTCGGCCCCTACACGGAGTACACGGGGCTGCGGTTCGCGTTCTTCCTCCTCGCCGAGTACGCCGGCATCGTCGTCATGTCGCTCCTCTTCACGGTGCTCTTCCTCGGCGGCTGGGCCGGCCCGTGGTCGGGCACGATCGGGTGGCTGTGGACCCTGCTCAAGGGCCTCGTCGTCGCCGTCGTCATCATCTGGTTCCGCGTGTCCTGGCCGCGGCTGCGGGAGGACCAGCTGCAGCGGCTCGCCTGGCTGTGGCTCGTCCCGATCGCGCTGGTCCAGCTCGCGATCACAGCAGTGGGAGTGGTGATGATGCGATGACCTCCTCCGACGACCCCAACGCCGAGAGGCCACTTCCCGACGAGCGGCCACCGGCCGTCGAGGCGCCAGCAGCCGTCGAAAGGCCGGCCGTCGACGACCTGGAGCGCCCGATCGTCGACTTCACCCCCCGGGACACCGGCCTCTCGACCGAAGGCGGCCACGCGGCGGCAGTGGAGGGCGATCGGAACGGCCGGTCGAACGGGAGCGGGCTGGGCGGCATACTCCCCGGGATCGTGCAGGGGCTCGCGACGACCGCGCGCACGATGACCCGGCGCACGCACACCCACGAGTACCCCGACGTGCGGCCCGAGCTGCCGCCCCGGAGCCGCGGCGTCATCGCGCTCCTCGAGGAGAACTGCACGTCGTGCATGCTCTGCGCCCGAGAGTGCCCGGACTGGTGCATCTACATCGACTCGCACAAGGAGGAGATCCCGCCGGCGACGCCGGGTGGCCGGGCGCGGCAGCGCAACGTCCTCGACCGGTTCGCGATCGACTACTCCCTCTGCATGTACTGCGGGATCTGCGTCGAGGTCTGCCCCTTCGACGCCCTGTTCTGGAGCCCCGAGTTCGAGTACGCCGAGCTCGACATCCACGACCTGCTCCACGAGAAGGAGCGGCTCGGCCAGTGGATGGCCACCGTCCCGGCGCCGCCGGCGCTCGACCCCTCCAGCGCGGAGCCGGCCGAGGTGGTCGCCGCCGCGAGGCCCGCCCGGCCGGCCCGACCGGAGCGCCCGGCAGGAGCCGAGCGCCCGGCCCGACCCGAGCGGGCCGCACGACCGGAACGTCCGCCTCGGGCCACCGGCCCGGCGGCGCACGGCCGCACCGGCCCCGCCGCCGAGGAGACGCCGCCCGCCCCGGCCGAGGAGACACCGCCCGCCCCGGCCGAGGAGACACCGCCCGCCGACGCGGAGGAGAGACCGCCCGCCCCGCCCGCCCCACCCGCGGACGGTGGCGCGTGACGACGCGGGACATCGTCTTCGTCCTCGTCGGCGTCATCACCGCCCTGGCCGGGCTGCTCGCCGTATCCACCCGTCACGTCGTCCATGCCGCCCTGTGGCTGCTGGTCTGCCTCGGCTCGCTGGCCGGCTGCTACATCGTCCTCGGCCAGGAGCTCGTCGGGATCGTCCAGCTGCTCGTCTATGTCGGGGCCATCGTCGTCCTCGTCCTCTTCGCGCTCATGCTGACCAGGGCGCCGATCGGCCCGCAGCCCGACGTCGACGCGCCCGCCTGGCAGCGCCTCGCGGCCACCCTGCTCGGCGCGGCGACCACCGTCCTCATCGCGGTCACCGCGCTGCCGGTCATCGGCGAGGAACAGGTCGACCTCGACACCCCCGTCGTGACCACGCCACAGATCGCCGCGGGCATCTTCGGCACGTGGGTCTGGCCCTTCGAGCTGCTGTCCGTGCTGCTCCTCGTCGCCCTCGTCGGAGCCTTCGCCGTGTCGCGGATCGTGCTCGGCAGGAGGTCCCGGTCATGATCCACCTGCAGTGGCCGGTCATGCTCGCGGCGATCCTCGCCGGTCTCGGCGTCCACGGCGTCATCGCCCGCCGCAACGCCGTGCTCGTCCTCATCGGCATCGAGCTCATCCTCAACGCGGCAAACCTCCTGCTCATCACCGCCGGCACGCGGCCCGGCTCGGTCTTCGCGGCCGGGTCGGTCATCACCCTCTTCGTCATCACCATCGCGGCCGCCGAGATCAGCATCGCGCTCGCCGTGATCCTCGTGATGTTCCGCCGGTTCGGACACATCGACCTGACCGCCGTCCCCGACCTCACCGAGGCACCGGACGAGCCGGAAGCCGCCGCAGCCGCCCGCGATGGGGTGGTCGAGCCATGACCTGGGTGGTCCGCCTCGTCGTCGTGGTCCCGGCGCTCGCCGGGCTCGCGGGGCTGCTGCTCGGCCGGTCGCGCCCGCTCGCGCGGGCGATCGCCGTCGGCGCCGCGGCAGCCACCACGGTCCTCGCGCTCGCACAGTGGATCGCGCCGCTGCGGACCACCGACGTCGGGACACTGGGGGCGCTGCCCCTCGGCGACCTCAGCGTGCCGCTCCACCTGCTGTCGGACCGGCTCTCGGGCCTGGTCTCCTTCGTCGTGGCCCTCGTCGTCCTCGCGATCCAGGCGTACACGGTGTGGTACCTGCGCGACGACCGTCGCTACCCGCAGTTCGCCGCCGGGGTCTCGCTCTTCGCCGCCGGCATGCTCCTCGTCGTGCAGTCCGCGGACCTCGTCCTCACCCTCGTCGGCTGGGAGATCATGGGCTGGTGCTCGTGGCTGCTCATCGGCCACGACAGCGAGCGAGCGGCGGCCCGTCGAGCGGCGTACAAGGCCTTTCTCGTCACCCGCGTCGCCGATGTGGCGATGGTCGTCGGGCTGGTCACCCTCTCGGTCCGCGCGCGCAGCACCGACCTGCTCGCCGTCATCACCCAGCCCGGACAGACAGCGCTGCTGACCTTCGGCCTCGTCTGCGTCGTCATCGGCGTCGCCGGCAAGTCGGGCCTCGTCCCGTTCCAGGACTGGCTCCCCGACGCGATGGAGGGCCCGACGCCCGCGTCCGCGCTGATCCACGCCGCAACGATGGTCGCGGCCGGCACCTACGTCATCGCGCGCTTGTTCAGCCTCTACGAGCCCGACGACGCTGCCCGCACCGTCCTCGCCGTGCTCGCCGCGATCACCATGGTGTATGCCGCTGGGCTGGCTTTCGCCCAGGCCGACCTCAAGCGGTTGCTCGCGTACTCCACGCTGAGCCAGGTCGCCATCATGCTCGCGGCACTGGCCGTGGCCCCGGCGGCCGTCGGCGTCGGGCCCGGGATCGCCCACCTCATCGGGCACGCGTTCTTCAAGGCGCTGCTCTTCCTCGGGGCAGGCTGGCTCGCCGCCATCGTCGGGTCGACGGCGCTGGCGGTCATGGCCGGTCGGGGCCGCAGCGACCGCCTGCTCCGCTGGGGGATGGCGATCGGACTGGCCGCCCTGGCCGGGGTGCCCCCGCTCGTCGGCTTCTTCACGAAGGACACCGTCATCGACGCCGCCCTGCAGGGTGTGGGCGACGGCGCCGGGTTCCGGGCCTGGGTCGTCGTGATCGCGCTTTTCGCCACCGTGTTCCTCACCGCCGCCTACTGCACCCGCGCCTGGTTCATCCTCGACACGCCAGCCATCACCACCGCGAACGGGCCGCTCGAGGAGGAGCCCGTGACGGGTGGGGCGGAGCGCTCACTCGACGGAGATGCTGCGGTGACCGGTGGGGCGGAGCGCTCACTCGACGGAGATGCTGCTGCGGTGACGGTTGGGGCGGAGCGCTCACTCGAGGCGGGGGAGGCCTGGGACGCGAACGGCGAGGCGGTAGACGAGACGCCGCCGGCCCGACCCAACCACGTCCCGCTCCACACCGAGCCGCACGAGTCCCGGCTGCACAAGCTCGGCGCGGCCCAGGTCCTGCCCTGGCTCCGCACCGTCCCCGTGGCCGTGCTCGCCGCGCTCAGCGTCGTCGGCACGCTCCTGCTGCTCACCCTCAAGGACGGCCTCCACGTCGGCTGGCTCTCCGCAGTGGTCTCCGTCCTCCTCATCGCGGGCGCAGCACTGGCGGTGTGGGTCGCGTCCCGTCGCGGCCAGCGCGACGCTGCCGAGCTCGTCCCCGCCCGCGTCCGGATCGGAGCGGTCGCCGGCTACGGCGCCGACACGGCATACGCCGCCTTCGGCCGAGCGGTCCTCGCGGTGGCCAGGCTCGTCGTCGTCCTCGACCGGGACGTCGTCGACGCCTACCCCCGGGCCTTCGCCGCGACGACCCACGCGGCCGGCCGGGCCGGGATGCGCAGCCACCGAGCGGTGCCCTCCCTGGCCCTCATCGGCGTCGTCGTGGGCGTCGTCCTCGTCGCGGTCCTGGGGGTGACGGCATGGCGGTGACGGTCCTCGTGCTCATCCCGCTCGTCGCGGCGGTGGTGCTCTTCGCCATGGCGCCGACGGCGAAGCAGGACACCCTCGTCGCCCTCGTCGCGGCCGGGGTGACCGCCGTGCTGGCCATCGTCGTCTCGGCCCTGCGCCTGGACGTCGACGTCATGTGGATCCGCACGCTCGGGATCCGGTGGCACCTTGCCCCCGACGGCGTCTCGATCGCCCTGATCCTGCTCACCGCACTGCTCACCGTCGGGGTCGTGCTCCATACCCGCTACGGACCACCGCCGCAGGGCGGCACCCGGTCGACCCTCCTCGGGTGCGTGCTGCTCGTCGAGGCCGGCGCGCTCGGCACCTTCCTCGCCCGGGACGCGCTGCTCTTCTTCGTCGCCTTCGAGGTCGTCCTCGTGCCGATGTGGGTGCTCATCCGGCGGTTCGGCGACCACCACCGCACCGACGCGGTACGCGCCGACGCCGCAGGCCGGTTCATCTTCTTCACGGCCCTCGGCTCGACGCTGATGCTCGTCGGGATCCTCTTCCTCGTCTACCACCAGGGCACCTCCGACCTCGACGCGCTCGCGGCCACGCACGGCGGCCGGCTCTCCCACGGACTGCAGGTCGCCATCGCCGCGCTGCTGCTCACCGGCCTCGGCATCAAGGTGCCGCTCTGGCCGCTGCACACCTGGCTGCCGGCCGCCCACACCATCGCCCCGACCGCCGGCTCGGTCCTGCTCGCCGCCGTCCTGCTCAAGATGGGCACCTATGGCATCGTCCGGCTCGCGGTCGCCAATGTCCCCGCCGGCGTCGCGACGCTCTCGCCGATCCTCGCGATCCTCGGCGTCGTCGGGATCATCTGGGGAGGCCTCGCCTGCCTTGTCGAGCGTGACCTCAAGCGCCTCGTCGCCTACTCCTCGGTGGCCCACATGGGCTTCGTCGCGCTTGCCCTCGCGTCCGGCAGCCATACCGGCCTGCAGGCCGCCCTCTTCGGCAACATCGCACATGGGATCGTCGCCGCGCTCCTCTTCCTCGTGGTCGGCGACCTCAAGGAGCAGTGGGGCTCGGCCGACCTCGCCGTGGCCCGGGCGGCCCTGCGCGACACGGCGCCCCGCTTCGGGGTGCCCCTCGTCTTCGGCTTCGCGGCTGCCCTCGGCCTGCCGGGCCTCGTCAGCTTCTGGGGGGAGTTCCTCGCCCTGTATGCAGCATGGTCCCCAGCGCCCGGCCGCCCGGTCACGCTGCTGCGGGCGTGCGTCGTCGTCGGGGCCGTCGGCCTCGCGATCGCGGCCGGCTACGCCCTCCGGGTGCTCCGGATCGTCTGGGCGGGGGAGGGCAGCGACTCGGCGGCCACCCCGGTCCGTGATCTCGCGGGCGTGCGGCGCGGCCTCGTCGTGACCCTTGTCGGGGTCATGGTCGTCCTCGGCGTGGGCCCGCAGCTGCTGCTGCACCTGTCCGACCTCGACGCCGCCGGGCTCCTGGGGGTGGTGCGCCGATGAGCGTCAGCGTCGATGCCGTCACGCTCCTGCCCGCGCTCGTCCCGCTCGCCGGCATCCTCGTCGTGCTCGTCGCCGACCTCGCCCTGCCCCGGCTGCGCGGCTTTCCGTATGTCGTCGCCGCGGTCGCGTCGCTCGGTGCCGCGGGTGCCGCCGTCCCCGGCCTGGTCGGCGGGACGGGTGCGATCCGGACGACGTTCTGCATGACCGGGCCGTGGGCCGCCTTCATCCCGGTCACCGGCTCGCCGCCCTACTCCCCGGCCATGGCCGCCTCCGAGTGCCTCTGGAGCGCCGGCGCCCTCGGCAGCAGCCTGCAGCTCGGCGCGGGGCTAGCGGCCGCCGTCTGTATCGCCCTCGCCTGGCCCGCCGTCCGGTCCCGTCCGGTCGAGGTGTCCCGTGAGCCGATCGAGGCGATCCTCTTCCTCACCGCCCTGACCGGCACCGTCGTCGTCGCGGCCAGCCGTGACCTGGGGACCTGGCTGATCGCCCTCGAGCTCGCGACCCTGCCGGTCATCGCGCTCGTCGCGCTGTCCGGCACCCGGGCCGCCCTCGCCGGGGCCATGCAGCTGCTCGTCACCTCGCTCGTGTCGTTCTCGCTGCTCGCCGTCGGCGCGGCGCTGTGGTTCCTCGCGACCGGTGCGCCTTTCTTCAGCATGAACGCGGCGCTCGCCGGAGGGCAGCTTCCCCCGACGGGATCCCTGGCGGGGGTGTCGCATCCCTCCGTCGGGCTCCTCTCCCTCTCGCTCGTCCTCATCCTCGCCGGCCTCGGTTTCAAGCTCTCGCTCGTGCCGTTCCACGCCTGGACGCCGACCGCCTACGCCGGCTCGACCCCCGCCGTTGCGACGTTCCTCGCCACCGTCTCGAAGGTCGGTGCGCTCGCCGCGCTCCTCGTCGTGGTGCAGGCGCTCACGGCCCTCAGCACCCCGGGCCTCATCGCCGTGGCCGTCCTCGCCGCCGCCAGCATGACGCTCGGCAACATCATGGCGCTGCGCCAGGACGACGTGGTGCGGCTCCTCGCCTGGTCGACCGTCGCCCAGGCCGGCTGGGTGGTCCTGCCCCTCGTCAGCGTCTCGGCGCTCGGGCAGCGCTCGGCGGCGATCTACCTGCTCACCTATGTCGCCGCGACCCTCGTCGCGTTCGCCGTCGTGGCCCGCACGGTCCGGGAGGTCGGGGCCCGCGGCTTCGGCGTCGCCGCCTACGCCGGGCTCTGGAAGCGCAGCCCGTGGCGAGCGGGTGCGCTCGCGCTGGCCCTGACGTCCCTCGCCGGCCTGCCGCCCGGCGTCATCGGGCTCGTCGGCAAGATCGTCGCCTTCCGGCCTGTCATCGTCGAGGGCTGGGTCTGGCTCGCGGTCATCGCCGCCGGCAACGCCGTCCTGGGCGTCGCGGTCTACCTGCGCTGGCTGCGGCCGGTCGTCAACCCGAGCGAGGCCGAGGCGGTCGCCGCGGGGGAGGGGATCGCACCCGATGTGGTCCGTTCCGGCCGCCGGGTCGCCCTCACCGTCGCGCTCGTCGCGAGCGCGCTCGTCCTGCTCGTGGTCAGCGTGCAGCCGCAGTTCCTGCTCGGCCTGTTCGGCTCCTGACCGGTCGCCGCAGCCAGCCTGCCCCGTCGAGGATCGGTATGCCGCTGACCCGGCTCTGCCCGTGCGTGACCGCTGGGTCCTGCTGCCTGACTCAGGCGACGACGTCGGCGGGCGCAGACGTGTGGCGACAGCGAGGGCGGATCACTTCGCCGCCAGGACGCAGAACTCGTTGCCTTCGGGGTCGGCCAGGACAACCCACGCTGCATCCCCTTGGCCGACGTCCACGCGCCGTGCGCCGTGAGCCACGAGACGAGCCACCTCGGCGTCCTGGTCGTCAGGCCTGAAGTCGAGATGTAGCCGGCTCTTGGCCTTCTTCGGCTCATCGATCCGGACGAAGTCCAGTCCCGGCAGACGATCCGGTGCCGGGCGGATCTCGAACTCGTCAGCCGAGGAGTAGACCACGACCCAGCCGAGAGCGTCGGCCCACCACTGCGCCAGGGTGGCCGGATCTTCCGAGTGGACGATTACCTGTTCCCATTCCAAGGCCATCCGCCGAACCTAGACCAGGCAAGGGCCCCGGCGACAACCGCTTTTGGGAGCGAGGCCCCACGGACCACGTCATCTCGTCGCGACGCCAAGGCCGGGCTCCGCTGGTGATTGACCCAAAACCGTGTCGCACCAGCCCTAGGATCGGGCTGATGTCACTCGCGCGGATCCACAACTTCTCCATCTCTCTCGACGGCTTCGCCACCGGCGAGCCGCAGACCCTTGAGGCACCGTTCGGTCATGCGGGCCAGCGACTGCACAAGTGGATGTTCGCCACCCGGTTCTGGGACGCGGGCGGAACCGTCGGGGTGGACAACGCCTTCGCCGAGCGCCATGGTCCCGGCATCGGCGCCGAGATCATGGGTGCGAACAAGTTCGGCCCGCCTGGATCGTCGGACGACCCGGACTGGAAAGGCTGGTGGGGCCCGAACCCGCCGTTCCACACCCCGACCTTCGTTCTGACTCACCACCCCCGGCCCCCGCTCGAGATGGAGGGCGGCACCACGTTCCACTTCCTCGACGCGAGCCCGGCCGAGGCTCTTGAGCTGGCCCGCGAAGCAGCCGATGGACTGGACGTCCGGATCGGGGGTGGCCCCACTGTCATACGTGACTTCCTCGCCGCGGGGCTCGTCGACCACATGCATCTCGTCCAGGTCCCCATCGTGCTCGGCCGCGGTGTCCGCCTCTGGGACGGACTTGAGGGCCTTGAGGAGGCCTATGACGTGGAGGCGGTCTCGTCCCCCAGCGGCGTCACCCACCTCACCTTCACGCGCAAGGTGTCGTAGACGTCTTCGCCCAATGGTGGCCACACCGGCACGGGGCGGCGCAAGATGTGACGGTGGAGACCTGGGATGCCTTACGGGCGCGACGAAACGTCCGGCAGTTCACCGAGCAGCCAGTCGCTGACGAGGCGCTCGACCGGATTCTCGAGGCTGGGCGTCGTGCCCCGTCGGCGGGCAACTGGCAGCCGTGGGACTTCGTGCTCGTCACGGACCGGGCGCAGCTGGTCGAGCTGGCCAAGGTCTGGCAAGGCGCCAAGCATGTCGCCGGAGCGGCGGCCGCGATCGCGATCGTCGCGCCGGATCCGAAGGACGATCGTGAGTCGGCTCTGCTGCAGTACGACCTGGGCCAAGCGACCTATGCGATGACCGTCGCCGCGGCCGACCTGGGCGTCGGCACCGGCCATGCGGCCGCGACCGACCAGGAGCAAGCCAGGGCCGTGCTGGGCTTTCCCGAGGGGCGGTTCCTGGCCTATCTGCTGTCCGTGGGCTACCCGGCAGACAAGCCGTTGGCCGTGATCCGGCGGCTGAACCGGCGCCCCTTCGACGAGGTGGTGCACCGCGGACGGTGGTGACCTTCGCGCCCTGCCGGTGGTGAGCGCATACCCAAGTATCCGACGTGTCAGGGACTTGCTGCGGGACGACAGCCGGCCCGGATCGCTACTTCCACTTGAAGTGCACGAAGACGCGACCGAAGTTGTCGGAGTCCTTCTCGACCCGGTGGTAGAGAGCCTTGACGTCCTTGCGATCCAGGAAGCGCAGCACCCGCTTCTTCAGCTGACCGGAGCCCTTCCCGGGGATGATCTCCACGAGGGGCGCCTTCTTCTCGATCGCCTCGTCGATGATGCCGCGGAGCGCTCGCTCGATCTCATCACCCCTGTTGTAGATCTCGTGCAGGTCGAGCTTGAGCTTCACGACTGAATCCTCCAGCGCGCAGGCCGACAGCGCCAGATGGGCGTTGGTGGCGTTGGTCGCGCTGGCCATCGCGCTCGCTGCTGCAGGGACCGCGCTGGTGCCCTGGCGGGTGCCCAGGCCGACCCCCGCCTCGCGCGTGGCGGCGTTGGGGGACCTACCCGACGGCATGATCACGAGGGGCCGGGACCTGCACGCCGCGCTGCGCCCGAGCTCGTACGGTTCGCTCCTGTCAGGGCTGGTGGCACCCCTGCTGCTCGGGTTAACGCCGGCCGCTGCCCGCATCGTCGCGTGGGTGGCGCAGCCGCTCGGCGGCCACTGGCTGGCAGAGGCGCTGCTCGGCGGCCTGGCCATCCTCCTGATCGTGTGGCTGCTGTCCCTGCCGTTTGCGGCGTGGCGGCATACGGTGTTGCGCGCCTACGGGCTGTCCACCCAGGGCTGGGGCGGCTGGGCGGTGGACCTGCTCAAGAGCTGCGCGGTCGGAGCGGTGATGGGCGCCCTGGTCCTCGGTGGCTTCTACACGCTGACCCGGCTCGCACCGGTCTGGTGGTGGGCGTTCGGTGCGGTGTGTGCCGCGGCCCTGGTGGTGTTGCTGTCGTTCGTCTTCCCGGTCCTCGTGGAGCCGGTGTTCAACAGGTTCACCCCGATGCCGGCCGGGCCGCTGCGCGACGAGCTGCTCGTGATGGCGGCTCGAGACGGCATACCGGTGCGCGAGGTGCTGGTGGCGGACGCATCGCGGCGTACGACCGGGCTCAACGCGTACGTGTCCGGCTTCGGCCCCACCCGGCGGATCGTGGTCTACGACACGCTCCTGCGCGAGGCGCCCGCCGGTGAGGTGCGCGGTGTCGTCGCGCATGAGCTGGGCCACGCCACGGACCGCGACGCGGAACTGGGCACGCTGCTGGCGGCGATCGGCGCCGCTGCGGCGGTCGTGGCGCTGTACCTCCTCGGCCAGTGGGGTGGCCTCCTACGCCGAGCAGGGGTGGACTCCATCGGCTCCCCGACGGCGATCGGCCTGGTGCTCGCCGGGCTGGCGCTGGCAGGACTGGTGACCGGGCCGCTGCAGAGCCTGGTCTCGCGCAGGGTCGAGGCCCGCGCCGACCAGCACGCGCTCCAGCTGACCGGTGACGCCGCCGCGTTCGCCGCGATGCAGGTGCGCCTGGCCACGGTCAACATTGCCGATGTCCACCCGCCCCGCCTCGAGTACCTGCTGTTCGCGACCCACCCCGACACCGTCGAACGCCTGGCCGCGGCGCGAGAGGCGGCCGGCAGCCCCTGACCCCCTAGGCCCATCAGCGGCCTTCCCGCGCGTTCGGCAGGGACGCTGCAACCGTCGCAATGCCGAGGCGCACCGTGTCGCCGGACTGCTAGCGTTCAGGCGATCGTGATCGACCGCCAGGAGGTGAGACCCATGGACGCAGTATCCGCAGTGGGTGCTCCCCCGCAGTCCACGATCGCGCGACTGAGATAGCCGCATTGGGAGCGCCGGACAGGCACCCTCGCGAAAGGCGACTCCCATGAACACAACACCTTCTTCGACCTCGCGCACCAGGCCCAACACACGCGCCCTGGTCCTTGCCGGCGGCGGAGCGGCAGGCAACGCGTGGGAGCTCGGTCTCATCGCCGGCCTCGCCGATGCGGGGCTCGACGTCACAGAGGCCGACCTCATCATCGGCACGTCGGCAGGATCGACGGTGGCGGCCCAGATCACCAGCGGCATACGGCCGGGCGAGCTGTATGCCGCCATCCTCGCCGAGGTGCCTTCGCCACGGGCCGGCGCAGGATCGGACCAGCGACGCGCCCCAACCGTGTCGGGGCCGAGCTACATGGAGTGGTCGAACGGCATCATCGCGTCCGCAACGGATCCGTCGGACATGCGCCGCAGGATGGGCGCCGCGGCGCTCGAGACCGCTGCCTCCCACGGCCCTGGACAGACGCGGTGGCGCGACGTCGTCGCGTCCCGGCTCCCCAGCCAGCAGTGGCCGCACCAGCAGGTGCTCATCGTGGCCGTCGATGCGCGGACCGGGGAGCCGGTCCTGTTCGACCGCCACAGCGGGATCGACCTGGTCGACGCCGTCGCCGCCAGCACCTCGGCGATGACGCCGTACCCGATCGGCGAGGACCGCTACATCAACGGCGGCTACCGACGCAGCGAGAACGCCGACCTGGCGGCCGGATACGGCCGCGTGCTGGTGCTGTCACCGTTCGGCGGCCGGACGCGCATGCCGCTCGAGTGGGGCATGGACCTCGCAACCCAGGTCGCCGAGCTTCGGGCGGGCGGCAGCGCGGTGGAAACCGTGTTCCCGGATGCCGGCGCGGGTGACGTCTTCGACGCCAATGCGCTGGATCCAGCGACGCGTCGGCAGGCCGCACGAGGAGGCTACGGCCAGGGCCAAGGCCTGGCCGAGCAACTCGCCGAGTTCTGGCGCTGAAGCCGACCCGGGACGCCCGCGACGACCTTGTCCACTCGGGCCCGACCTGGCAGGCGTGCCGAGATGGGGGCCCGGCAGGGTCACCGGATCGGGTCGGGGGCGGTTGCCGGCTCGTCCGTGGCGATGAGTGAGGGCGGCCCGACCGTGAGGCCCTCCTCGGGCTCGGGCGAGGACGCGCGGGCGTCGGCGAGCACGTCGGCCGGCACGTGCTGCTCGAGGAATCGCCGCGCCATTCTGGTCGACGGGTGGATGCCGAGGGTGGCGAGGACGATGATCCCGGCGATGAGCAGCCAGCCGGTGGCGCCCCAGTTCATCGCGAGGAACGTGTAGAGGGCCGGGGCCCAGACTCGCCCGAGCGTGCCGCTCATCTCTGCGGCGCCCTGGTACGCGCCGCGCTGCCGCGGGTCCATCAGCTCGGCCTCGAACGACCAGCTCGCAGCCGACAGGTAGAGCTCGGCGCCGGTCACCGTGACGTGCCCGAGCCAGACCAGCGCGATCGTCACCCAGCCGACAGTGTCGTGCGTCGCCAGGGTGATGAAGCAGGAGACGACGAAGAAGACCGACGAGATCCGGGCCGCCCTCAGCGCGGTCG
>NZ_JBQCCV010000275.1:0-36493 GCF_051961875.1 Intrasporangium sp. | reverse complement strand
TGAGCGCCGTCTCGTCGACGACGGGGTGAGGACCCGACCGAGCGCCAGCGAGGGAGGCCCGGAGCCCCGAGGAGACGAGACCTTGAGTTGGCGTGAGGACAGGAGCGCTCGTCAGCCACATCGGGGGTATGCCGTCCAGCTGCGCCAGCTGGGCGGCATACCCTTGCTTGGGGTTGCGGCACGGGAACGAGCGCCGGGGAGGGGCGCGTCGCCGCGGCGGTGGGCGATCCCGGAAGGACACGACAGGAAGACCCATGAAGAAGCTGATGTGCGGCGTGGCGGCGACCGCGCTCGTCCTCACGATCGGTGCGTGCTCGACCTCAGCGCCACCCACCTCGGGCTCGACCGGCGCGGTCACCACGACCGAGACGGCGACCGGCGGCGCGGCGACGGACAGCCCGACGGCCGGGGGGAGCGGCTCAGGACCGGCGGACACGGCGACCGGGTCCACTTCGGCGGCGCACGTCGACCAGTCCACGCCCGAGGCGGCCATGACTGCCTGGCTCACCGCGCTGCTGGCCGGTGACAGCGCAACGGTCTGCGGACTCATGGCGGTCAAGGGCACCGCGATCGAGGACCTCCCCGACGCCAAGCAGCAGTGCGCCCAGGCCGTCACGCCGATGCTCGGGCAGCTGAAGTCGGTCAAGGACCTCTTCAAGGGCCTGAAGGTGCAGGGCGCGAAGGTCCAGGGTGACACCGCGACGTTCGACGCGGCGAAGACGACGCCGGACATGGCCGCGTCCATCATCAAGAACCTCAAGGCGGTCAGGCTCAAGGGCAAGTGGTACATCACCCAGGGCTGACGCGCCGCGCGAGCCACTCCGAGTCCGGGCCTGAGCACGAGCGTCGGTGTGTGATGATGTGGGCTGACTGGAAGCGGACGACGGCGGGTGGGGACGCCGTGGAGGGAGTATGACGTGAAGGGTCGCGTTCTGGTTGTCGACGACGACCTGGCGCTCGCCGAGATGCTCGGCATCGTCCTGCGCAACGAGGGTCTCGATGTGACCCACGTCGCGGACGGGTCCGAGGCGCTCGGTGCGTTCCGGGACTCGAAGCCGGACCTCGTGCTGCTCGACGTCATGCTGCCCGGGCTCGATGGCATGGAGGTGTGCCGGCGGATCCGCGCGGAGAGCGGTGTCCCCATCGTCATGCTGACCGCCCGCACCGACACCGTCGACGTCGTCGTCGGCCTCGAGTCCGGCGCGGACGACTATGTCGTCAAGCCGTTCAAGCCCCAGGAGCTCATCGCCCGGCTGCGGGCGCGGCTGCGCCGGGGCGACGAGCCGGCCCCGGAGAAGCTCGCGATCGGCGACCTCGACATCGATGTCGCCGGCCACTCGGTGAAGCGGGCCGGGGAGCCGCTGTCGCTGACGCCGCTCGAGTTCGACCTCCTCGTCGCGCTGGCTCGCAAGCCGTGGCAGGTCTTCACCCGCGAGGTCCTGCTCGAGCAGGTCTGGGGCTACCGCCACGCCGGGGACACCCGCCTCGTCAACGTCCACGTGCAGCGGCTGCGCTCGAAGATCGAGCACGATCCGGAGCACCCCGAGATCGTCGTGACGGTCCGGGGCGTCGGTTACAAGGCAGGTCCCGCCTGACGATGAAGCAGCAGCCCGGCCGGGACGGGCTCGCCCAGCGGGCCGGGTCCCTGCTGCGCCACGGCTGGGCGCGGACCCGGCACCTCTGGCGCTCGTCGCTCGGCTTCCGGGTGGTCGTCGTGACGATGCTGCTCGGTCTGCTCGTCATGAGCGCCGTCGGCACCTACCTGTACGGCGCGATCGCCCAGGGCCTCGTCGACAGCCGGCAGAAGCTCGCCGCCGAGGACAGCCTCCGGCTCGCCAAGGACGCGCAGCGCCAGATCCTCTACACGGACCAGACCGAGTCGATCGCGCAGATCACGCAGTTCGCCACCGAGCTCGTCAAGTCCTACCGCCAGGACGCCGGCAACGAGCGGCGCTACGTGGTCCTGTCGCGGACCGACAACAACACGGCCCCGGTGGCGATCGGCCCGATCGAGAGCAACGAGATCGGGGTCCGCTTCATCCCGTCGAGCCTCCGCCAAGCGGTGTCGAGCTCTCCCGACCGGCAGCACCTGCAGGTGGCGACGATCGACGAGAGCGGTCACGAGGTGTCCGCCGTCATCGTCGGCCAGCAGGTCGACCTCCCGCTCGCGCGCACCTACGGCCTCTACTCCATCTACCCCATGGACCGCGAGCGGCAGATCATGGGCCTCATCGGGCAGACGTTCCTCTTCGGCGCCGCGGCGCTCATCCTGCTCGTCGGCGCGGTCGCGTTCGTCGTGACCCGTCTCGTCGCGGACCCGGTGCGCCGGGCGGCCCGGATCGCGGAACGGTTCGCAGACGGCAACCTCGGTGAGCGGATGCGGGTCAAGGGCGAGGACGACCTCGCCCGGCTCGCCAACTCCTTCAACGCGATGGCGGCCTCGCTGCAGCAGCAGATCGGCCAGCTCGAGAACCTCTCCCGGGTGCAGCAGCGGTTCGTCTCGGACGTGTCGCACGAGCTGCGCACCCCGCTCACGACGATCCGCATGGCGGGGGACCTCATCCACGACTCCCGCAGCGACTTCGACCCCGCAGTCGCGCGCTCGGCCGAGCTGCTGCGAGGCGAGCTCGACCGCTTCGAGTCGCTCCTGTCAGACCTGCTCGAGATCTCCCGGTTCGACGCAGGCGCGGCCGTCCTCGAGATCGAGGCGACGGACCTGCGCCTCTGCGTCGACCATGTCGTCGACGCGCACCGCGCCCTCGCGGAGCGCAAGGGCAGCGAGCTGGTCCTGCGCGAGCCGGCCGAGCCGGTCGTCGCGGACATGGACTCACGACGCATCGAGCGCATCCTGCGTAACCTCGTCTCCAACGCCATCGAGCACGGTGAGGGCCACGCCATCGAGATCACCCTCGGGCAGAACGACTCCGCGGTCGCCGTCACGGTCCGCGACCACGGCATCGGGCTGCGGCCGGGTGAGGCGGCCCTGGTGTTCACCCGGTTCTGGCGGGCGGACCCGGCCCGGGCCCGAACCACCGGCGGGACCGGCCTCGGGCTCGCGATCGCCCTCGAGGACGCCCGTCTCCACGCCGGCAGGCTCGAGGCATGGGGCGCGCCGGGGCAGGGCTCCTGCTTCCGCCTCACGCTGCCCAAGAAGGCCGACTCGACGATCACCGGCTCGCCCCTGCCACTCACCCCGCTCGGGCCCACCGGAGCCCTGGAGCCGCCGTTCACCGCCCCGACCGTCACCGGCGCCGTCCTGACCGGTCCGGCCCTCACCGGTGCGGCGCGGCCCGGCACGGCCGACAGGGGCGCGGCAGGCTCGGCGGGCGGCGCGGCAGGCACGCCAGGCGCCCCCCACACGGCGTCGCGGAAGTCCGAGGGATGAGCAGGCGCAGACAGCTCGCGGCGGCGGCCCTGACGGCGGTCGCCGTCCTCGGCGTGTCGGCCTGCGGTGGTCTGCCCTCGGACGGCCCGGTCCTCGAGGGGCGGCGGCTCGACGAACCGGTCGGCGACCAGGTGCGGGTCCTGCCGCAGGCCCCCTTCGACGGCGCGAGCCAGGAGCAGATCGTCCTCGGCTTCATCCGGTCCAACGAGGACGTGGACGAGAACCGCGAGACGGGCAAGTCCTACCTCGCCCCGCAGTCGCCGGACCTGTGGCGGTGGACGAGCGAGGACGTCATCGTCTACGACACCGCCGACGACCTCACCATGAAGCAGCTCGGCCCGGAGCAGGTGGAGGTGTCGACGAGGGCCGTGGCCCGCGTCTCGGCCGACGGGCGCTACCAGGAGCTGCCGCCGGGCACCCGGGCGTCGGTCACGTTCGGGCTCACGAAGGTCGCCGGTGAGTGGCGGATCGAGCTGCCCCGGACCGGCTTCGGCCTGTGGCTCGACTCGGCGGCGTTCGACCGGCTCTACGAGGCCCGGCGGGTCTACTACATCACCCCGAGCGGCCGCCGCCTCGTGCCGGACCTCCGCTGGTTCCCCAGCGGTTCCCGCATCGTCACCACCCTGGCCCGCGCCCAGCTGGCCCCAGTACCCGACTACCTCGGCGGCGCGGTCCGCAGCGGGGTGCCTGCCGCGACGAAGCTGTCGGTCAACGCGGTGCCGGTCAACAACGGTCGGGCCCAGGTCAACCTCACCGAGCCGGCCCTCAAGGCCGACCCCATCGAGCGGGCCGCCATGTGGGCCCAGCTGAGCGCGACCCTGAGCCAGGTCGGCTCCGTCCAGTCGGTCGGCCTCGCCGTCCAAGGCGTCGAGCTCGAGCTCGCCGGCATCGGTGCCTGGGTCGCGGGCCCCGACGAGCTCGACTACGGCCGGGCGCCGGTCCCGAGCTTCGACACCGCCCTCGTGCGCAACGGCGAGTCCTTCTCGCGCATCGACCCCCGCGCCATCCCGGACAGCACTGTCGGCCGCAAGCCCGCGGACACGGCGCACAAGGACGGGGATCCCGGCGCCATCCAGAGCGGGTGGACCGGGCTCGCGATGTCCGTCGACGGCAAGGAGATTGCGGCCGTCGGGGGAGACCGGCGCCAGCTCGCCCGGTGGCGGGACGGGCGCGCGACGGTGCTGCCGTCCTTCGCGACCGAGCTGACCCGTCCCCGCTACGACGCCGCCGGCTACGTGTGGGTCGGCGGGCTGGGCCCGAACGGGCGGGGCGGGCTGTGGGCCACGCACACCGACGCCACCGATGCCGCCCTGGCGCCCCAGCGCATCTCCGCGCCGTGGCTCGACGACCGGCGGATCAGCTCGATCGCGATCTCACCCGACAACGCGAGGCTGCTCGTCGTCTCGACCAACGCGAAGGGGCATGACGCGAGGCTCGATGTCACCGGCATCGTCCGTGCCCCGAGCGGACAGCCGACCGGACTCGCGGCGCCGTGGCAGCAGGCTGAGCCCCTGACCCTCATGCGCGACGTCGTCTGGCTCGACAACGACTCCTACGCGGTGCTCGGCCGGATCGGGCAGGAAGACCCGGTGCGTCCGTGGATCGGTACCGTCGGCGGCGGCCTCGACGGGATCCGTCGCCACGGGCAGTCCGACCCAGAGGACAGCCGGCTCGCGGCGGTGCCCGGCGCCGTCTCGATCACGACGGTCGGCGGAGCCGGCGGGATCATGATCGTCACCGACGCGGGGCAGGTCCTGGCCCGTGCCGGGCGCACCTGGCCGGTGGTGTCGAACGGCACGGACGTGCTCGTGCCCGGTCGCTGAGCAGGTGCCCGTTGGCGGGCCGTCCACATCCCAATTGCCGTATGCCGCTCATCCACACGGGCCGGCAGGCGACCTCCCGTAGGGCCGCGGGGCGCGTGAAATGGACGCATGTCCCTGCGCCCGCTGCTCGACCTCGTCCTGCCGCTCGAGTGTGCCGCCTGCCACCGGACGGGGGCGCCATGGTGCCGGCGCTGCGGGCGCGCCCTCGAGCGGCTCGCCTTCCCCGACGGGCCGCACCTCGTCACCCCGCACCCACCGCCGCCCGGCATACCGCCCGTCTATGCCTGGGGAACCTACGCCGACCCGCTGCGGGCCGCGATCACCGCCTGGAAGGACGAGGGTCGGCGCGACCTCACGCGCCAGCTCCTGCCGCTCCTCGACGCAGCCCTGACGACGGCGCTCGCTGACGGCGGGTACGGCTCCGCTCCGCCACTCATCGTGCCGGCGCCCTCGTCGCGGCGCTCCCGTCGCATGCGCGGCGACGTGCCACTTCACGAGCTCACGCGACTCGTGGTCGCGGGCCTGCCGTTGCCGGGTCTGGAGGTCGTACCCGTCCTGGACGAGCGGCGCCGGGTGCGGGACCAGGCGGGCCTCGCCACGAGCGCGCGGCGTGACAACGTCAGCGGCGCGTTCCGCGTCGGACCTGCCGGGCGGCAGCTGGTGGCCGGCCGGGACTGCCTCGTCGTCGACGACGTCATGACCACCGGAGCGACCCTCGTCGAATGTGCTCGCGCCCTTGACGATGCAGGGGCGAGACACGTCCTGGGGGTGGCCGTGGCGGTGCCACGTCGCCGTCGCCGTCGGGCAGCGGTCCGTCGAATCCCCAGCGGCACAGTGGGGTTCGCCACTCCGCCCCGCCACGCCGACCCCACCTCCCTTCCGCCCGCTGTCGAGGACGGTTAGGGTCGGGGTAACAGCCCCCAGTTCTGCGGGCGCCGTCAGGGGCGCCAGCGCTGTGATCGAGCGAGAGGGTGATGCCGCGGCAGGGATGCGGGCCTCACCCGGGCCCGGAAACCAACACCGAACTCGCGATCCAGGAGGAACCGTGGAGATTGTCGTCACTGGGCGTCATGTCCAGATCCCCAACCGTTTCCATGAGCAGCTCGAGGAGCGTCTGGCCAAGGTCCCGACGCTCGCGCCCAAGGTGCACCGCGTCGACGTGGTCGTCACGAACGAACGGGTGAGCCGGGGCTCACAACGGGTGGAGATAACGTGCCGCGCCAAGGGGCCCGTCATCCGGGCCGAGGCGTGCAAGGACGACAAGTTCGTGGCGCTCGATGCCGCCCTCGACAAGTTGCTCGAGCGGCTCCGCCGCAGCAACGACAAGCGGCGCGTCAGTCGCGGGCGGCGGCTCCCCGAATCGGTCGGCCAGGCGACGGCCCGCTTCACACCGGCTGAGTCCAACGGTGACGAGCCTCCTGCTCCGGAGGAGGACCGCATCGACGACCTCGACCGCTTCGGGGCCATGGGCAACTCACCCATCGAGGTTCGCGAGAAGGTCCACACGGCGGCGCCCATGACCCTCGAGGACGCGCTCAACCAGATGGAGCTCGTCGGACACGACTTCTTCCTCTACCAGGACGCCGACACCGGTCAACCGAGCGTGGTGTACCGGCGCCGGGGCTGGAGCTACGGCGTCATCCACCTCGACTCCGAGTCGGCGGTCTCCGAGCCGGCTGCTGCGGCCGCGACCGGCTGACGGCGCATGGCCTCATGCCGGGGGTCTGCGGGTCGCAGGCCCCCGGCAGCCGAACCTTTGCGAAGATGTCGATCGTGCAAGCCACCAGCTCTGAGTGCATCCGTGTCCTCATCGTCGACGACCACGCCCTCTATCGCCGGGGCTTGCAGACGATCCTCGGCACCGAGGACGGCATCGAGGTCGTCGGCGAGGCCGCGGACGGGATCGAGGCCGTCGAGCAGGCGGAGGAGACGTTGCCAGACGTCATCCTCATGGACGTCAGCATGCCTCGTCGCGGTGGCATCGAGGCGTGCCGGGCGATCCGTCAGCGGGTGCCGTCGGCCCGGATCCTGATGTTGACCAGCTCCGACGACGAGTCCCACCTCTTCGAGGCGGTCCGTGCGGGCGCACACGGCTACCTGCTCAAGGACGTCCCGCCCGAGGAGGTCGCGGCCGGGATTCGCGGGCTGCACCACGGGCATGCGCTCGTCTCGCCGATGATGGCCGCCAAGCTCCTCAACGAGTTCGCACACCTCAGCGAGCACGAGCATCTCGCCGCTCCCACGCCCGGCCTCGAGGTGCCGCGGCTCACCAAGCGAGAGCTCGACATCCTCAAGCTCGTCGCGCAGGGCAGGCTCAACCGCGAGATCGGTGGGGAGCTGTACATCTCCGAGAACACCGTGCGCAACCACATCCGCAACATCCTGGACAAGCTGCAGATGCACTCTCGCATGGAGGCGGCGATGTATGCGGTGCGGCAGCGGCTCATCGACCCGGACGCATGAGCGCCGACCGTCGTGAGGGTGTCTCGTCGACGAGAGACCGAGGACCCGACCGAGCGCCAGCGAGGGAGGCCCGGAGGGCCGAGGAGATGAGACCAAAGGGTCAGGCGAGGCCGGCACCCATGCGGCGGGTCAGCCGGGAGCAGGCGCGCCGCATCGCCATCGCGGCGCAGGGCTTCCTCGACCCGCGACCCGAGCCCTTCGGCGCGACAATGCGCCACCTGCAACGCGTTGTCGACCGGGTCGGCGTCGTGCAGATCGACAGCGTGAACGTCGTCGTTCGCAGCCAGTACCTGCCCTTCTTCTCCCGCCTCGGTCCCTACGACACCGCTCTGCTCGACCGCGCCCGCGACCGTGCCCCGCGCCGGCTCGTCGAGTACTGGGCACACGAGGCGAGTCTCATCCCGCCGGCCACCTGGCCCCTGCTCGACTTCCGCATGCGCGAGGCGGCCGAGAAGGCGTGGGGGTCGATGCGGCGCATCCTCGCCGAGCGTCCCGACTTCGTCGACGTCGTCCAGCGTGAGGTGGAGCTCCGCGGTCCGCTCACCGCGGCCGAGGTGGAGCGGGCCCTCGAGCACGACCAGCCGCGGAGCACCGAGCACTGGGGATGGAACTGGTCGGAGGTCAAGCGGGCGCTCGAGTGCCTCTTCTGGGCCGGGCGCATCAGCTCGGCGGGCCGCACCTCACAGTTCGAGCGCCGGTACTCCGCTCTCGACGTGCCACCGACACCGGCGGTCCGCGGCGCATGGCTCGACCGACCCGGCGCGGAGGCCGACCCCGAGCGTTTCCTCGAGCTGGTGCGCATCGCCGCCCGCGCCCACGGGATCGGGTCGGAACGGTGCTTCGCCGACTACTTCCGGCTCAAACGGGAACAGGTGCGCCCGGCCATCGCGCACCTGGTCGCCGTCGGCGAGCTCATCCCGGTCACGGTGCCCGGATGGCGACAGGCGTGGCTGCACGCCGAGGCGCGCATCCCGCGGCGGGTCCAGGCCGAGGCGCTGCTCAGCCCCTTCGACTCGCTCGTCTGGCAACGCGAGCGGGTCCACACGCTGTGGGACTTCCACTACCGCATCGAGATCTACACGCCGAAGCACAAGCGGGTGCACGGCTACTACGTCCTGCCCTTCCTCTTCGGCGACCGTCTCGTCGCCCGCTGCGACCTCAAGGCCGATCGGCAGCGTGGCGTGCTCCGGTGCCACGCCGTGACCTGGGAACCGGACGCGCCACCCGCAGCCGCAGCCGCCCTCCGACGCCAGCTCGAGGCGATGGCCAGCTGGCTCGGGCTCGAGGCCGGATCCCTCCCCGAGGCGCACCACGCCCCGCACGGCAGCGGCGCTGCGAGCGCGCCGAGCGGCATACAGGATGGCCGGGAAGCGAGAGATCGACGCGCCGCGGAACAGAGCGTGGGGGCCCGTGCGTTGGTGGGGGAGACGGATGGGCGGCTAGCCTAGGCGGGTCCCGTGCACAGCGCGGGGCTGTCGCGCGCCCGCGGGCGGCACACAAAGTCAGTCGGGAGAGAACAAGGCCATGGTGATCGAGAAGCTGCTGCGCGCCGGCGAGGGCCGGACCCTGAAAAAGCTGCAGGGCATCGCGAAGCAGGTCAACGCCCTCGAGGCCGACTTCGAGAAGCTGACCGACGAGGAGCTGCGCGAGGAGACGCCGAACTTCCGCAAGCGCCTCGAGGAGGGCGAGAGCCTCGACGACCTGCTGCCAGAGGCGTTCGCCGCCGTCCGTGAGGCGAGCAAGCGGACGATCGGCAAGCGGCACTTCGACGTGCAGCTCATGGGCGGCGCAGCGCTCCACATGGGCAACGTCGCCGAGATGAAGACCGGTGAAGGCAAGACCCTCGTCGCGACGCTCCCGTCCTACCTCAACGCCCTGACCGGCAAGGGCGTGCACGTTATCACCGTCAACGACTTCCTCGCCGAGTACCAGTCCGAGCTGATGGGCCGTGTGCACCGCGCGCTCGGCATCGAGACCGGCTGCATCCTCGCGTCGATGACCCCCGAGCAGCGGCGCGCCGAGTACGCCAAGGACATCACCTACGGCACCAACAACGAGTTCGGCTTCGACTACCTCCGCGACAACATGGCCTGGTCGCCCGCAGAGCTCGTCCAGCGGGGCCACAACTTCTGCATCGTCGACGAGGTCGACTCCATCCTCATCGACGAGGCCCGCACCCCGCTCATCATCTCGGGGCCGGCCGACATTGCGACGAAGTGGTACGTGGAGTTCGCCAAGATCGCCCGCCGGCTGAACCGCGGCGAAGACGGCCGCGGCGACTACGAGGTCGACGAGAAGAAGCGCACTGTCGGCGTCCTCGAGCCCGGCATCGCCAAGGTCGAGGACCTCCTCGGCATCGAGAACCTCTACGACACCGCGAACACCCCGCTCATCGGCTACCTCAACAACTCCATCAAGGCCAAGGAGCTGTTCAAGCGCGACAAGGACTACGTCGTCATGAACGGCGAGATCCTCATCGTCGACGAGCACACCGGCCGCATGCTGCCGGGCCGCCGCTACAACGAGGGCATGCACCAGGCCATCGAGGCCAAGGAGGGGGTGGAGATCAAGAACGAGAACCAGACCCTCGCGACGATCACCCTCCAGAACTACTTCCGCATGTACGACAAGCTCTCGGGCATGACCGGCACGGCCCAGACCGAGGCCGCCGAGCTGAACTCCATCTACAAGCTCGGCGTGATCCCGATCCCGACCAACAAGCCGATGATCCGGATCGACCAGCCGGACCTGATCTACCGGACCGAGGTCGCCAAGTTCGACGCGGTCGTCGAGGACATCGTCGAGCGCCACCAGAAGGGCCAGCCGGTCCTCGTCGGCACGACCTCGGTCGAGAAGAGCGAGTACCTGGCGCAGCAGCTGAACAAGCGCGGCATCCGGCACAACGTGCTCAACGCGAAGCAGCACGAGCGTGAGGCGGCCATCGTGGCCGACGCCGGCCGCAAGGGCGCCGTCACGGTCGCGACGAACATGGCCGGTCGAGGCACCGACATCATGCTCGGCGGCAACTCCGAGTTCCGGGCCGTGGCCGAGCTGAAACGCCGCGGCCTCGACCCCGAGCAGACTCCCGAGGAGTACGAGGCCGCCTGGGACCAGGCGCTCGCCGCGGCTGAGGCCGCCGTCGCCGAGGAGCACGAGGAGGTCGTCGCGCTCGGCGGCCTCTACGTCCTCGGCACCGAGCGCCACGAGTCCCGGCGCATCGACAACCAGCTCCGCGGCCGCTCCGGTCGCCAGGGCGACCCCGGCGAGTCGCGCTTCTACCTGTCGCTCAACGACGACCTGATGCGCCTGTTCAACGCCGGCATCGTCGACCGGTTCATGCAGACCGCCGGCATGGACGACGACACCCCGATCGAGTCGAAGATGGTGACGAACTCGATCCAGAAGGCCCAGGGCGCGGTCGAGGCGCAGAACTACGAGATCCGCAAGAACGTCCTCAAGTACGACGACGTGATGAACCGGCAGCGCCAGGTCATCTACGACGAGCGCCGGTCGGTTCTCGAGGGCGAGGACCTGCACGACCAGATGCGGTTGTTCGTCAACGAGGTGATCGGTGGCTACATCGACGCGGCTACCGCCGAGGGTTTCGCCGCAGACTGGAACCTCGAACACCTCTGGGACGCGCTGCGGCAGGTCTACCCGGTGTCGCTCACGATCGAGCAGATCGAGGACATGGCCGGCGGCCGCCAGCTTGTCACGAACGAACTGCTCCACGAGCAGCTGTTGACGGACGCGCACGAGGCCTACGACCGCCGGGAGGAGCAGCTCGGCTCGGAGACGATGCGTGAGGTCGAGCGGCGCGTCGTCCTGTCGGTCCTCGACCGGAAGTGGCGCGAGCACCTCTACGAGATGGACTACCTCCAGGAGGGCATCGGCCTGCGAGCCATGGCCCAGCGCGACCCGCTCATCGAGTACCAGCGTGAGGGGTTCCAGCTCTTCGAGGCGATGATGGACTCCATCAAGGAGGAGTCGGTCTCGCACCTGTTCAGCGTCGAGGTGCAGGTGACCGGCGCCGAGGCACCCGCCACGGCGGTCGCCCCGCGCTCGGTCTCCGACATGATGGCCGGCCTCGCCGAGACCGCCGTCGTGGACGGCTCGGGCGGGTCCGAGGAGGCTGACGGTGAGTCCGTCCCGACCGGCGTCAGCCTCTCCGGCGTCGACCTGCACACGAGTGACAGCGACCGGGTGCTCAGCTACTCGGCACCCGGCGAGGACGGCTCCGTGGTGCGGTCGGGCGGGCAGAAGCCGGTCGAGCGTCCCGCCAACCGGCGCGGCAAGAAGGTCAAGCGCAAGCGCCGCTGACCGCTCACCCGACGGACAGCTGCGTCACCAACCACCGCCCGTCCAGGCCCTCCAGGCGCAGGGCGAGGGCGCGCACCCGACCGTGCGCGACGACGACGGCGCACGCCTCGACGATGCCGTCGGCCGGCTCGCACACGCGGACCCGACGCACGATCGCCGGGCGACGCGGGCCGGTCGGTTGGCGGCGGGCCGCGACGAGGGCGCGTCGAGCGATCCCGGAGTAGATCGCCGGTGAGGTGTGGCGGATCAGCTGCGGAGCCGGGCGCTGGGCCG
Source organism: Intrasporangium sp. (assembly GCF_051961875.1). Taxonomy (GTDB): domain Bacteria; phylum Actinomycetota; class Actinomycetes; order Actinomycetales; family Dermatophilaceae; genus Intrasporangium_A. The sequence goes on along the minus strand of NZ_JBQCCV010000275.1, from coordinate 24,229 downwards.
CAACCACCTCGATGATCGCCTGCGCGATCTTCGCCACGAAGGGGCGGGGGTCGGGCAGCTGGCTGCGCTCCGTGGGACGCCGGCCACCGTCGTCCTCGAGGCCGGCGGTGAAGTCGAGGGCGAGCGCCGCCTGCGTGAACGGCTGCGGAACGGCGGGCCGGTAGGCCTCGTCGGCAGAGATGATCGGCGGCTCGGTGTCCGGGGTGGGACGGACCAGGACGGGCTTGACGGTCATCGGTGCCCCCCAAGGGTGGGGATGCGCAGCTGCTGGCCGGGACGGATGAGGTCCGGGTCGGGACCGATGACGTCCGCGTTCACGGCATACCAGTGCGGCCACATGAGTGCGATCTCGCGGTCAGTGGCGCCCGGCCCGAGGTGGCGCGCGGCGAGCGACCAGAGGGAGTCCCCACGCCGGACCGTCACCACGTCGTCGGGAACGCCGGACGTGCGCGGGGCGGGCGCGAGCAATGCGGCGGCCTCCGGGTCCGCCGCGGGGACCGGGCGCGAGGGCCGCCAGCGCGGGTCCGGTGCGGGGGTCGGTGCTGGGTCGGCACGCGGGACGTCCGCGGTCGGGGCACAACCCGGCCCTGGTGCGGTCGGGACGGAGGCCCCGGTCATGGCCGGGACCGCCATGACCGGGCCGGTTGGAAGGCTCACCGTGCCGACTCCCGTGCCGAGCAGGAGGCAGAGGGCGCGTCGGACGAGCGCCGGGGTCAGGGCGCTGGCCAGACGAGCGGCGCCACGTCCGAGGGCGCCAGGAAGGAGAGCGAGAGCAGTGAGCGCGGTGCCGGCGGTGAGCCACATGGCGATCACGAGAGCCGCCCACGCGAACACTCCGGAGACCGCATCGTCAGCATCTGGGACGGGTGGTCCGCCGACGGGCCACGACGACAGTGCCAGGGGGAACAGCACGAGTCGGACGAGCACGAGCCCGGCCACGCTGAGCAGCCCCGGGCCGCAGAGAATCCGGAGGAGGTGAACACGTCGGGCCCGTGATTGCAATGTTGATCTGCTCATGCGTTCATTTAACGCGGTTTGCTTGTGCTTGACAACAGGAAGCGTCAGGGGTGTGGTTGGCTGGGATCGCAATGACGGGCAGGGAAGGCGGACGGATGCGCTGGGAACGGCTGTTCGAGGACCTCGATGCGCAGGTCGAGTCGGACGCAATCAGGGTCCGGGAGGCGGAGGTGGCCGACCGGACGCGCCACGAGCGCGCGCAGATCGACGTTCAGTCGCGGCTGCTCGCGTCAGTGGGCGCCGGGCCGATCGCGATCCGGCTTCCCGGCCGGAGCCTTCACGGCGTGGTCCAGGACGTGGGTCCGGACTGGGTCCTGCTCGAGGACGAGTCCGGGGCGTCGTCGCTCGTGGCGACAGCGGCCATCCGGGTGGTCACCGGAGCGGCGCCGGGCGCGGTGGTCCCCTCGGTCGTGGCCCGGCGCTTCGGCCTGGGCTCCGCACTGCGGGGAATCAGCCGGAACAGGTCGGTGGTCGAGCTGGTGGCTGAAGGGGTGCGGCTCATCGGGACGATCGACGTCGTGGGCTCGGACCATCTGGAGATGGCCGAGCACGCCCCGGACGTCCCGAGGCGTGCTCGCAATGTCAGCGCGATGCACGTGGTCCCCTTCTGGGCCTTCGAATCCGCGCACCGCGTGCGCCCGTGATGGACGGGTCAGCGGGCGAGGGGGTCACTCCTCCTCGACGCCGCCGCCGAACGGGTGTGCCTTCACGAAGGACCGGGTCTCGGTGTACATCCGCTGGATGTAGTTCTCCAGCTCCGTTGCCTCGACGCGCCACTGGCCGCGGCCGCCGATCTTGATGGCAGGGAGCTCGCCCGAACGAACGAGGGCGTAGGCCTGGGCCGACGAGATGTTGAGGATCTCGGAGACCTCGGCGAGTTGGAGGAAGCGCTGAGCCACAACTGCTCCTGTTTTCTCAGGGGACTTGACTATGTCTTGGGTCATTCTTGACCATCTCTTTACCTTTTGTCTGCTCTTTGCATGACACGTGGCCCAATTCCCCTGTGGCTCGCACGCGTCTTCCGATCCTAGGGGCAGGTGCGTGCCAGAACGACGGTTGTCCACAGGAACGCGTTCGGGGCGACAGTTTGGTGCCGTTTCGGGCAGGATGAAGGCGCGACGGGGTGCCGAGACGCGCCCCCAAGGGGTTTCAGGGGGCATGATGAACCAGATACCGACGCCGAGCGCGAAGCGGCTGCGCCGCCCCTCGTGGCGAGACAGCCGTCTGGTCGTCGGGATCCTGCTCGTCCTCCTCGCCGCTACCTTGGGCGCCCGACTGCTCGCGAGCATGGACGACCGGCTCCCGGTCTACATGGCGACGCGCGACCTCGTCGTCGGAGACCCGGTCGACGAGTCGGCGCTGAGCCGTGTCGACGTGCGGCTCGATGACGCCGTGGCGCCATACCTCTCCGCCGGCGTTCCCCTCGCCCCGAGCCAGTTCGTCCTGCGCGAGGTCCGGGCGGGCGAGCTCGTGCCGCGGGCCGCGGTCGGCTCCGGCGCGAGCCTCGAGGTCCAGCTCGTCACGGTGAGCGTGGAGGCGGTCTCCGCGACCGGGCTTCGCGCCGGCAGCGTCGTCGACGTCTTCCTCAGCGATGTCCCGGCCGGGAGCGAGCACGGCACGAAGCCGACGGCCAAGCGGGCCCTAGAGGGGGTCGGCGTGGCTGCCGTGCTCGGGGCCGCCAACAGTTTCGGCAGCGCGTCCAAGACGTCCGTCCAGCTCTACGTGCCCCGTGGTGAGGTGCAGCGCCTCATCGAGGCGGTCGACGGAGGGGCGAAGGTGACGCTGGTGCCCGTCGCGGGGCGGCCGGCGGTCGGCGGGTCATGACCTCGGTCGTCACCGCCCTGAGTCACCGGTGGGAGTCGGCGGTCGCCGCGGCGCTCGAGCCGATGCCGGACGTCACGGTGGTGCGCCGATGCGCCGACGTCGCGGAGCTCATGTCGGTCACCGCTGCCGGTCTGGGCGAGAGCGCCATCGTGTCCGCGGACCTGCGTGAGCTCGACCGGGGCGGCATCGCTGCACTCCGCTCCCGAGGCGTCTGGGTCGTCGGGCTGCACGCACCCGGCGACGACGCCGACGAGCGCCGGCTCCGGCAGCACTCCGGCGACGTCGTCCTCCCGGCGGATGCAGCGGGCGTGGTCCTCGCAGCCGCGATACGCGACCGGCGCCCGGTGTCCACGATCGGGGAGCTGGACGGGCCGGACCAGCCCGCCGACGTGCCAGGGGACGTGGAGGCCCCGCGAGGATGGCGCCCCGCCGGCCTTCCCGGTGGGCACCGGCCCGTCGACGACGTCGTCGACGGGCTGCCCCTCGATGAGCCCGTCTCGGGTCGCGTGCTCGCGGTCTGGGGACCGTCCGGCGCACCCGGGCGGACCACGATCGCCGTGACGCTCGCCGCAGAGCTCGCGAGCCGGGGCCGCCCGGTGCTGCTCGTCGACGCGGACACCTACGGCGGTTGCATCGCGCAGGTCCTCGGCCTGCTCGATGAGGCGCCGGGGATCGCCGCCGCGTGCCGGGCGGCCGAGCACGGCGCGTTCGACCTCGTCTCGCTCGCACGGGTCGCGCCCGAGGTGACGCCGGGGCTGAGGGTATTGACGGGGTTGCCCCGGGCGGACCGGTGGCCCGAGATCCGGGCTGCTGCTCTCGAACGCGTCCTCGCCGTGAGCCGGTCCCTCGCCGAGTACGTCGTCATCGACTGCGGCTTCTGCCTCGAGGAGGACGAGGAGCTGAGCTACGACACCGAGGCGCCGCGCCGCAACGAGGCCACCCTGACCGCTCTGGCGGCCTGCGACGAGGTGCTCGTCGTGGGCGGCGCCGACCCGGTCGCGCTCCAGCGGTTCGTGCGTGGGCTGCAGGAACTGGGGACCGTGCCGTCGGGGACGCCGCGGCCGGTCGTCAACCGGGTCCGCGCCTCCGCCGTCGGCGCTGACCCCCGCACCCGCATCGGCGCCTCCCTCGAGCGGTTCGCCGGCCTGAACTCGGTGCACATCGTGCCCGACGACCCATCCGCGGCCGACGGCTCGCTGCTCGCCGGCAGGTCCGTCGTGGAGCATGCCCCGGACTCTCCGCTCCGGCGAGCCGTCTCCGACCTCGCCTCCGCCGTCGCGCCGAGCACGGCACGGCGCTCGACCCGCAGTTCCCGCTGGCGCTCCCGGCGACGTGTCGACGCGGCCCGCGGATGAGTCGGCTCGCCCTCCCGACGGGGCCGCGGCGGCCGCGACTCCGCCACGCACGACGATGCATCCGCGATGTCCGCGCTCTGGCAGAGTGATACCATGTCCGACCGGCTGACCTCGCTCGACGCCTCCTTCCTCTACCTCGAGCAGAGCACGACGGCGATGCACGTCGGGTCGGTCATGATCTTCGAGCCGCCCGTCGAGGGTTTCGACTACGACCAGCTCGTGGGGATCATCGAGCAGCGGATCGGAGTGATCCCGCGCTTCCGCCAGAAGGTGCGCGACGTCCCGGGGCGCATCGCGAACCCCGTCTGGGTCGATGACGAGCACTTCGACATGGGCTACCACGTGCGAAGGACCGCCCTCCCGCGGCCGGGCACGCAGCGACAGCTGCAGGACTTCGTCGCCCGGGTCCAGCCCCGCCGCCTCGACCGGTCCCGGCCGCTCTGGGAGGTGTATCTCGTCGAGGGGCTCGAGGACGATCGGTTCGCCATCGTGACCAAGACCCACCATGCCCTGATCGACGGCGTCCACGCCCTCGACATCGCCCACGTCATCGTCGACGCCGAGCGGGGCGAGGTCGACACGGACGTCGAGGTGGAGCCGTGGGAGGCACGCCGCTCGCCCAGCGGCGCCGAGCTCGTCACCGAGGCGGTCGTCGACGCGGTCCGCCGTCCGACCCAGGTCGTCGACCTCGTCCGTGGGGGTGTCCACGACGCGCTCACGGTCGGGATGCGGGCCGCCGTGTCGGCCGGATCATTGTTGTCGTCCTTGCCACGGACGGCCGCCCGACCTGCGCCGGACTCGCCGCAAAACGCGGCGATCGGCACGGCTCGGCGGTGGGTCAACGTCGCGACCGACCTGCAGGACTACCGCGCTGTGCGGACCCGGCTCGGCCGGGGCGCCTACGCGGAGGATGTGACCATCAACGACGTCGTCCTCGCCACCATCACCGGGGGCTTCCGGACCTGGCTGCTCAACCGCGGTGAAGCGGTGAGCGGCAGCACCGTGGTGCGGGCCATGGTGCCGGTCAGCATCTACGGTGACGACCCGAGCGGCATGTACGCCAACCAGGTCATGGCGTGCGTCGTGAACCTTCCGGTCGGTGAGCCGGGAGCCTCGATCCGGCTGCACCAGATCGCCTTCGCGATGCGTCAGCAGATGGAAGCCGGCCATGCCGTCGGTGCGACGTCGCTCGCGAACCTGGCAGGTTTTGCACCCCCCACCCTCCATGCCCTCGGTGCCCGGCTCGGCTCCGCGGTGTCGCGCCGCATCTACAACGTGATGATCACCAACGTTCCCGGTCCCCAGACCCCCTTGTACGCAGGAGACGCCCAGATGCTCTCGACCTACCCGGTCACCCCGCTCGCGAAGGGTCAGGCCCTCTCCATCGGCATCACGTCATACAACGGCGGCGTGTACTACGGCCTCAACGCCGACCGCGACGCGATGCCCGACGTCGACGTCCTCGCGCAGTCGATCGTCGACTCGCTGGCCGAGCTGACGAGCGGGCGGGACGCCTGATGCCGGTCGTCCGGATCTACGTCCCCCTGCGTGGGGCGGCGCTGCGTACCCTCGCCGAGTCCGGCGTCCTGGTCGCGAATGTCGATGCACCGGTCGATGCCTTCGCCGTGACCGATGACCTGGTCGCCCAGGCACCCGCGCTCGATGAGGAGGACCTCGAGTACGCCGCCTTCGTCGATGCCGTCGCCGCCGCGGCGAAGAGCCGAGACCACCGGGGGGACCGGCGTCTTGTGCTTGCCGGGGACGCGGATCCCGAGGCGCTCCGGGTTGGGGCCGGGGCACCGAGCGCCGTCCGGCTCGTCGAGGACCTGCCGCTGTCCCGGATCGCCTCGTTCCACGTCGACGAGGCCGGCCCGCACCCGGGTGCCGTGCAGGACGAGGCGGACTCGCTGCTCTGGTACGACGTGACCGAGCTGGGGGAGGTGGCGAGCTTCTTCCCGGGCGACGGCCCGTCGACGGGGGCGCGCACACCGGCCTGAAGGGCGCCGCGACGCGTCCAACCGCTGGTCTTCACGCCCTCAACGAGCTCGACACTTGTTAGGTTCTGCCAATGGACTTCACCGCCGAGGAGTACGAGCGGCGCGACGCGGCGCGCCTGGCCGAGATCCTGGCCGGCCCGCCACTCACCTGGGTCTTCGCGGGTGACAGCATCACGCAGGGCGTGAGCCACACGCATGGTCGGCGTGGTTACGTCGAGCACTTTGCCGAGCGGCTGCGGGGTGAGCTCGGCCGCCTCCGGGACGCCGTCATCAACTCGGGGGTCTCGGGATCCACGGTGGCCGACCTGCTCCCGGAGTTCCATTGGCGCATCGGCCGGTTCGCGCCCGACGTGGTGGTGGCCATGTTCGGCACCAACGATGCCCTCGTCCAGGGCGAAGGCGGGGTCCGCGCGTTTCGCTACGACCTCGGCCAGCTCGTCGAGCGCTCCCGCGATCTGGGCGCGACCGTCATCCTCCAGACGCCCCCGCCCGTCGGAGCCGGGGACGAGCGCCACCCGGAGGCCGTCGCCGCCTACGCGAGCGAGGTGCGTGCCGTCGCTCGCGAGCTCGGCGTCCCCCTCGTCGACCATGCGACGATCTGGGCCGCGGCCGGCTCGGCCGGCCACGCTCCTGCCGCCTGGCTCGACGACACGGTGCACCCCAACGCCCGTGGCCAGCACGAGCTCGCACTCGGCCTGTTCGACCGTCTCGGTGTCCTCGACCCCGACAGCCCGGTCTGTTCGCTGCGGCTCGACGAGGCCGCCCCCACGGCCTCCTGACGAGCCCGGAGGACCGCGACCGAACGCGCGGAGAGATCCGGGTCGATCAGGGGCGGGTCAGGGGCCGCTCAGGGGCGACCATGATGGCGGGGCCGCTCCGCGGCCCGGAGAATCGAGACATGACCTCGAACCCTCTCCGGCAGCCGAACCCGGCCGGCCAGCCCATGCGACGCGACGAGGAGCGGACCTGGGCGGCAGCCGCGCACGCCTCGGCCCTCGTGGCAGCCATCCTGTCCGCGGGGTGGCTCTCCTTCCTCGGCCCACTCGCCGTCTACCTCTACGGCCGGGGCCGCAGTGACTTCGTGCGCCGCTCGGCGGCGAACGCCTTCAACTTCAACATTGTGCTCTGGGCAGCGACGATCGTCGGCTGGATCTTCTTCATCACCCTGATCGGCATCCCGGTGGCGCTGATCCTCTGGCTCGGCGTCTTCGTCGGGAGCATCGTGTTCCACCTGATCGGCGCCCTCCGCGCCTGGAACGGCCAGCTCTACCGGTATCCCTGGACGATCACCATCCTGAAGTGATCTGGAACGATGGGGGGCATGCGCCATAAGCGCATCCCCCTCATCGATCTTCAGGAGCAGTGACATGGATGCAGTGACCCAGGTGCCCGCGCCGGTGAACGAACCGGTGCTCGACTACACCCCGGGCTCACCCGAACGCGCCGAGCTCGAGGCCGCCCTCGCGCAGCTCGGCTCGACGCAGACCGAGCTGCCGCACACCATCGGCGGGGAGCGGGTGAGCGGCTCCGGCGAGCCGTTCGAGGTCCGCCGCCCCGACAGGCACGACGTCGTGCTCGGCGTGCTGCACCACGCGACCGTCGAGGAGGCGAGCAGAGCGGTACAGGCGGCGAAGGAGGCCGCGCCGGAGTGGCGGGACATGTCGTTCGACGACCGTGCCTCGATCCTGCTCAAGGCCGCCGAGCTGCTGGCCGGCCCGTGGCGCGCTCGCATGAACGCCGCGACCATGCTGGGCCAGTCCAAGACGTCGTACCAGGCCGAGATCGACAGCGCCTGCGAGCTCATCGACTTCTTCCGGATCAACGCGTTCTACGCCCGGCAGATCCTCGCCGAGCAGCCCCCGCTCAACGCCAAGGGCGTCTGGAACCGGACGGACTACCGCCCCCTCGAGGGCTTCGTCTACGCCATCACCCCGTTCAACTTCACCTCGATCGCCGGCAACCTGCCGACAGCGCCCGCGTTGATGGGCAACACCGTCGTGTGGAAGCCATCGCCGACGCAGCAGCTCTCCGCCCAGGTGACGATGGAGCTGCTCGAGGCGGCCGGGATGCCGCCCGGCGTGATCAACATGGTGACCGGTGACGGCGTCAACGTCTCCCAGGCGGCGCTCTACGACCCCGACCTGGCGGGCATCCACTTCACCGGCTCGACCCCGACGTTCCAGCATCTTTGGAGCGAGGTCGGGTCGAACATCGGCAAGTACCGCGCCTACCCGCGGCTCGTGGGGGAGACCGGCGGGAAGGACTTCATCGTCGCGCACCCGTCGGCGGACCCCGACGTGCTGCGTACCGCGATGGTCCGGGGCGCGTTCGAGTACCAGGGCCAGAAGTGCTCGGCTGCCTCGCGCGCCTACGTGCCGCAGTCGGTCTGGGCGCGTATCCGCGACGACGTCATCGCCATCACGAACGACCTGCCGCAGGGCGACGTGACCGACTTCGGCAACTTCATGGGCGCCGTGATCGACGAGCGGGCGTTCGCCAAGCACAAGAAGGCGATCGAACGGGCACACGCGACCGAGGGCATCGAGGTCATCGCCGGGGGCACCTACGACGACTCGGTCGGGTGGTTCGTGCGCCCGACGGTGCTCGAGATCAAGAACCGCGAGGACGAGATGTTCTCCACCGAGTACTTCGGGCCGATCCTTGCCGTGCACGTCTTCCCCGACGAGGAGTTCGACGCCGTCGTCGACCAGATGGAGTCGTTCGCGTCCTACGCGCTCACCGGCTCGATCATCGCCCAGGATCGCCGCGCGATCGCCGAGGCGAGCGACAAGCTGCGCTTCGCCGCCGGGAACTTCTACATCAACGACAAGCCGACGGGCGCGGTCGTCGGGCAGCAGCCCTTCGGCGGTGGTCGCGCATCCGGCACGAACGACAAGGCCGGTGCCCCGCAGAACCTGCTGCGCTGGACGAGCGTTCGCTCGATCAAGGAGGCCTTCGTGCCCCCGACGCAGTGGCGCTACCCGCACATGGGCTGAGCCCGCGCGTGAGGATCGACCGAGCGCCGGCGAGGGAGGACCGGAGCGTGCGTCGGCTCAGCCCCAGAGTGATGGGCTGAGCCCGCGCGTGAGGATCGACCGAGCGCCGGCGAGGGAGGACCGGAGGGTGGGTCGGCTCAGCCCCAGAGTGATGGGCTGAGGTAGTACCTCCAGCCGGACGTGAGGGCCGAGAACGCCCCGTATGTCGCTCAGCCCGCGAGCATCTGCTCGCGGGCTGAGCCGTCTGGTGCCGTTCCCGAGCCGTACGTGTTCGCGGCCCCCAAGGGCGAAGCGGGGCGGTGGAAGGCCGCTGAAGGTCGCTCAGCGGCATACCGGGCGGCGGTGGATCAGCGCTCGCCCGCCAGCCAGGACCGGCCGACCGCACCCTCGCTGCGGATGCCGTCGATGATGGCCGGGGCCGCGGTCTTCTCGATCTTGCCGCCGATCAGCGGCACGGACGCCTTGAGGTCCCCGTCGACGCTCATCCGGGTGCCGGCGCCCGAGGGGGCGAGGCCGAGCTTGGCCCGCAGCGACACGGGCGCGCCGCCCAGCTCCACGATGAGGTCGCCGGTCCGTGTGCCGTCGCCGTTCGCGGCTGCCCACTCGTAGGTCTCCGTGATCGTGAGGCGCGGCCCGATGAGCGACTTGGCGAAGTCGGGCAGGTCCTGGGTCGGCAGGTCGCGCTTCGTGACGACCCGGGTGCCCCCACCGTTCTGGCTGACGGCGACGTCGTGGGACAGCGACCCGACTTCCTCGCATTTGCGGGCCTGGAACCGCTCGTCCGTGAGCATGGCGAACACTTCGTCCGGGGAGGCGGGGTAGTCCACAGTCTCGGAGATCTTCATGGGCCACACGGTATTGCACGGCCGGTGGCCGCCGGGGGGGGGCGTGTCAGCGGCCCCCTTGGCGGGCCCGGGCCGCGATGGACTGCAGCGCCGTCAGGGACGCCTCGAGCTCACGGGTGACCGCAGCGAGGTCGCGGCCCTGGCCGGCGGCGGCGCGGTTCACCAGCTCCTGGACGCGCTCGCGGGCGCGCAGCCGACTCTGGGGATCGACCCTGCTCGGCCCCGGCCGCTCGGTCACCCGCGTGCCGTCGATGTCGAGCTCGTGCCGGGCCGCCTCGTCATCGAGTGCGCGGCGGCGGACCGAACGCTCGACACCACTCGTGACCAGTGCTTGCAGGCCGGCGCCGACCCGGTCGAGCTGGGTGGCGGTCGCGGCGAGCAGCTCCCGCTCGCGAGCGGTCCGCGTCACCCCGGCGCGACGGTTGCCCGGGGCGGGCTCACCAAGCCGTTCGAGGAGCCCCGCGAGGCGGAGAGCGTGGCCCCGCAGCGCGCCGCCCAGGGCGGAGGTGGATGCCGCATCGAGGGGCCCGGGGGTCATCGCCGCACCGCCCGGCCCTCGTCCTCACTGAGGGAGCTGCCCAGCTCGAGCAGCCGCTCCTCGAGCGCGTCCGAGAGTGCCAGCAGGGTGTCCGCGGCCTGCTCCACCCAGGCATCGAGCAGGTGCTGCTCAGCGGGGCTGCCGAGGTCGGGCATGTGCGTGAGCAGCTCCGCCGCGAGCTCACGGGTCAGGGATCGCCCCTCGCCCAGGGCCTGCACGACCGGCGTGGGAACCCGCCGCGCACGATCCGCACTGCCCATGAGAACCACTCTAGACAGGCCCGCCCCCCACCCCCCGAAGTTCTCCACCGGGTGCCGATTCGGGGTTGCCGCCGCTCAGGGCTAGGCTCGCTGCAGATGCACGGCACGAAGAGGTGCCGGCACGTCTAGCGCGCGAAGGAATCGATCCGCCGACATGTCTGTGTCACTCGACAGCTCTCGCAATGACGTCCTCCGGGCTGCTGCGGCGGCCCCCCTGCCGGGCAACGGCGAGGCGAGTGGGGGAGGGTCCGACGGCCGAGGACGGACCGGCCGGTCCGACTACCTGGCCGCGTTCTACCGCCACGTGGCGACCGAGGACCTCCTGGCGCGCGACCCCGCGGAGCTTGCCGCGATCGCGGCCTCCCAGCGACGGCTCGCACTCGAGCGGCCCGACGGCACCGTGAACGTGCGGGTGTTCAACCCCGCGCGTGACCGGGACGGCTGGGACAGCCCGCTCACCGCGGTCGAGATCGTCATCGACGACATGCCCTTCCTGGTCGACTCGGCGCTTGCCGCGCTAGGTGGTTTCGACCGCGGGGTGCACATCATCATCCACCCGCAGATGTCCGTGCGGCGTTCGGTGACCGGCGGCCTCGAGCAGGTCGTCACCGACACGACCGAGGGGGAGGCCCCCGCGACCGGCGTCATGCACGAGTCGTGGATGCACCTCGAGATCGACCGTCTCCCGGAGGCCGGCCTGGCCGAGGTCGAGGGACGCCTGCGCGAGGTGCTGGACGACGTGCGGGACTCCGTCGAGGACTGGCCGAAGATGCGGGCGCACGCCCTCGCCGTCGCCGCCGAGCTCAAGGCGTCCGCGCCTCCCGGCACCGATGCCCAGGAGGCCCGCGAGGCCGGGCGGTTCCTCGAGTGGCTAGCCCACAACAACTTCACCTTCCTCGGCTACCGCGAGTACTCCCTGCACCGCGAGGACGGGCAGGACGTCTCCCGGTCGGTCCCGGGGACCGGACTCGGCATCCTTCGCTACGACCGGCCCCAGGCGGCCGGGCACGTGCTCACCCAGGCCGCCAGCCGGGCAGCGCGCGACTCCGCCATCCTCATCATCACCAAGGCGAACTCCCGGGCGACGGTGCACCGCGACGCCTACCTCGACTACGTCGCCGTGAAGAAGTTCGACGCCGCTGGGGAGTGCATCGGCGAGCAGCGCTTCCTCGGGCTCTACGCGTCGGCGGCCTACAACGACACCATCCAGGACATCCCCCTGCTCGACGTGCGGGCCCAGCAGGTGCTGCGGCTCACCGGCCTCTCGGCGGACAGCCACTCGGGCAAGGACATCCTCCAGATCCTCGAGACCTACCCCCGTGACGAGCTCTTCCAGACGAGCGCGCCGAAGCTCGCCGAGATCGCGACGAGCGTGCTGCACCTGCAGGAGCGGCGCAAGACGAAGCTGTTCCTGCGTCGCGACGACTTCGGACGCTTCATGTCATGCCTCGTCTACATGCCCCGCGACCGCTACAACACCGCCGTCCGGCTCCGCATCGAGGCGATCCTGCTCGACGCGTTCGACGGGCAGAACATCGACTTCACGACCCGGGTGGGCGAGTCGAGCCTCGCGCGCCTGCACTTCGTCGTCCGGATGGCGGGCGGCCACGAGATCCCGGACGTCGACGAGGCGGCCCTGGAGCAGCGCGTCATCGACGCGACCCGGACCTGGGACGAGGACCTCTCGGACGCCCTCAGCGACGCTCGGGGCCTCGAGGGCGGCGCACAGGCCATGGCGGCCTACGCGAAGGCGCTTCCCGAGGCGTACAAGGAGGACTTCGACGTCGCGACCGCCGTTCGCGACCTCGAGCGCATCGAGGCGCTCGGCGACTCCATGGACGCGACGGCCCTGCACCTCTACGACGACGACTCCTGCGGACCGGCCGAGCGGCGCTTCAAGCTCTACCGTCGCGGCGAGCTGTCGCTCACAGAGGCACTGCCGATGTTCACCCACCTCGGCCTCGAGGTGGTCGACGAGCGGCCCTACCAGCTCCAGCTGCCCTTCGGTCGGGGCCTGCACATCTACGACTTCGGTCTCCGGGCCGACGACCCCGCCAAGTGGGGCAGCGGGCCGCGGCGTGACGAGGTCAGCAGGCACTTCGAGGCCGCCGTCCGGGCAGTGTGGGACGGTGTCGTCGAGTCCGACGGCTTCAACGCGCTCGTCCTGGCCGCCGACCTCACCTGGCGGCAGGTGGTCATCCTCCGCGCGGTGGCGAAGTACCTCCGGCAGACCGGCTCGACGTTCTCGCAGGACTACCTCGAGACGGCGCTCGTCGCCAACGCGGGGATCGCTCGAGACCTCGTCGAGCTGTTCGAGGCCCGCTTCGACCCGGACGCCTTCAGTGACTCCGAGGGCGGCCGCGCCGAGCGTCAGGAGCGCCAAGACGCCATCGTGGGCCGGGTCAAGGAGGCGCTCGGCGGCGTGGCCAGCCTCGACCAGGACCGCATCATCAGGGCGTTCCTCGGGGTGATCGTCGCGAGCCTGCGCACGAACTACTACCAGCGCGACGAGGCCGGCGAGGCCAAGTCGTACGTCTCGATCAAGCTGAACCCCAAGGCGATCCCGGACCTGCCGGCACCGCGTCCGATGTTCGAGGTGTGGGTCTATGGACCCCGCGTCGAGGGTGTGCACCTTCGGTTCGGCAAGGTGGCCCGAGGCGGACTGCGCTGGTCGGACCGCCGCGAGGACTTCCGCACCGAGATCCTCGGCCTCGTCAAGGCCCAGATGGTCAAGAACGCCGTGATCGTGCCGACCGGCTCGAAGGGCGGCTTCTTCGCCAAGCAGCTGCCAGACCCGACCGTGGACCGCGCGGGGTGGCTCGACGAGGGCATCGCCGCCTACCAGATGTTCATCTCAGGCCTGCTCGACGTGACCGACAACCTCGTCGACGGGACGCCGGTGCCGCCGGAGCGGGTCGTGCGGCACGACGAGGACGACACCTACCTGGTCGTCGCCGCCGACAAGGGGACCGCCAAGTTCTCCGACATCGCCAACGCGAAGTCCGCCGAGTACGGCTTCTGGCTCGATGACGCCTTCGCCTCCGGAGGGTCGGCAGGCTACGACCACAAGGCGATGGGCATCACCGCACGAGGTGCCTGGGAGTCGGTGAAGCGGCACTTCCGCGAGATGGGTGTCGACACGCAGACCGAGGACTTCACCGTGGTCGGCATCGGCGACATGAGCGGTGACGTCTTCGGCAACGGGATGCTGCTGTCAGAGCACATCCGCCTCGTGGCCGCCTTCGACCACCGGCACATCTTTGTCGACCCAGACCCGGACGCGGCGACCTCGTACGCCGAGCGGCATAGGCTGTTCGAGCTGCCCGGGTCGTCGTGGCGCGACTACGACGAGCAGCTGATCTCGGAGGGCGGCGGGGTCTTCGACCGCACCGCCAAGTCGGTGCCGGTCTCCGCGCAGATGGCCGCAGCGCTCGGGCTGCCGAACGACACCGCGTCGCTCACCCCGGCGGAGCTGATGCGGGCCATCCTGGAGGCCCCCGTCGACCTGCTCTGGAACGGTGGCATCGGCACCTACGTCAAGGCGTCCTCGGAGACCAACGGCGAGATCGGCGATCGTGCCAACGACAGCATCCGCATCAACGGCGCCGACCTCCGGTGCAAGGTCGTGGGCGAAGGCGGCAACCTCGGGATGAGCCAGCTCGGCCGGATCGAGGCCGCGCTCGCCGGGGTCCGCGTCAACACCGACGCCATCGACAACTCGGCCGGGGTCGACACGTCCGACCACGAGGTCAACATCAAGATCGCCCTCGGCGGCCCCGTCCGCAGCGGGCAGCTGTCGATGGAGCGGCGCAACGAGCTGCTCGCGTCGATGACCGGGGAGGTCGCGGCCCAGGTGCTGCGAGACAACTACGAGCAGAACGTCTTGCTGGGCAACGCCCGGGCCCAGCAGCATTCGATGCTCACGGTGCACGAGCGGCTCATCCAGTTCCTCACCGAGGAGGGCGACCTCGACCGGGCGCTCGAGTTCCTGCCCACCGACGCCGAGATCGCGCGGCGGCAGAAGGACGGGGTCGGCCTCGTCTCACCGGAGTTCGCCGTCCTCGTCGCCTACGCGAAGCTCTACCTCAAGAGCCAGGTCGGCGCCTCGTCCCTCCCCGACGACCCATTCTTCGCCCAGACGCTGCACCGGTACTTCCCGGAGCCACTGCGCCAGGCCTACGCGGGCGCCATCGACGAGCACCCGCTGCGCCGGGAGATCATCACCAACTCCATCGTCAACTCCATGGTGAACCGAGGGGGCATCACCTTCGCCTTCCGTGCCACCGAGGAGACCGGCGCGACGCCGGAGCAGGTGGCCCGGGCCTACGTCGTCTGCCGCGAGATCTTCGACCTGCCCCGTTACGTCGACGCGGTGGAGGCAACCGACAACGTGGTGCCCACCGAGGCCCAGACCGTCCTCTACCTCGAGTTCCGGCGGCTCGTCGACCGTGCCGTGCGCTGGTTCCTCACGAACCGGCCCGGCGACTTCGACATCGTCGCCCAGCTCGAGCGCTTCAAGCCCGGTGTGCAGCAGTACGGCCGGCGGATGGCGGACCTGCTCCAGGGGGCCGAGCGGGAGCGGCTGCTGCACCGGGCCGCGGAGCTCGAGGGAGCCGGGGTGCCGGCAGAGCTGGCCCTCGAGGCGGCCTCGCTGCTGGACCGCTACTCGCTGCTCGACTGCATCGAGACGGCTGCCGAGACCGGTGAGGAGCTCGCCGACGTCGTCGGGACCTACTTCCGCCTCTCCGAGAGCTTCTCGATCGACGCGATGCTGTCCCGGGTCACCAGGCTGCCCAGGGAGAACCGCTGGGACGCCATGGCCCGCGGCGCCCTGCGGGACGACCTCTACTCGGTCCTCATCGCCCTCACGGGGTCCGCCCTCGAGGTGAGCGACCGCGGCAAGGCCCCGGCCGAGCGCGTCGAGCAGTGGTTCGCGCTCAACGCGGAGGCCCTGCGCCGCGCCCAGACCTCCCTGGCGGCGATCGACCGGATGACGCACCCGGGCATTGCCGCGCTCTCTGTGGCTTTGCGGACGCTCCGGACGGTGACGCGGCCCGCAGGCGCCGGTCTCGCGTCAGCCGCGGCGACGCAGGCTGCCGGGACGGGCTCTGCGGATGGGACGGGAGCGGAGGCGGCCACGACCGGGGCATAGGCTCTCGCCGTGGCCACCCTGTCCGAGCTCCTTCGCGCAAGGACCGAGCTGTCCGACCCGGACATCGAGTGGTTGCACCTGCTCGTGGGCGACTGGCAGCTGATCGCGGACCTCTCCTTCGCCGACCTCGTCCTCTGGGTGCGCTCGGTCGACGACCAGTGGGAGGCGGTCGCGCACGTCCGTCCCACGACGGGCCAGCTCGTCTTCGTCGAGGACCAGGTGGGACGGGTTGCCGACCTCGGACGCACCGCGACGCTGCTCAGCGAGGCGGCGGCCGACCGGCGCAATGTCCGGGTCCGGCAGGCCGCGGCGGGTCCGGAGGAGACGATCCGCGAGGAGTTCATCCCCGTCATCCGTGAGGACCACGTCGTCGCGGTCATGACGCGCCATACGAACCTCTGGACCACGCGCACCCCCAGCCGTCTCGAGATCACCTACCTCGCGACCGCGGACGCATTGTGCCGGATGGTGACCGGCGGCGAGTTCCCCCATCCGGGCGCGCCCACGGGCGTGCGCCGTGGTGCGCCTCGGGTGGGCGACGGGGTCATCCGACTCGACGTCGACGGGGTCGTCACCTATGCGAGTCCCAACGCCGTGTCGGCCCTCCACCGGCTGGGGCACCTCGGAGAGGTTGTCGGTGCGAGCCTGGCCCAGGTCGTCACCGACAACCTGCGCGAGAACTACCCGGTCGACGAGGGCCTCCCGCTCGTCGTGACCGGCCGGCAGCCGTGGCGGACCGAGGTGGTCGCCGGCGGGACGACGGTGTCGATGCGGGCGATCCCGCTGACGGAGTCGGGCCAGCGGTTCGGGGCGATCGTGCTCCTGCGGGACGTCGGGGAGCTGCGGCGCCGCGAGCGCGAGCTGATGACCAAGGACGCGACCATCCGGGAGATCCACCACCGCGTGAAGAACAACCTGCAGTCCGTCGCCGCCCTGCTGCGCCTCCAGGCCAGGCGGGTCCCCGCGGGGGAGGCGAGGGCGGCGCTCGAGGAAGCGGAGCGACGGGTCGGCACGATCGCGATGGTCCACGACCAGCTGAGCCAGGGCTTCGACGAGA
The DNA here is from genome assembly GCF_051961875.1 of Intrasporangium sp. Lineage (GTDB taxonomy): Bacteria > Actinomycetota > Actinomycetes > Actinomycetales > Dermatophilaceae > Intrasporangium_A. The sequence goes on along the minus strand of NZ_JBQCCV010000275.1, from coordinate 7,188 downwards.
CCGTCGACTTCGACCCCATCGCCGAGCGCGGGCTACGGGCCGTCGTCGAGGTGGCCGCCAACGGTGCTGCCGTGAGGACCGACATGGAAGGCAGCTTCGGGTCCCTGCGGGCCGAGGACGCGACCTCGATGGCGATGATCCTCAGTGAGCTCGTCCAGAACGCGATCGAACACGGTCTGGGTGGCGCCGGTGGCCTCGTCAGGGTCCGCGTCCAGCGCACCGCCGACGACCGTGGTCAGCCGATGATCGTCGTCGCGGTCGAAGACGACGGGCGGGGCATCGACCCCTCGCGGCCGCCGGGCTCGGGCCTCGGCACGCAGATCGTCCAGTCCCTCGTGGCGGACCTGCAGGGGCGGATCAGCTGGGAGCCGGTCGTGCCGCACGGGACCCGGGCCCGCTTCACGGCGAGCCTGCGGCCGCTGACCTGAGCAGCTGACCTGAGCATCGGCCCTGAGACAGACAAAAGCCCGGCGAGACGACTCGCCGGGCTCAGGGTCGACGTGGGTCAACCGGCCCGTCGTGCTCGGGCGTTGCGACGCTTCAGCGCACGCCGCTCATCCTCGGACAGGCCACCCCAGACACCGGCGTCCTGACCGGTCTCGAGGGCCCACTTGAGACAGATGTCGATGACCGGACAGGTCCGGCAGACCGCCTTCGCCTCTTCGATCTGTGCGATGGCCGGACCCGTGTTCCCGATGGGGAAGAACAGTTCCGGATCGGCATCCAGGCAGGCAGCGCGGTCGCGCCAATCCATATGGATCGTGCTCCTTCGTGATGTGTCGGCACCGCCTGAATCGAGGCGATGCGGTTGGGGCGCCAGCGTCATTGTCGGAGCCAAGATCATGGTCGGGCCGTGGGGGTTTCCCCCTGCCCAACGCAAACGCGCACGAAGGTGTTCCGTACGCGTCCGCGACAACCAAGTGTGACGCCCAATCCGGCCCTGACTCAATAGGTGGGAGGCAGTTCACACAAGACGTTGATGTTACCCGCAGCCCTGTTCGCGGTCCAGAGGCCACGGCGGGGTCATTTGGTCGGGCAAGTACGCTGGGCGCCGTGACATCCCCGGTACCGGAGCAGCACGACGGATCCTCGGCGACCGCCCGCCGGGTGGCCGCGCTCGTCATGGTCCTGCAAGCGCTCGTCCTCCTCGGCTACTTCGCGTTCTTCGTCTACGAGATCGTGCAGGGGGCCGCCGACGGCATGGCGCTCGCCGGGACGTTGAGCGGCCTGATCCTGATCTTCTCGATCCTCAGTGGCGTGCTCGGCCAGGGTTGGCTCCGTGGGGCGCGCTGGCCGCGGACCCCGACGATCCTCTGGAACGTGCTGCTGCTGCCCGTGGCGTGGTCCCTCCACGACGCGGGACACAGTCCGCTCGGCATCGGTGTGGGCGTGCTGGCGCTCGCAGGGATCCTCGCGGCCGCGATGGCCGGGGCCGGCGACACACGCCGGGACGACGACACGCGCCGGGACGGCGCGGACGAGGTCAGCTGATCTGGAGCCAGTCGTTCCAGCCGTTGTGCAGGACGAGCCAGGCGATCAGGCCGTAGCCGGCCTGGCCGGGATGCGCCCGGTCCGGACTGGCCGCGAGGTCGGCCATCCACTGGTCGTGCCCGACGAGGGGGCGGAAGCAGTCGACGTAGGTGATGCCGCGCCGCCCGCACACGTCCGCCTGTGCCTGCGCCAGCGCCTCGACCCGGCGGTTGACCTCAGGGTCGAGAGTCGGCGTGAGACCGACGACGAAGACGGCGATGCCGGCTCCCTTGGCCTCGTCGAGGACGTTGGCGAGGTTGAGCCGGGACCGCGCCATGGTGACGCCCGTGAGGACGTCGTTCATGCCCACGGACAGCACGAGCCGCTTCTCCGACCGGCCCTTCCAGCGGGGGTGGCACTCGGCGGCCCAGCGCGCGACGATGTCGGCCGACGTGTCGCCGCGCACACCGAGGTTGTATGCCGTGAGGTCGAGGTCGGGGTGCTGGGTGCGGGCGACGACGCGCCCGACCCAGCCCAGGCCCTTCGGGTCGCCGTATCCAGCCGTCTGCGAGGCGCCGAGGAACACCATCCCGATATCGCGGACGCCATCGGCGACACTGAACTCGACGCTGGGGGTGAAGTAGGTCTCCTCGCCCGGGGCGGGCGGCGGCTCGGTGCTCATCTGTCGGGTCCCACTGTCCGTGAACTGCACATGCTGCGAGGGGTAGGCGGGGCCGACCCCGTATGACGGGCGCTCGTGCTGGGGGGTCTGCTGCGGGGTCACTGCTCAGTCCTCGTCGTCATCCAGTCGGGCGAGCCAGGTGGCGAGACGGTCGATGGGCACCTCGAACTCCGGGTTGAGGTCGACGAACGTGCGCAGCTGGTCCGCGAGCCAGCCGAGGCTCACCTCCTCCTCGCCGCGCCGCTCCGCGAGCTCTTCGATGCCCCGATCCGTGAAGTACACGTGTGGAGGTTATCGCGCGCATGCGCCGGCCTGCGGGAGGCCCGGCGCACGCGCCGCGGCGGCGGGGCCGGTCTCCCGGCCCCACCAGGCGCGTCAGTGCGCGAATGCGCGGTCCATCAACGCGGCCTGCTCCGCAGCGTGCTTCTTCGAGGAGCCGGTCGCGGGGGAGGCCGAGGCCTTGCGGGCCACGACGCGCAGCGGCCGGGTCTCGCCGAGCTCGCTGAGGTCCTCATGGAGCCACTGCGCCATGAGCGGCCACGCGCCCTGGTTGCGCGGCTCGTCCTGCACCCAGACCAGCTCGGCGTTGGGGTACTGCGACGCGGCCTGCCTGATCTCCTCGACCGGGATCGGGTAGAGCCGCTCGACGCGGATGATGGCCACCTTGTCGTCGCCCCGCTTCTCGCGCTCCGCCTCGAGCTCGTGGACGATCTTGCCCGAGCAGAGGAGGACACGCTCGACCTGGTCCGACGGCGGACGCGTGTCGGGCAGGACCGGCCGGAAACCACCCTGCGTGAAGTCCTCCACCGGGCTCGCCGCGGCCTTGCTCCGCAGCATCGACTTCGGCGTGAAGACGACGAGCGGCACCCGCGGACGGGCGTAGGCCTGCCGGCGCAGCAGGTGGAAGTAGGACGCCGCGGTCGACGGGTAGGCGACCGTCATGTTGTTCTCGGCGCAGAGCTGCAGGTAGCGCTCGATCCGGGCGGACGAGTGGTCCGGGCCCTGGCCCTCGTAGCCGTGCGGCAGGAGGAGCACGACCGAGGAGCGCTGGCCCCACTTCTGCTCGGAGCTGCTGATGAACTCGTCGACGATCGTCTGCGCGCCGTTGGCGAAGTCACCGAACTGCGCCTCCCACAGCACGAGGGCGTCGGGACGCTCGACGGAGTAGCCGTACTCGAAGCCCATCGCCGCGTACTCCGACAGCAGCGAGTCGTACACCCAGAACCGGGCCTGGCCCTCGCCCAGGTAGAGCAGGGGCGTCCACTCCTCGCCGGAGTTCTTGTCGATCAGCACCGCGTGCCGCTGCACGAAGGTGCCGCGCCGGCTGTCCTGCCCGGCGAGGCGCACCGGGGTGCCCTCCTTGAGGAGGGTGCCGAAGGCGAGCAGCTCGGCCATGGGCCAGTCGATGCCGCCCTCGTGGACCATGGCGGCGCGCCGGTCCATGAGCTGCTTGAGCTTCGGGTGGATCGTGAAGCCGTCGGGCGGGTTGTTGAAGGTCTCGCCGATCTTGACGATCTCCGCGGCCGGAACCCCGGTCTGCGTCGAGGACCGGACCGGGGCACGGTCGTCGAGCACCTGCGCCGTCGGCTTCTCGAGGCCGGCGTTGTCGGGGGCGTCCGAGGCGCCGCCCGCCGGCAGCGACTCCTGCTCCTTGGTCGCCTCGCGGGTCTCGACGAAGACCCGCTCGAGCTGCTGCTGGTAGTCACGCAGCGCGGCCTCGGCGTCGTCGACCCCGATGTCGCCGCGCCCGATGAGCGACTCGGTGTAGAGCTTGCGCACCGAGCGCTTGGCCTCGATGAGGTTGTACATCAGCGGCTGGGTCATCGACGGGTCGTCGCCCTCGTTGTGCCCGCGCCGGCGGTAGCAGACCATGTCGATGACGACGTCCTTGTTGAACGTCTGCCGGAACTCGTAGGCGAGCTCCGCGACCCGCACGCAGGCCTCCGGGTCGTCGCCGTTGACGTGGAAGATCGGGGCTTGGATCATCCGCGCCACGTCGGTCGAGTAGACCGAGGAGCGCGACGAGCTCGGGGACGTCGTGAAGCCGACCTGGTTGTTGATGACGACGTGGACCGTGCCGCCCGTGCGGTAACCGCGCAGCTGGGAGAGGTTGAGCGTCTCGGCGACGACCCCCTGCCCGGCGAACGCCGCGTCACCGTGGAGCAGCACCGGCATGACCGTGAAGTCCTCGCCGGCGAGGTTGAGCCGGTCCTGCTTGGCCCGCACGATGCCCTCGAGGACCGGGTTGACGGCCTCGAGGTGCGAGGGGTTGGCCGCGATGTACACCTTGGTCATCGCGCCGTCCTCGGCGACGAACTTGCCCTCGGTGCCGAGGTGGTACTTCACGTCGCCCGAGCCCTGCACAGAACGCGGGTCCTGCTTGCCTTCGAACTCGCGGAAGATCTGCCCGTAGGACTTGCCGGCGATGTTCGCGAGGACGTTGAGGCGGCCACGGTGCGGCATGCCGATGCAGACCTCGTCGAGGCCGTCGGCCGCGGCCCGGCAGAGGATCCGGTCGAGCAGCGCGATGACCGACTCGCCGCCCTCGAGGGAGAAGCGCTTCTGCCCGACGAACTTCGTCTGCAGGAAGGTCTCGAAGGCCTCCGCCGCGTTGAGCCGGCGCAGGATGCGCATCTGCTCGTCGCTGGTGATCTTCTTGTAGGGGACCTCGACCTTGTCCTGGATCCACTTGCGCTGCTCGGGGTCCTGGATGTGCATGTACTCGATGCCGACGGTGCGGCAGTAGGAGTCCCGCAGGATGCCGAGGATCTTGCGCAGCTTGAGGAACGGCGCGCCGCCGAACCCTCCGGTCGCGAAGCTGCGCTCGAGGTCCCAGAGGGTCAGCCCGTGCGTGGTGATGTCGAGGTCGGGGTGCCGGCGCTGCTTGTACTCCAGCGGGTCCGTGTCGGCCATGAGGTGGCCGCGGACGCGGTAGGCGTGGATGAGCTCCTGGACGCGCGCGACCTTGTTGATGTCGTCGTCGTGCGACGAGTCGATGTCCTGGATCCAGCGCACCGGCTCGTAAGGGATCCGCAGCGAGGCGAAGATCTCGTCGTAGAAGCCGTCCTCGCCGAGGAGGAGCTGGTGGATGATCCGCAGGAAGTCGCCGCTCTGGGCGCCCTGGATGATCCGGTGGTCGTACGTCGAGGTGAGCGTGAGGATCTTGCTGACCGCGTTGCGGTTCAGCGTCTCGTTGCTGGCGCCCTGCCACTCCGCGGGGTACTCGAGCGCTCCGACACCGATGATCGTGCCCTGGCCCTGCATGAGGCGGGGCACGGAGTGCACCGTGCCGATGCCGCCCGGGTTGGTCAGGGAGATGGTCGTGCCCTGGAAGTCCTCGATCGTCAGCTTGTTGCCGCGCGCCTTGCGGACGATCTCCTCGTAGGCGGCCCAGAAGTGGACGAAGTCCAGCGTCTCCGCCGCCTTGATCGACGGGACCACGAGCGTCCGGCTGCCGTCGTCCTTCTTGAGGTCGATGGCGAGGCCGAAGTTGACGTGGGCCGGCTGGACGACCGCCGGCTTGCCGTCCTGCTCGACGAAGCTGTGGTTCATCTCCGGCATCTTCTGCAGCGCCTTGACCATGGCGAAGCCGATGAGGTGCGTGAAGGAGACCTTGCCGCCGCGGGCTCGGGCGAGGTGGTTGTTGATCACGACGCGGTTGTCGATCAGCAGCTTGGCCGGCACGCTGCGCACGCTCGTCGCGGTGGGGACCTCGAGCGAGGCGTTCATGTTCGTGACGACACGAGCCGGGGCGCCACGCAGCGGCTGGACGACGTCGGCGCGCTCGTCGCTCTGCGTGGCGGCGGCCTTGGCGGGAGCGGCCTTGGCGGGAGCGGGCGTGGCGGGAGCGGGCGTGGCGGGAGCGGGCGTGGCGGGAGCGGGCGTGGCGGGAGCGGCCTGGGCCGGTGCCGACTTCGCCGGGGCCGGAACCGGGGCGGGCTGAGTCGGAGCGGCCTGCCGCTGTGGTGCGGCCGACGCGGGCGCGGGGGTGGACGCGGCGGGAGCCGGAGCAGTCGGCTGCGCAGCGGTGCCCGTGGGCGCGTTGGAGCCATTGCCCTCTGCGCTGCCCGGCTTGTAGTCCTCGAAGAAGGCCCACCAAGCACGGTCTACGGAATTCCGGTCCGAAAGGTACTGCTGGTACAGCTCGTCGACGAGCCATTCATTCGGCCCGAATGCTGCCATCGGGTCGTTGGACGTGGACTGCTCGGACACGGCGATTGCGCCTCTTTCGTTACCGGGTGGCGGATATGCGCCCAAGCCTAGCCCGCCGCCGACGCACTCGCTGACCCGCTCACCGTCGCCGCGCGGAGCGGCTCCGGCGGGTCATGCAGCCGCCGTCCGGAGCCCATCGACCGGCCGGTGGGACCCGTTCAGGAGATGTCGGCGCGCACTGTCCGCCACGTGCCGATCCCGGCCATGACAGCGGCATACGCCATGAGCACGAGCGCCCCGGCCCACCAGCTCAGCTGGCCCACCGGCTGACCGTTGAAGCCGGTGCTCATCGTCCCGAGCGTCGCGGTCGTCGCCTGGCTCGGGAGGTATGGCGTGATGTGCTCGCCCCACGAGACGATGCCGAGGACGGCGGCGAGGATCGGCTCGACGATCCACGCCACACCGATCGAGATGAGCAGGGCGGCCACCTGGTTCGGGATGAGGATGCCCGCGCCGAGACCGATGAGCGCCCACAGCCCGAGGACGAGCAGGGACAGCGCGAGGGTGCGCCAGATCGACGCGTCGCCGAAGGCGCTGTGACCCCGCACCGTCAGGATGATCGCGCCCGCGAGGACGGACCCGACCAGCGAGATGATGCCGTAGAAGGCGCCGACGCCGAGGAGCGTGATGATCTTGGCGCCCATGACCCGGCCGCGGCGCGGGGTGCCGAGGAAGGTGGACGTGATGGTCTTGTGGCGGTACTCGGACCCGATCATCATGATCCCGATCGCGAGCGTCAGCAGGTAGCCGATCTGGATGCCACCGGTGTAGACGGACCGCGCGAGGTCGGCATCCGTCCGGGGGAGCGCCCCGGCCGCCTGACC
>NZ_JBQCCV010000274.1:0-20814 GCF_051961875.1 Intrasporangium sp. | reverse complement strand
GTTGGTGGCGCCGAGCGAGCGCGCCGCCTCCACGAACTCGCGTTCGCGCAGAGACAGCACCTGCCCGCGCACGATCCTCGCGACGGACGCCCAGCTGAAGAAGCCGATGACGAGGATCGTCACCAGCAGGCTCGGTCCGGTAATCGAGACGAGGGCGACCGCCACGAGCAGGAACGGCACGGAGAGGATCACGTCGACGAGGCGGGCGAGGATCGTGTCGACGATGCCGCCGAGGAACCCTGCGGCGAGGCCGACGATCACCCCGATGACGACGGTCAGTGCGGTCGCGACCACTCCGACGAGCAGGGAGATGCGGGCGCCATACGCGATGCGCACGAAGATGTCCCGGCCCAGGTCGTCCGTGCCGAGCCAGAACGTCCCGTTGGGGCCCCTCGGCAGGCCGTCGGGGGTCAGCCCGATCTGGCGGTACTGCTCGTTGACCGGGTGGCCCGTGATGGTCGTCGCGAGGGGCGCGAAGATCGCCATGAGGAGAACCAGGATGATGACGGCGAGCGAGATCATTGCCACCTTGTCCCGGCGGAGGCGTTGCCAGGCGAGCAGCCAGGGGCTGCGTCCCTCGATCCGTTTCAGGTCCACCGGCCGGGTCTGGGTAGTCTGCTCCTCACGGGTGAGGACGGCGTCCGTCTCCTCCGTGCGCGGCGTGTCGCCGGGCAGCGAGTTCGCCATCTGGGGTCAGCTCCTCTCGGTGAGCGGCGCACCGCCGTCTGTGGTGTCCTCGGCAGTGATCTCGGAGTCCCTGATGTTGGGGACCGCGAGCGCGAGGTCCTCCCCGACCGCGAGGGGGTGCAGGCACGCGGTGCGGTGGCTGGGCGGGTCGTCGAAGACCGGCGCCAGTGGCGGGTCAGTCACCACACAGTCATGCTGCGCCTTCGGGCACCGCGTATGGAAGCGGCAGCCGCTCGGCGGATTCGTCGGGGACGGCAGGTCGCCGGCGAGGACGATCCGCTCGCGACTGTCCGCGACGTCCGGGTCGGGCAGCGGCAGCGCGGACAGCAAGGCTCTGCTGTAGGGGTGCCGGGTCGTCCCGAACAGGTCGCCCGCGGCGGAGACCTCCACGATCTTGCCGAGGTACATGACGGCGATCCGGTCGCTGACGTGGCGGACGACGGACAGGTCGTGCGAGATGAATACGTAGGTGAGCCCGAACTCGTCCTGAAGGTCGATGAGGAGGTTGATGATCTGCGCCTGGATGGAGACGTCGAGGGCCGACACGGGCTCGTCGCAGATGACGAGCTTCGGCCGGAGGGCCAGCGCACGGGCGACGCCGATGCGCTGGCGCTGCCCGCCGGAGAACTCGGCAGGGAACCGGTTGTAGTGCTCAGGGTTGAGCCCGACGGTCTCCATCAGGTCCTGGACCTTGGTCTTGATCTCCCTGCGCGACCCGATCCCGTGGATGGTGAACGGGTCGCCGATGATCGCGCCGACCCGGCGCCGCGGGTTGAGCGAGCCGTACGGGTCCTGGAAGATCACCTGGATGTCGCGCCGCACGGGTCGCAGGTCTCCGCGCGAGAGGTTGCTGATGTCCCTCCCGTCGAACCACACCGTCCCCGACGTGAGGGGATACAGGCGGGCGATGCAGCGCGCCAGGGTCGACTTGCCGCACCCCGTCTCGCCCACGAGGCCGACCGTCTCACCGGGCATGACCTCGAGGCTGACGCCGTCGACGGCGTGGACGACGTTGTGCTCCCGGGCAAAGAGACTCGAGGAGCGGACGGGGAACGTCTTGACGACGTCCTCGACGCGCAGCAGTGGGTCGGTCATGCGGACCACTCCTCCGACTCGGACACCTCGGCCTCGGCATGGGTCTTGTCCGCCTGCTCCCGGTCGACCTGGCGCATCTCACGGTTGCTCGAGAGCCAGCACGAAGACAGGTGGCTCGGGTCGTCGAAGACCTCGGCCAAGGGGGGCGTCTCCTTCCAGCACAGGTCGAACGCATAGCGACACCGGGGAGCGAAGGGGCAGCCGGCCGGCAGCGAGATGAGCGAGGGCGGGGCTCCCGCGATCGGCGTGAGCCGGGCGCCGATGTCGCCCTGAGCAGGCAGGGACGCGAGCAGTCCCTCCGTGTACGGGTGATGATGGTCGTAGAAGATGGTCCGCCGAGCGCCCTTCTCCATGACCGCGCCGGCATACATGACGACGACCTCGTCGGACATCTCGGCGACGACACCGAGGTCATGGGTGATCAGGATGATCGCGGTGCCGTACTGCTCCTGCAGGTTGCGCATCACCTCGAGCACCTGGGCCTGCACGGTCACGTCGAGCGCCGTGGTGGGCTCGTCCGCGATCAGCAGGTCCGGGTCGAGGGCCATCGCCATGGCGATCATGACGCGCTGGCGCATCCCGCCGGAGAACTGGTGTGGGTAGTCGTCGATCCGGCTCTCCGCCCGTGGGATGCCCACGAGGGAGAGCAGGTGGGCCGCGCGCTGCCGCGCGGCCGCCGTGGAGATCCGGTGGTCGTGCGCCCTGATCATCTCGACGATCTGCCACCCCACCTTGTAGTAGGGGTGCAGGCTCGACAGCGGATCCTGGAAGATCATCCCGATCCGGTTGCCCCGGAACTTCTGCAGCACCTTCGTCGAGGCCCCGATGAGCTCGGTGCCGTCGAACTTGGCGGAGCCGGAGATCCGGGCACCCCTCGTCAGGCCGGTGATCGTCTGCGTCGCGACGCTCTTGCCGGAGCCGGACTCTCCGACGATGGCGAGCGTGGTGCCACGCTCGACATCGAAGGAGAGTCCGCGCACGGCCTCGACGACTCCGTCCGGGGTGTTGAAGGCAACCCGCAGGTCCCTCACCTCAAGTAGAGCCATCGTGCCCTTCCTTCCGGTCAGCCGCCCTGCTTGTCCGGGGACAGCCAGACGTTCGTCGGGTCGAAGTTCTGCATCGCCGGGACGTAGACGGCGTTGTGCACCTGCGAAGCGTGGTAGTTGGCCTGCTTCGGGTTGGTGATCGGGAAGAACGGGGCGTCCGACATGACCTGCTTGTCGGCCGCGGCCCAGAGGGTCCGCGCCTCGTCTTCCGTCTTGGCGTTCGCAGCCTTCGTGATCGCCGCGTTCGTCGTCGGGTTGTTGTAGAGCCCGAAGTTGCTGCCGACCGGCGGGAACGACGGCGAGCCGGAGAACAGCGGGTTGAAGAACGACAGCGCCGCGTTGCCGTACCAGTCAGCGCCCCAGCCTGCGACGGCCAGGTCCCAGACGCCGCGCTGGGCGACCGAGGGAACCTGCAGGTACTTGGTGTAGAAGTCGGCGTTCGGCGAGGGCACGCCCTCGACCTTGATGCCGGCCTTCGACAGGTCCTGCTGGGCCGTCTGGAAGGTCTTGCTGCTGCCCTCGGAAGAGTTCCGGTAGAGCATCTTCAGCGTCAGCCCGTTGGGGAACCCGGCCGCGGCAAGCATCTGCTTGGCCTTGTTCACGTCGTACGGGTAGAGGTCGAAGTTCTGCTCGCCGCCGACGATGTTGGAGGGCAGGACGTGGCTGAGGGCGTCGTTGAGATTTGGCCCACCGAGCACCTGGATGATGTTGCTGCGGTTGAGCGCGTAGGACAGGGCCTGGCGCAGCTTGACGTTGCCCATCGCCTTGTTGTTGTTCGGCGAGGCCGTGTTGAACACGATGTACGGGTTGCTCGACGCCGAGGGACCGATGTTGAGGTTCGGGTCCTTCTTGGCGATGAGGGCCGGCAGCTGCGAGGGCGGCGGGAAGTTGTCGAACTCCATGTCCGCGCTGGCGCTACCGGTCTGCAGCTGCTGCTGCGTCGAGTCCTGCGTGACGGTCTCGTTGATGATGATCTTGTCGACGTAGGCCTTGCGGACCGGGTCGCTCGCGCCGTCCCAAGCCGGGTTGCGCGAGAAGGTGATGTTCTTCGTCGGGCTGTAGCTGTCGATCTTGTACGGCCCGTCGGAGATCGTGTGCTGTCCGAGCTCTGGGCTCGCCGGCAGGTACTGGTCGTACTCCTTCGGGGCCGCCGAGAACGCCGGCAGCGTCAACATGTCGACGAAGTAGGCGGCCGGGTGCAGCAGGGTGAACTGCAGGGTGGTGTCGTCCTTGGCGACGACGCCCGGCAGGTCGGTCTTGTCCATGTAGTCGGCGACGCCCTTCGCGGACTTGTCCGTGATCTTCGCAAAGCCGTCACAGAACTGCGTCATGCCCTTGATGAGGTCCTCGTAGTCGGGGAGTCCACCGAAGGGCTGGACCGGGTTGCAGGTGCGCTTGATGCCGCGCACGAAGTCCGCTGCCGTCACCTGCCGCGCCGGCGAGGTGTCCCACTTGACCCCGTTGCGGATCTTGATGGTGTAGGTCATGCCGTCGGAGCTGAGGCCGTTGCCCGTCGTGGGGATCGACTCGGCGATGTCGGGCACAGCCTTCGTCGTCTGGCCGTCGATGGCGGGGTAGGTGAACAGCTGCCGGCTCCAGATCCTGTTGGCCAGGTAGCCGATGCTGTAGTAGGTGATGTTCGGGTCCATGTAGTCGACGTCGCCCGACCCGAGCATGTTGAGCGTGCCGCCCTTCACCGCCTGGCCGGTGCCCCCGGCACCGCCCGTCGGCCCACCGCTCGAGCTGCTGGGCGACCCGCCGCACGCCGCCAAGCCGATGAGGCTCAGCGTCGAGGCGGCAGCGACGAGTGCGACCCGTCTTGTCCTGGTTGTCATGTCACTCTCCTTCGAGACTACGTCTCGTGGAACCGACTCCGGACCCGGATCGCCCGGTTTCCGGTCTTGCGGCTGTCACGCTAGGCACGCACTGGGGCACCGACCGAGCTCTGCGCCGACCTGTCATCCGAGTGTCATGTCCCTGTCACACAGCGGGCCCGAATGTGACAGCGATATGACGGCTCGCGATCCAGCCGGTACTCAGCGCATGTCCAGCAAAGAGAGCAGAATGTGGGGTGTGACCCGCCAGCTGCTCCTCGTCGAGGACGACTCCAGGGTGCGCCGCGTGCTGCGGATGGCGCTCGAGGACGAGGGCTTTCATGTCACCGAGGCCGCGGACGGTTCCCAGTGCCTCGCGGCGGTGCGGGAGCACACCCCCGACGTCGTGCTCCTCGACGTCATGCTCCCGGATCGGGACGGCTTCTCCGTCTGCCGCGAGATCCGCAAGGACACCGACGTGCCCGTCATCATGGTGACTGCCCGCACGGACAGCCACGACGTCGTCGCCGGTCTCGAGGCGGGGGCCGACGACTATGTGACGAAGCCTCTTGTCTCCAAGGAGCTGGCGGCCCGCATCCGGGCCCTGCTGCGGCGGGTCGAGCCGTCCGTCGGCCAGCATCACAAGCGTGTCCGCTTCGGCGACCTCAGCGTCGGGCTCGACGATGGGGTGGTTCTCCGGGGTGACGAGGAGCTCGCCCTCACGCGGACGGAGTTCCGCCTCATCGCCGAGCTCGCCGTGGCGGACGGGGGGATCTGCAGCCGCGAGCACCTGCTGGACCGGGTCTGGGGCTATGGCTATTTCGGCGACAGCCGCATCGTTGACGTCCACATCCGCCGCCTGCGGATCAAGGTCGAACGCGATCCGGCCAACCCGCGCCACGTCGTGACGGCCAGGGGACTCGGCTACCGGCTGGTGGGGTAGGTGCGACGCCGAGGGGCTCGCGCGCGGTCGAGCCGCCGCCGGGGACTGGGCCTGCGGGACCGGGTCTCCATCGCGTTCGGCCTGCTCGCACTTGCCCTGTCGGCGCTGCTGTCGCTCATCGCCTGGGGGGTCGTGTCGCAGTACCTCGTCGGGGAACGCCAGTCCGCGGCGCTCGCGCAGGCCGACCTGCACCGTTCGCTGCTCGCCAGGGGCGTCGTCGAGCGCCAGGAGTCGGTCGCCCTCCTGCTCAACGGGCTGCCCACCAACGGTGCGACCGGTGCGACCGCCGTCGTCGGAGGACGCTGGTACGCCACGTCGCCCCGGGTGCAGCCGGCCAACCTGCCGAACGAGCTCATCGCTGAGGCGATCGCGGGCGAGACTGCCACCCAGCGGATCAGGCTGGAGGGCGGGCTCTACCTCGCCGTCGGCATCCCGCTCGCCCAAAGCGACGACGCCTTCTTCGAGGTCTTCCCGCTCGACGAGACCGAGGAGACCCTGCGGACCCTGTCGTGGGTCCTCGCCGCGACCGCCGGTGCCACGACCCTCCTCGGCGCGGCGTTCGGGCGGGTCGCGAGCGGCATCTCGCTGCGACCCCTCAACGAGCTCAACTCAGCCGCCGCCCTGGTCGCCGGTGGCCAGCTCGACGCCCGGCTGCCGATCGGGGACGATCCCGACCTCACGCCACTTGCGCTCTCGTTCAACCGGACCGTCGGCGAGCTGCAGCACCGGGTCATGGCGGACGCCCGCTTCGCCGCCGACGTCGGGCACGAGCTGCGCACCCCGCTCACGACCATGCTGAACTCGATGCAGGTGATCAAGAACCGGGAGAACCGGCTGCCGCCCGAGCTGCGGGAGCCGCTCGAGCTGCTCGAAGGCGACCTCGAACGTTTCCGGGCCCTCGTGGTCGACCTGCTCGAGATCTCACGCCACGACGCGGGGGAGCAGCTCGTCCTCGCGCCTGCGGCGATCGGCCAGCTCGTCCGGCTCGCCGCCGACACGGCTGCCGGACGGCCCCTCACCACCGTCGACGAGAGCGCCCGGCACGTCACGGTCGCCGTCGACAAGCGGCGGCTCGAGCGGGCCATCGTCAACCTCGTGAACAACGCAGAGGCACACGGTGGCGGGTGCGTCGGCGTCGTCGTCTGCCTCCAGGGCCACGACGTGCGAATCCAGGTCGACGACCGCGGGCCGGGCGTGCCCGAGGCTCGCCGTGCCCTGGTGTTCGACCGCTTCGCCCGTGCGGGCAACGCGACGAGCGGTGGAGTCGGCCTCGGCCTTGCGATCGTGCGCCGGCACGTCGCCGCCCATGGCGGGTCTGTCGGCGTCGAGGACCGTCCGGGAGGAGGTGCGCGCTTTGTCATCACCCTGCCCCTTGCTCGGCCGTGAGGGTCGGCCCCGTCGCCGGGCCTGTCGCCGACTCCTCTCGTATGGCGCGTGCCTCCTGCTGCTCGCCGGCTGCGGTATCGGCCCGCAGACCGAACCGGTGATCGTCAGCATCCCCCCGCAGACCGCGATCCCTGTGCCGACGACGGTCATGGAGGGCGTGCCGCTCAGTGTGCAGGTCTACCTCCTCGAGGGTTCCCACCTGTTCCGCGTGACCAGGACCGTGCCGCCCGGTCCGGGCATGCAACCCACGCTCTCGGCGATCTCCGCCACGCTGTCGCCGGACGAGCGCGCCCAGGGGTTGAGGACGGCCCTGCCCCCGTCGGTCCGGCCGCTCCGTGGGTCGATCACCGGGGGAGACATCGCCAAGATCGAGGTCCCGCCCGGCTTCGACCGACTCCCGGTGCAGGAGCAGATCAACGCCCTTGGGCAGATCGTCTTCACGATCACCGCGGACACCTTGGCCACTGGCGTGCAGCTCGTCGAGGACGACAAGCCAGTCGCCGTGCCCGATGCCAGCGGGCAGCTGCAGAACCGTCCGGTGACGCGGGAGGACTACGCCGTGCTGGCCCCGCGCAGTGCCTGAGCTCCGTTGGGCCGGTGGGGCGCTCACCTCCGCGTCCCCGGCGGTTGGATCGGCAGGTGCGTCGTCTTGACGGATCTGGCTGCCTGAAGGCACGCGTCTGAGTCAGTGCGACGCATGTGGTCCGGGTGGCGGGCGCGGCAGGTGAGTGGTGCGCGCGACTCAGCGGCGGCGCACCCTGACGGAGAGGTGACGGGAGTACGGAACTGCGCCGCCGATGTCCGGAGCGAGCGACACTCGGCCCCGTGCCTCCTCCGGGGTCAGCGGAGGCGGTCGATCAGGGCGAGCTCGTCGGCCCGGTCCAGGCCGGCACCACGGCGCGGGCGGTCGAGGCCCAGCTCCTCCTCCCAGGCCGCTGCATCCCGGACCGTCTGGTCCAGTGAGCGGTGGGTGAGACCGGCGCGGCCTGCAGCGGCACCGCTGCGGTCCATGAAGGCGCACCACTCCGGATCCGCGATCCAGAGCGGGAGCGAGTGCTGCCCCATGAACTCCTCGACCCCCGCGGACTGCAGTGCCTCGTCGGATGCGGTCACGATCTCGCCGGTGAAGGCCGCGGCCCGGGCGCAGGCGTGGAGCACGTCGTCGAGCGGCACAGCGGGACCGGCCGCGTTGCACACTCCGGTGACGCCCGCGAGGCCGGCCGTCACGATCCAGGTGGCCAGGTCATCGACGTGGACCCACTGGACGTGGCGGTCCCGACGCTCGGGGACGAGCACCGGGCCGCCATCCTGTGCGGCAAGGGCGAACCGCCCCGGCCAGTAACCGAACCGGTCGCTGCGGTCGCCCGCCCCGACGATGAGGCCCGCCCGGACGATGAGGGCATCGCCGCTGCGCACCGATCGGACCGCCCCCTCGCAGGCGACCTTGCCCTCGCCGTACTCCTCGGGCGTGGCGAACGCCGTGTCGAGGGCAGGCAGGGTCTCGGCCGACTCGTCGGCGCCGGGCTCGTCATGTCGGGCATAGACAGACGCGGAGCTGACGAGCACCCAGGCGCCGGCGTGGTCCCCGAGCGCTCGCACCGCACCGCCGGCGTGGATGGGCTGGCGAGCGAGGTCGACGACGAGGTCCCAGTCGCTCGATCCGAGCTGAGCGGCATACACACCCTCGTCGTCGCGGTCGCCGCGCACCAGGTGGGCGCCCTCGGGGACCGAGCCGCTCGACCCGCGTGCGAGGCACGTGACCTCGAGCCCGGCATGGAGCGCGACACGGGCGACGGCGCCGCCGAGCCAGGAGGTGCCGCCGAGGACGAGGATGCGCGTCATGGGGTAAGGAGACCACGAGGGGCCGCGCCGGGAAAGGATGTTCCCGGCGGGCCCAAGATCGGCAACCTAGAGTGGATTCATGGACCGGCGGATCTTCGGGATCGAGAACGAGTACGGCGTCACCTGCACGACTCGCGGCCAGCGCCGTCTCACGCCGGACGAGGTGGCCCGCTACCTCTTCCGCAAGGTCGTCGCGTGGGGTCGGTCGAGCAACGTCTTCCTCGGCAACGGCGCCAGGCTCTACCTCGACGTCGGCTCGCACCCGGAGTACGCCACGGCGGAGTGCGACTCGGTGCGGGAACTGGTCATCCAGGACAAGGCGGGGGAGCGGATCCTCGAGGGCCTTGTCGAGGACGCCCAGCTGCGACTGGAGGACGACGGCGTCGAGGGCGAGATCTACGTCTTCAAGAACAACACCGACTCGGCCGGCAACTCCTACGGCTGCCACGAGAACTACCTCTACAGCCGGTCCGGCGACTTCCAGCGCGTGTCGGACATGTTCATCCCGTTCCTCATCAGCCGGCAGATCACATGCGGCGCCGGCAAGGTGGTCGCGACCCCCCACGGCGCGACTTTCGCGGTGAGCCAGCGCGCCGACCACATCTGGGAGGGCGTCTCCTCGGCCACGACGCGCTCGCGCCCGATCATCAACACGCGCGACGAGCCGCACGCCGACGCGGAGAAGTACCGACGCCTGCACGTCATCGTGGGCGACTCGAACATGTCCGAGACGACGAGCATGCTCAAGATGGGCTCCGCCGACCTCGTCCTCCGGATGATCGAGGCAGGCGTCGTGATGCGCGACCTGACGCTCGAGAACCCGATCCGGGCGATCCGCACGATGAGCCACGACATCACCGGCCGGGCCACCGTGCGGCTGGCGAATGGCCGCGAGATGTCGGCGCTCGACATGCAGCGTGAGTACCACGACAAGGCAGCGGAGTTCGTGGACCGGGAGGGCATCGTCTCCGACGACGTCAAGCACGTCCTCGACCTCTGGGGCCGGGCGCTCGACGCGATCGGAGCCGGCGACCTCGACGCCGTCGGGACCGAGATCGACTGGGTGATCAAGCACCAGCTGATCGAGCGCTACCGGGCCAAGCACGGCCTCGAGCTGTCCGACCCGCGGGTGCTGCAGATCGACCTTGCCTACCACGACATCAACCGCCGCCGCGGCCTGTTCAACCTGCTCCAGCGCCACGGCCGGACGGCGCGGGTCGCGAGCGATGTCGAGATCTTCGAGGCGAAGGTGCGACCGCCGCAGACGACCCGGGCCAAGCTGCGCGGTGACTTCATCCGCGCCGCGCAGGCTCACAGCCGGGACTTCACCGTGGACTGGGTGCACCTCAAGCTCAACGACCAGGCGCAGCGCACCGTGCTCTGCAAGGACCCGTTCCGTGCGGTCGACGAGCGGGTCGAGCGGCTCATGGAGTCGATCGAGCGGTCGTCGCCGCCGCGCCACCGGCCGCTCTGAGCCGAACGGCCCGCGGGAACTCATTCATACGTTGGGGGGTTAAAGTGGCGTCGCTCTGCCCCCTAGCACCTCGAGGTCCTTGTGCGTCTCTCCCGTCCTGCGCTGGCCATCGCCGCAACGCTCGGCCTGTCCCTGCTCGCCGCGTGCGGCTCCTCGAGCCCCACCTCGGGTGGGACCTCGACGGCGACACAGAGCGGGGCGACCGGCACGGCCTCGACGCCGCTGCCCGGTGCCGTCGGGATCGACGCCGTGACCGCCACCGGTCCGCTCGACTTCACGACCGCGCCGAAGGTCGACTTCACCAAGAAGCCCGTCTCCACGAGCGAGGTCACCTCGAAGGTCCTCGTCCAGGGCAGCGGCCCCGAGTCGACGACCAAGGACACCGTCATCATCCGGGCCCAGATCTTCAACGGCACGAGCGGCAAGCTCGTCGACAACGGCTACGAGAAGGGCCGCACCACCGAGGGCTTCCGCCTCGGCCGCACCGACCTCATCAAGGGGTTCGCCAAGGGCCTGACCGGGGTGCAGAAGGGTGAGCGGGTCGCCTTCACGATCCCGCCGAGCGAGGGGTTCGGCACCGCCGGCAACCAGAACATCGGCATCGGTCCGAACGACACGATCGTGGTCGTCGCCGACGTCAAGGACCTCCATGCCTCGCTGACCGAGGTCACCGGCAACCAGGCTCCGAGCCCGGCTGGCCTGCCGAAGGTCGAGTTTCCCAAGGGCCCGACGCAGGCCCCGACCGTCACCGTGCCGAAGACGGCCGCCCCGACCAAGACCGAACAGGCGACGCTGATCGAGGGGAGCGGCCCGACGGTCCAGAAGGGCCAGACGATCACGGCCCAGTACCACGGCGTGCTCTGGAAGGACGGCTCCGTCTTCGACTCGTCGTGGCAGCGCGGCGCCCCCGCGGACTTCCCGATCGGGGTCGGCCAGGTCATCCCCGGGTGGGACAAGACGCTCGTCGGCAAGAAGGTCGGCAGCCGGGTGCTGCTCGTCATCCCGCCCGCGGACGGCTACGGCTCGCAGGGGATGGGTGACAAGATCTCGGGTACCGACACGCTGGTCTTCGTCGTGGACATCCTCGACGCCTACTGACCGACGTCCGACCACGGAAGCAGGAGCAGCATGGCATTGGACCCGAACCGCACCAAGCCGGAGATCGACTTCCCGGAGGGCGACGCGCCCACCGACCTCCTCATCGAGGACCTCATTGTCGGTGACGGCGCCGAGGCGAAGGCCGGCGACACGGTGAGTGCCCACTACGTCGGCGTCTCCCACTCGACGGGGGAGGAGTTCGACTCCTCCTGGGGGCGCGGCCAGCCGCTCGAGTTCCGGCTCGGGGTCGGCATGGTCATCCCGGGGTGGGACCGCGGCATCCAGGGGATGAAGGTCGGTGGCCGGCGCAAGCTCACCATCCCGCCGCAGCTCGCCTACGGCGACCGGGGTGCCGGTGCCGCGATCGGTCCGGGGGAGACGCTCATCTTCGTCGTCGACCTCGACGACGTCCGGTAGGAGTCAGCGACCGAGGTCGCTGTGCAGAAGTCGGGCGGCGAACCGCCCCGCGACGGCCGAGGCGAGGAAGCTCGCCCGGTCGTCGTCGTATCCGCGGCCCATCGTCGACAGCCGGACCGGTGTCCCTCGCAGGGCTTCGCCGAGCCCGTCGCAGCCCACCTCGTGCGGGGTCAGCCGCCCGTCACTGCCCGCGCACAGCGCGTGTGCCTGCTCCCTTACCCGGTCCCCGACGGGGCCGGGCAGGAGCGGGACGGGCACGTCCGCCTGCACGAGGGCAATGCGTCCGTATGCCGTTGAGCTGTGGTGCGAGAGCCCGCGGTGCCTCTCGCGTGGGTCGGCTTGGGAGACGCGGAGCGCACAGACCGGCCGGCCGCGCAGGACGCCGGCGGCGTTGACCGCCTCTCCGGCCGAGGTGCCGGAGAACCCCCAGCGGGTGCCGGTGCCGAGGTTGCCCGGGCCCTGGGCCACGACGACGAGGTCGGCGGCGACGACGTGCCGCGCGGCGAGCAGGCCGGTGTGGACGTTGACCGCCTCCAGGTCGCCGCCGTGCGCCTGGCCGACGGTGATCGAGGCGGCGAGCCAGCCGGCCTTGCGCAGGGCCGCCACCGTCCGGGAGAAGTCGATGGGCAGGGCGCCGCCGTCCGTCATGACGTAGGCGACCCGGAGGCTCGGGTCGGTCTCGCGGATCCCGGCGATGAGCGCCGGCAGCGCGGAGTGGAGGGCGGCGACGACGACCGGCAGCGCTGCGAGGTCGTCGGCGTCCTCGAGGACCCCGTGGTGCTCGCTGTCCTGCTCGTCGACCCCCAGCACCATCGTCTGGCTCGGGGTGTAGCGCGCCTTGACGAGGTGGCCCGGCACCGACCGCACGTCTGGGACCGGCTCGGGGAGGTCGTCGGGGGCGGCCACGATGATGGCGAGGCCACCCGTGCCCAGGCCACGCTCGAGCGCGGTCGTGTTGAGCAGCACGCGGGTGCCCGGTGCCAGCTCGCCGACGACGTCGAGGTAGCCGAGCGCGCGGACCGTCTCACCGGAAGCCAGCTGGGCGGCATACTCCCGGGCACCTGCCCAGCTGGAGCGGGTCGCCACGACGACAGCGGAACGCCACTGAATCATGCGGTGAATGTACCGACCGGATAGGTTGACGCCATGAGCCCTGCGTCGCCGTCT
The DNA here is from genome assembly GCF_051961875.1 of Intrasporangium sp. Lineage (GTDB taxonomy): Bacteria > Actinomycetota > Actinomycetes > Actinomycetales > Dermatophilaceae > Intrasporangium_A. The sequence continues at coordinate 7,845 of NZ_JBQCCV010000274.1, read as the reverse complement.
GCCGAGAAGACCGAGCGGTTGCTCAACCTCATCCTCGCGCTCAAGTCGGCCCGCCGGCCCGTGTCGAAGCAGCGCCTGCGCCAGTCCATCGACGACTACCGCAACGCGTCGTCGGTGGAGGCCTTCGACCGCATGTTCGAGCGGGACAAGGACGACCTGCGCGAGCTCGGCATCCAGGTGCGGGCGACCGTTCTCGACCCGTTCTTCGACGACGAGGTCGGCTACCGGATCGACTCGTCCGAGACAACGCTCCCGGCGATCTCCTTCGAGGCGGACGAGCTCGTGGCCCTGGCCCTCGCGGCACGCGCGTGGTCGGGTGCCAGCATCAGCGGGTCCGCCGCGGCGGCGCTGCGCAAGCTCCGGCTCGGTGGTGTCGAGGTCGACGAGGCGATCCCTGCGGGCGTGGAGCCGCGGATCCGGACCAAGGAGCCGGCGTTCGACGCCGTCCATGCCGCGGTCCTTGCGCGGCAGCCGATCACCTTCGAATACCGGCGCTCCGACGGCACGGTCTCGACGCGCCACGTGCAGCCATGGGTGCTCAAGAGCTGGCGCGGCCGGTGGTACCTCGCGGCGCACGACGTCGACCGGGGCGAGAGGCGCGCCTTCCGGCTAAGCCGGTTCGTCGGACCCGTGCGCAAGAAGGGCAAGGCCGGCACCTATGAGGTGCCGCCCGATGCCGGTGTCGACGTCGACCTCGGGGGACCCGAGAGCGAGGAGGAGCGCGGCACAGCGGTCGTCCGGGTTCGGCGGGGCACCGGACACAGCCTGCGCCGGCAGGCGTTGCGTGAGTCCCGTGTGGGGGAGGACTGGATCGAGCTGGAGGTGCCCTGGGTGCGCGGACGGACGGAGCGGGACGTCGCCGCGCTCGGCGCGGGGGCGGTGGCCGTGAGCCCGGACGAGCTCGTCGAGACGGTGCGCACTGCGCTGGCCGGTGCGGCCCAGGCGCACGGAGGCAGGAAGTGATGGCCACCCGACGACCGGTGCCGGAGACCGCGACGCAACGGGTCCAGCGACTCCTCTCGATGGTGCCGTGGCTGTTGCAGCATCCCGGTGTGGCGGTGGCCGAGGCGGCGGACGAGTTCGGCGTGACCGAGCAGCAGATCGAGGAAGATCTCGCCCTGCTCTTCGTCTGTGGCACGCCTGGCGGGACCCACGCCGAGCTCATCGACGCGCAGTGGGAGGACGGGCACATCTACCTGTCCAACGCCGACGACATCGCCGAGCCGATGCGGCTCACGCGTGACGAGGCGGTCACTCTCACGGCCGGGCTGCACGCGCTCGTCGCCTCACTCGTCAACCCCGACGTCGTGGAGCGGACCCTTGCCAAGCTGCGCACCGCGAGCCTGGAGGTCGACACGCCCCGGCTCGACCTCGAGATCGACGACGGCCGGCAGCACCCGGCGATGGAGCCGATCCGCGAGGCGCTGACGGGGCGGCGCCGGCTCCACCTGACCTACTGGGTCCCCTCACGGGACGAGGCGACCGAGCGTGACGTCGACCCGATGCGGGTGCTCAACCTCGACGGTCACTGGTACCTCGAGGGATGGTGTCACCGGGCCCTCGGGGTCCGTCTCTTCCGCCTCGACCGGATCGAGTCGGCGCTCGTCCTCGACGTCGACGGCACACCGCCCGAGGGTGCCCGCCCCCGCAACCTCGACGTGGACGTCTTCGTGCCCGGGGAGGACGACCTGACCGTCGTCATCGAGGCCGAGCCGGAGTCCGCGTGGATCGGGGACTACTACCCGACGGAGTCGGTCGAGCACCGGGACGACGGCACCGTCGTCGTCACGATGAAGGTCTCCGACCCGGCCCTCGTGCGCCGCCTCATGCTCCAGCTCGGTGGCTCCGCGCACGTCGTCGAGCCCGTCGACCTCGCCGAACGGATCGCCGAGGAGGCGCGGTCGGCCCTGCTGGCCTACGAGGGCCCGCCGGCTGTCCACGAGGCCGGGTGACGCAGCGTACGTACCGGCTGCGCGTCACGTAGACTGAGGCCGCGGAAAGGCCGTGGACCCACGAGGGTCCCTGAACTCCAAGGAGCAACCGAGCATGCTGCGCAACCTGAGCCCCGCGCACATCATGGTCGTCGTGGTGTTGCTGGTGTTGCTGTTCGGCTGGAAGAAGCTGCCTGACATGGCGCGCAGCCTCGGCCGTTCTGCCCGCGTCTTCAAGTCGGAAGTCGACGAGATGCGCAACGACGGCAAGCCTCAGGGCGAGACGACGCTGCCGACGCCATCCACGGGGATCGAGGACCGTCAGGCGGATTCGGTCGCCCGGCAGGCCGCCGACGACAAGATCGCCGAGGCGGAGGCGCGTCTTGCCGAGGCCCGCGCGGAGGCTGAACGTCTCCAACGCGACCAGACCCTCTGAGTGGCGTATCGACCACCTCGGGTAACTCGCATGCCACCCCTGCTCCGGAAACGTAACCCGGAGGGCCGGATGACGCTCGCGGAGCACCTTCGTGAGCTGCGCAACCGGGTCGTCATCTCCGCCCTCGCCGTCATCGCGGGCGCGGTCGTGGGGTGGCTGTTCTACGAGCAGGTCCTGCAGGCGCTGACCCGACCGCTCTACGAGCTGGCGTCACAGCGTCACGGCGGCGTGGTCAACATCAACTTCTCGGGGATGACCGATGCGTTCTCGATCCAGCTCAATGTGTCGCTCTTCGTCGGGCTCATCCTCGCCTCCCCGATCTGGCTGAGCCAGATCTGGGGGTTCGTCGTCCCCGGACTGACGAAGAAGGAGAAGCGGATCGCCCGGCTCTTCGTCGTCGCGGCGGTCCCGCTCTTCGTCGCGGGCTGCGCGGTGGCGTTCTTCACCATTCCCCGGATGGTCGCCGTCCTGCTCAGCTTCACCCCACCGGGGGCGTACAACCTGCAGCAGGCCACCGACTACCTCAACTTCGTGCTGCGGTTCATCGTCGCCTTCGGCTGCGCCTTCCTGCTGCCGGTCTTCATGGTGGCCCTCAACCTCGTGGGCGTGCTCCCGGCGAAGGCGATGCTGCGGGCCTGGCGACCCGCCGTCATGATCATCTTCGTGTTCGCAGCGGTGATGACCCCGACGCCGGATCCGTGGTCCATGTTCATTCTTGCCGGCCCGATGTGTGTGCTGTTCTTTGCCGCGGTGGGCGTCTCCACCCTCCTGGACCGCCGCGCCGACGCCAGCCGGCCGGACTGGCTCGACGTCCCCGACGACCAAGCGTCGGCCATGTAGCGTTCGGCTGTGTCCGAGGAAGCGTCCGCACCGAGCGACGGGGCCGGGTCGTCCCCGGGGGTGGCGGAGCAGGCCGGGCGCGCGGAGTCTCAGGAGCCCGCCGAGCACATCGCACTCGTCGTCAACCCCACGTCCGGCAAGGGAGCCGGGCGCCTCGTGGGCCAGCGCACGCTGGAGCTGCTGCGCGAGGCGGGATACCGCGTCACCGACGCCAGCGGGTCCTCGCTGGCGGAGGCACGGAGCCGGGCCGAGGCCGCGATCGAAGCCGGCGCGGGGACGGTGTGCGTCGTCGGTGGAGACGGGATGGCCCACCTCGGGATCAACGTGACGGCCGGGCGAGCGGTCAACCTCGCCCTGGTGGCGGCCGGTACCGGCAACGACTTCGCCCGCAACCTCGGCCTGCCAATCCATGACCCCGACGCTGCCGTCCGCCTCGTCCAAGAGGGGCGTACGCGCCGCGTGGACGCCGGCCGGGTGGAGACCGCGGAGGGCAAGCGCTGGTTCGGGGGGGTCCTCGGTGCCGGTTTCGACGCGGTGGTCACCGCCCGGGCGGCTCGTATGCCGTGGCCCCACGGCCAGATGCGCTACAACCTCGCGATCCTGCGCGAGCTGCCCGTCTTCCGGCCGATTCCCTATGCCATCGAGTGCGACGGCGAGCGGCTCGCGACCCGAGCGATGCTCGTCGCCGTCGCCAACACCGCCTCGTTCGGCGGGGGGATGCGGATCTGTCCCCAAGCGGATCCCGCCGACGGCCTCTTCGACGTGCTCATCCTGCACGCCATCTCCATCCCGCAGTTCCTCCGCGTTTTCCCGTCGGTCTACTCGGGACGACACGTCGGCCACCCGCGGGTGGAGATCCGGCGAGCCGCGCGGGTACGTCTGGAAGCGGTCGGCGTTCCGGCGCAGGCCGATGGTGAACCGTTTGCCCCGTTGCCTCTGGAGGTGGAGAACGTGCCGGGCGCCCTGAACGTCGTCGCACCGACCTCGACGGGAAGGACCCGATGATGCCTGCCGCGTGGCCACGGCTTGCCGAGTTCGCCGTACAGCTCGACTTCCCCCTCGACGACTTCCAGGTCGAGGCGTGCCGGGCCGTCGAGGACGACCGCGGCGTGCTCGTCGCGGCGCCGACCGGGGCGGGAAAGACCGTCGTCGGGGAGTTTGCGGTCCACCTTGCCCTGCAGCAGGGTCGCAAGGCCTTCTACACGACGCCGATCAAGGCGCTGTCGAACCAGAAGTACAACGACCTGGTCCGCCGCTACGGCCCGGAGCGGGTGGGGCTGCTCACCGGGGACGCGTCGATCAACGGCGAGGCGCCGGTCGTCGTGATGACGACCGAGGTGCTCCGCAACATGATGTACGCGGGCTCGCGCACCCTGAAGGGCCTCGGCTGGGTGGTCATGGATGAGGTGCACTACCTCGCCGACCGCTTCCGGGGAGCGGTGTGGGAGGAGGTCATCATCCACCTGCCCCCCGACGTGCGAGTGGTGTCCCTGTCGGCCACCGTCTCGAACGCCGAGGAGTTCGGCGCCTGGCTGCGCGAGGTGCGCGGTGAGACGGAGATCGTCGTCTCCGAGCACCGTCCGGTGCCCCTGTGGCAGCACATGATGGTCGGCCAGACCCTGTTCGACCTCTTCGTCGAGGAGTCGACCGGGGATGGTGGGCGGGCCCGGATCAGTCCGGACCTGCTCCAGAGCATCCGCGGGGTGGAAGCCCGCGGCAGCTGGGACTCTCACTTGTCCGCGGGACCACCGCGTCGCGGCCGTGGCCGCGGTGACGGTGACGGCCGTGGGCACGCCAGGGGCAACGGGCGGGGGCGCGGCTGGGGACGCGACGACTGGGGTCCCCAGGGCCGCCGTGTGGGTGGCCCCGGTGGCGGTGAGGGAGCCCATGGCTTCGCGCGAGGGAGCCGACCGGGCGGCGGAGCCACCCGAGCCGAGGTCATCACCCGACTCGATCGTGACGGCCTGCTCCCCGCGATCACCTTCATCTTCAGCCGGGCCGGTTGTGACGCCGCCGTCGCCCAGCTGCTCGCGAGCGGGATGCGCCTCGTCCCGGAGGCCGAGGGGGAGCGCAACCGCCGCCTGGTCGAGGAGCGCGTCCAGGCGCTCTCCGATGAGGATCTCGGCGTGCTGGGGTACTGGGACTTCGTCGACGGGCTCTCCCGGGGTTTCGCCTCGCACCATGCGGGCATGCTGCCGACGTTCCGGGAGATCGTCGAGGAGCTGTTCACCGCCGGGCGAATTCGCGCGGTCTTCGCGACCGAGACGTTGGCCCTCGGCATCAACATGCCGGCGCGCACGGTCGTCCTCGAGCGACTCGTGAAGTTCAACGGCGAGAGCCATGTCGACGTCACGCCGGCCGAGTACACCCAGCTGACCGGTCGTGCGGGACGTCGCGGCATCGACATCGAGGGCCACGCAGTCGTGCTGTGGAACCGGAACCTCGACCCTGAGGCGGTCGGCGGTCTCGCCTCCACCCGGACCTATCCACTGCGGTCGAGCTTCCAGCCGACCTACAACATGGCGGTCAACCTCGTCCGCAGCATGGGCCGCGAGCGGGCACGCTCGATCCTTGAGAGCTCGTTCGCGCAGTTCCAGGCGGACCGGGCCGTCGTCGGGTTCGTCCGGACCGTGCGGCGCAACGAGGAGGCGCTGGCCGGCTACGCAGAGTCGATGCAGTGCGACCTCGGTGACTTCCGGGAGTATGCCGCGCTCCGCAACGAGATTCGCCACCTCGAGAAGGAGGGTGCGAAGCGGCGGTCCGCCTCGCTCAAGGCGGCAGCGGCCGTCTCCCTCGAGACGCTGCGCATCGGAGACATCATCCGGATCCCGGCGGGTCGGCACCGGGGCCTGGCGGTTGTCGTGCTGCCCAACCGCGGCGGCAAGGGCGAGGCCGCCTCGCCCGCCGTCGTGACCGAGTACCACCATCTGCGTCGCCTCTCCCTGCACGACGTGCCCGGTCCCATCGAGCCGCTCGGGTCGATGCGCGTGCCCAAGCACTTCAACCCCAAGAACCCGAAGGCGCGCCGCGATCTTGCCGCGTCCCTGCGCGCCTCGATGCCACACGACCCCCCGCCCCGGCCGGGTGAGCCGGTCCTCGACTCGGCAGCGGACGACCGGATCGACGAGCTGCGGCGCCGGATGCGTGAGCACCCCTGCCACGAGTGCCCCGATCGGGAGAACCACGCCCGATGGGCGGAGCGGTGGTGGCGGCTGCAGCGGGAGACCGAGGGGTTGCAGCGCAAGATCGAGAACCGAACCGGGACCGTCGCGAAGACGTTCGACCGGATCTGTGAGCTGCTGATCCGGATGGGCTACCTCGACGCCGACGGCGAGCACGTGACGAAGCACGGCGAACAGCTTCGGCATCTCTACACCGAGAAGGACCTCTTGGCTGCCGAGTGCCTGCGCGAGGGGGTCTGGCGCCGCCTCGACCCTGCTGGGCTGGCCGCGGTCGTCTCGGCCCTCATCCACGAGCCCCGGCGGGAGGAGGCGGGCCTGGCGCCGCGCTGGCCCACCGAGGATGTGCGCGAGGCCGTGGAGAGCATGGTGGACATCTGGTCCGACATCGACGACGCGGAGGGCGACCTCGGCCTACCTCGCACCGGCGCACCGGACGCCGGCATCGCCTGGGCCGTCCACCGGTGGGCGAGCGGTCGCCGCCTCGAGTAAGTCCTGCGCGGCAGTGAGCTCGCCGCGGGTGACTTCGTCCGACGGTGCAAGCAGGTGGTCGATCTCCTCGGACAGCTGACCGACGCTGCCGACCCGGTCCTGCAGGAGACAGCCCGGCTCGCCGCTGGTTCCGTGCTGCGGGGCGTCGTCGCGGCCGACCGCATCGACTGACGCCCTTCCCAAACAGATGGTATGCCGCTGAGCTGGGCTTGGTTGCGTGCGCCTCGTCCCGCTGGTGGGGTGCCACGAAGGTGGTTTGGGGGCAGTGGCGGGAGCGCTGTCAGTGGCCTTGGTTAGGGTTGAGGTGCGAACCCACGGCGTGAGCCACGATCGGCGAATCTGCCTGATGGTGAAGCGTATTCGCTGTGGATGAACCTCCCTTCGACAGTTCATATCGGGTAGAATCGAAGAAATCTTCGACACCGGTGTGGAAGGGTTGAGGTTCTGGTCATGGTCCCCGATGCGGCGCTCCTGGAGCGGTTGCGGCAGCAGATGTCGCAGGTGCAGCAGCGGCACGAGCGGGACCGGCAGGGCGCCGCCCGGGCGTTCTGGAAGAGCCTGACCCCGCCGGTCGGCGACAGCCCCGAGGGTGGCCGCCCGGACGAGCTGGGTGGCTCGGATTCCGCGTCCGGTTCCCCTGCGGCGGGCCGGCAGAAGCGCCGCACTGGCCGGGACGGCCGGGGTGCCGGCGCTGGCCGGCATGGCGGCAGTGCCCCGGCCGGCGGGCCTGGTGTTGGTCGGGGTCGGCGGCCGGGGCCGCGGGCGCGGGCGAGTGCCCGGCCGGTGGGTCGTGGCGTGTGGGCTGATGTGGGCCCGGGCGGGCCGCTCGAGACGTACCCGTCGCAGGTGCAGCAGCGGCACGAGCGGGACCGGCAGGGCGCCGCGCGGGCGTTCTGGAAGAGCCTGACCCCGCCGGTCGGCGACAGCCCCGAGGGTGGCCGCCCGGACGAGCTGGGTGGCTCGGATT
>NZ_JBQCCV010000273.1:0-25691 GCF_051961875.1 Intrasporangium sp. | reverse complement strand
AGGACCGGCAGGACGACGCGCTCCTCGCCTGCCTCCCAGTCGACGTCGAACCAGCCCGCGTAGCGGGACGCACGGCCTTCCTTGAGGACCGACCACAGCGGCCGGTTGAGGTTCTCAGGCACGGGCACGGCCATGTGGTTGGGCACGACGTCGACGACGATGCCCAGCCCGGCCCGTCGCGCGGCGGCCACCAGCCGCGACCACCCCGACTCGCCCCCGATGGCGTCCGCGACCAGGGTGTGGTCGACGACGTCGTAGCCGTGGGTCGAGCCGGCCGTCGCCTGGAGCACCGGCGAGAGATAGAGGTGGGTGGCCCCGAGCGCTGCGACGTCGTCGACGACGGCAGCCGCATCGTCGAGCGTGAACTGCGGCTCGAGCTGGAGGCGGACCGTCGACGTCGGCACGCCGTGCGCAGCCGTCACGGTGCGGCGACCTCCGCAGGCTCCCGCGGGCACCTGAGCACGACGACGCTGCGGCCCTCGACCTCGACCTTCCAGTCGGGCTCGAGCTGCTCGGCCGTCATCTCCCCCGCCGTGTTGATCTCGGGCAGCCACACCTGCCCCCACTCCTCGTCGGGAATGGTGAAGGTGATCGGCTCAAAGTGGGCGTTGAACATGATGAGGAAAGAGTCGCCGAGGATCGTCTGCCCGCGGGGGTCCGGCTCAGGGATGGCGCCGCCGTTGAGGAAGACCATGAGCGACTTCGCGAGGCCGTTGCTCCAGGCCTGGTCGTCCATGTGTTCGGCGCTCGGCGTGAACCAGGCGATGTCGCCGAGGTCGCTCTCGCCGCCGTGGTCGGCGCTGCCGGCGAAGAAGCGGCGCCGCTGGAAGACGGGGTTCTCACGCCGGAGCCGGACGACGGACCGGGTGAACTCGAGCAGCGCCGTCTGCTCCTCGTCGAGCTCCCAGTCCACCCAGCTGATCTCGTTGTCCTGGCAGTAGCCGTTGTTGTTGCCGAGCTGCGTCCGGCCGAGCTCGTCGCCGTGGCTGATCATCGGCACGCCCTGCGAGACCAGGAGCGTCGTGAGGAAGTTGCGCTGCTGCCGGGCCCGCAGCGCCAGCACGCCGGGGTCGTCCGTGGGCCCCTCGACACCGCAGTTCCACGACCGGTTGTGGCTCTCGCCGTCCTGCCCGCCGTCGCCGTTGGCCTCGTTGTGCTTGTCGTTGTACGAGACGAGGTCGCGCAACGTGAACCCGTCGTGCGCGGTGACGAAGTTGATCGAGGCGATCGGCTTGCGTCCGGTGTGCTCGTAGAGGTCGCTGCTGCCCGTGAGCCGGGAGGCGAACTCGCCGAGCTCGCCGCCCTCGCCCCGCCAGAAGTCGCGGACGGTGTCCCGGTACTTGCCGTTCCACTCAGTCCAGAGGGGCGGGAACCCGCCGACCTGGTAGCCGCCGTCCCCGACGTCCCACGGCTCGGCGATGAGCTTGACCTGGCTGATGACCGGGTCCTGCTGGATGAGGTCGAAGAAGGCGGACAGCTTGTCGACCTCGTGGAACTGCCGGGCCAGGGTCGCGGCGAGGTCGAACCGGAAGCCGTCGACATGCATCTCGGTCACCCAGTAGCGCAGCGAGTCCATGACGAGCTGCAGGACGTGCGGGCTGCGCATGAGCAGGGAGTTGCCCGTGCCGGTCGTGTCGTAGTAGTGCGCGAGGTCGTCACTGACCAGGCGGTAGTAGCGCTCGTTGTCGAGGCCGCGGAAGGCGAGGGTGGGCCCGAGCTCGTTGCCCTCGGCCGTGTGGTTGTAGACCACGTCGAGGATGACCTCGATGTCGGCGGCGTGCAGGGCCTTGACCATGCCCTTGAACTCGAGCACCTGCTCACCCAGCTGACCGCTGGAGGAGTACTCGTTGTGGGGTGCCAGGAAGCCGATCGTGTTGTAACCCCAGTAGTTGCGCAGACCACGGTCAAGGAGGAACCCGTCCTGGACGAACTGGTGCACGGGCATCAGCTCGATCGCGGTGATGCCGAGCGAGGTGAGGTGATCGATGCTCGCCGGATGGGCGACTCCCGCGTAGGTCCCCCTGATCTGCTCGGGGATCTCGGGGTGCAGCCGGGTCAGGCCCTTGACGTGCGCCTCGTAGATGACGCTCTCGTGGTAGTCGTGCCGAGGCGGCCGGTCGTCGCCCCAGTCGAAGAACGGGTTGGTGACGACGGAGAGCATCGTGTGCCCGAGGCTGTCGGTGCCCTCCGGCTCCGGGCGCAGCGCCGCCTCGTGGTCTCCGAGAGGATAGGAGAAGGTCGCCTGGGTGCTGTCCGGCTGGCCGACGATCGCCTTGGCGTAGGGATCGAGCAGGAGCTTGGCCGGGTTGCACCGGTGCCCCTCCGCGGGCTCGTACGGCCCATGGATGCGGAAGCCGTAGCGCTGCCCGGGGTGGACGTAGGGGACGTAGCCGTGCCAGACGAAGGCGTCGACCTCGGGCAGGTCGATGCGGGTCTCACTGAGATCGTCGCCGATGAGGCACAGCTCGACCCGGGTCGCCACCTCGGAGTAGACGGCGAAGTTGACCCCGGTCCCGTCGTAGGTGGCACCCAGTGGATACGACTTGCCCGGCCAGATCTCCATCCGCCCTCTTTCGTTGTGTCGCGGACTTCGGAGTTCGGAGACTACTCCGCGAGGTTCAGGCCGGCTGCTCCGCGACGTCGCGCAGCCGCTGGCTCACGACCGTCGTGACACCGTCGCCGCGCATGCTTACCCCATAGAGGGCGTCCGCAATCTCCATCGTCTTCTTCTGGTGGGTGATGACGATGAGCTGAGAGCTGTCGCGCAGCTCCTCGAAGAGGGTGATGAGCCGGCCGAGGTTCGCGTCGTCGAGGGCCGCCTCGACCTCGTCCATGATGTAGAACGGCGACGGCCGCGCCTTGAAGATCGCGACGAGCAGGGCCACGGCGACGAGCGAGCGCTCGCCACCGGAGAGGAGCGAGAGCCGCTTGATCTTCTTGCCCGGGGGCCGGGCCTCCACCTCGAGGCCGGTCGTGAGCATGTTGGCCGGGTCCGTGAGCACGAGGCGGCCCTCGCCTCCGGGGAAGAGCCGCTGGAAGACCCGCTCGAACTGCACGGCGGTGTCCGCGAACGCCTCGGCGAAGACCTTCTCGACGCGCTCGTCGACCTCCTTGACGATGTCGAGCAGGTCGCGCTTGGAGTTCTTGAGGTCCTCGAGCTGCTCGGTGAGGAACTTGTGCCGCTCCTCGAGCGCCGCGAACTCCTCGAGGGCGAGCGGGTTGATCCGCCCGAGGGCGTTCAGCTTGCGCTCGGCCTGGCGCAGCCGCTTCTCCTGCGCCTCGCGGACGTAGGGCACGGGGTCGGGCGCGGGCGCGTCGGGGTCCGCGGAGGGGTCGGGCACGAACGGGACGAGCTGGTGCGGGCCGAACTCCTCGACGAGAGCCTCCGGCGAGATGCCGAGCTCCTCGACGGCCTTGGCCTGCAGCTGCTCGATCCGGAGCCGCTGCTGCGTGCGCGCGACCTCGTCGCGGTGCGCCGTGTCGGTCAGCTCGCGCAGCTCTTCCTGGAGGGTCGCCATGTCGCGGCGGACGATCGCGAGCTCCGCGTCGCGCTCGGTCCGCTCCTGCTCCCCCTCCGCACGGACGGCCGCGGCACGCTCCGCCGAGCGGGTGAGCACGTCGTGGGCGTATGCCGCTGCCACCCGCACCGCCTCGGCCACCTTCGCCTCGCGGGCCCGACGTTCCCGCCGTGCGGCCAGGCGCTCGCGGGCCTGCTCCTCGGCGAGGGCGCTCCGCTCCAAGGAGTCGGCGCGGTCGCGCAGGGCCCGCGCGCGCTCCTCCCGCGTGCGCAGCCCGAGGCGCAGCTCGGTCTCGGCGGCCCGCGCCTCTCGGGCGAGGCCGTCGAGCCGGTCGCGCTCCTCGGTCGACGGCTCCGCCTCGTCCTCGCCCTCGACGCTCGCGGCCTCGAGCCGCTCGAGGAGCTCGGCGTGAGCCTCTGCGTCGGCCGCGCGGGCGCTCTCCGCATCGGCGATCGCGCGCTCGGTGCGCTCGACCTCGGCCCGGGCGGCTCGGACGGTCTGGCCGAGCGAGCCGAGCTTCTCCCCGATCGCGGCCATCCGGGCGTCGCTCTCGTTGAGCCGGTCCAGGGTCGCCTCGACGACCTCGGACAGCTCGGCTCTCGTCCGCTCAGCGCGGGCGATCTGGAAGCGGGCCTGCTCCGCCTCGCGGGTCGCCTGCTCGCCCTCGGCCTGCGCCTGCTCGAAGGCCGCCTGCACCTCGATCAGGCTCGGCGCCGAGCTGCTGCCACCTCGGACCCAGCCGGGGGCATAGACATCGCCCTCGGCCGTGACGGCGGTGACGCCCCGGTGGGTCCGCACGATGCGGGCAGCGACCTCGGCGTCGGGTGCCAGGGCGACCCGGTCGAGCACCTGCTCGAGGGCCGGGCGGATGATGTCGGGGCAGGTCACGACGTCGCGGGCCCAGCGGGCATCGCCGTCGAGAGCCGGCCAGGCGCCGGGGTCGACGGGCGTGGCGGACTCGGGGACGAGGAGGGTGGCCTGGCCGGCGTCGTCCTTGCGCAGGCTGGCGAGCGCCTCGGCGGCGTCGTCGAGCGAGCCGACGGCGAGCGCCTCGGCAGCCCGGCCGAGGGCCGCGGCGACGGCGTTCTCGAGGCCATGCTCGACGGTCACCAGCGAGGCGACGGACCCGATGATCCAGCCCTGCTCCTCGCCGGCGGCGGCGAGCAGGGCCGCGGCCCCGTCCTTGCGCGAGAGGCTGAGCTCCAGCGCCTCGGCCCGGGCGAGAGCCGTGGAACGGGCCCGGTCGGCGGCGGCCTCGGCCTGCCGCCACTGGGCGAGCTCTGCCTCGGCGGCCTCGAGCCGTTCGGCGGCCTCCTCGTAGGCGCTGTCGAGGCCGTGCTCGCCTTCCTCGTCCGCGGCGACGGTCGCCTCGAGCCGGGCGAACTCCTGCTCCGCCTCGGCGGCGCGGGCGGCCGCCTGCTCGACGCTGGCCCGCAGCCGGGCGATCTCTGCCTCGCGGGCCTCGATCCGGGAGGCCTTGGCGCCGACCTGGCCGGCGAGCTTGGCCAGGCCCTCGCGGCGGTCGGCGGCCGCGCGGGCCGCCCGTGCCAGCCGGCTGGTCTCCTCGGCGTGCGCGCGTTCCGCGTCGTTGCGCGAGAGCACCGTCTCCTCGAGGGTCGCCTTCAGCTCGGCGATCTCCTCGAGCAGCATGGCCTCCTGCTCGCGGACCTCGGCGGCCTGCTCGCGCAGGGCGACCGGGCCGCGTGACGACTCCCCCTCCCCCTCGTCGCCGGGGTCCTCGGAGAGCAGACGCACCCGCTCGGTGGCGAGGCTGTGCGTCGCCGCCATCCGTTCGACGAGCCGGCCGAGGGCAGCCCACTGGTCATGGGCGAGGGCGAGGGCCGGCCGGGCCTGCTCCGCCGCGGCTTCGAGCCTCGCCAGTCGCCCCGCGAGGTCGCGCAGCGCCTCCTCGACCTCCTCACGCCGCTGCAGGAGGGCACTCTCGTCGGCGACCTCCTGCTCGAGGGTGGAGGTCAGCTGGATCAGGTCGTCGGCGAGCAGCCGGAGCCTGGCGTCGCGGGCGTCGGCCTGGATCACCGCGGCCTTGCGGGCTGTCTCTGCCTGGCGCCCCAGCGGCCCGAGCTGCCGGCGGATCTCACCGGTGAGGTCGTGGACCCGGGTGAGGTTCGCCTCCATCGTCTCGAGCTTGCGCAGCGCCCGTTCCTTGCGCTTGCGGTGTTTGAGGACGCCGGCGGCCTCCTCGATGAAGCCGCGCCGCTCCTCGGGCGTCGCGCGCAGGACGGTGTCGAGCTGACCCTGCCCGACGATGACGTGCATCTCGCGGCCGATTCCGCTGTCGGAGAGCAGCTCCTGGCTGTCGAGCAGCCGGCAGGGGGTGCCGTTGATGGCGTACTCGGAGCCGCCGTTGCGGAACATGGTCCGCGAGATCGTCACCTCGGTGTAGTCGATCGGCAAGGCGCCGTCGGTGTTGTCGATGGTCAGTGTCACCTCGGCCCGCCCGAGCGGGGCCCGCCCAGCGGTGCCGGCGAAGATGACGTCCTCCATCTTCCCGCCGCGCAGCGACTTGGCACCCTGCTCGCCCATCACCCACGCGAGCGCGTCGACGACGTTGGACTTGCCGGATCCGTTCGGCCCGACGATGCAGGTGATGCCGGGCTCGAGACGCATCTGGGTCGCCGAGGCGAAGGACTTGAAGCCCTTCAGGGTGAGGCTCTTGACGTACACGAACCTTGCTTTCTGTGCGGAAGATCCCGGTCAGCCTAACGGCCAGCACGTGCTCCACCCGTGCAGGCGCCCCGGCGCGTAGGCTCACGAGCCATGCCCACCACGACGACGCTCGACCACCTCGTCGTCGCGACGAACGACCTGGAGGCGGGGCGGGACTGGTTGGAGCGGAAGGTCGGCTGCCCGCTCGAGCCGGGTGGGCGGCATACGGACTACGGCACCCACAACCTCCTGCTGTCCCTCGGACCCGGCGCCTACCTCGAGCTCATCGCGCCGGAGCCGGGCACCACACCCGGGCGGGCGCGCTGGTTCGAGCTCGACACGCCGGCGATGCGGGAGCGGCTCGCCCCGGGGCCGGCGCTCGTCCACTGGGTGGCGCGGGTCGAGTCCCTCGCAGGGGTACCCGAGGTCCGGGAGCTGACCCGCGGCCCGAACCGCTGGGCGCTCACCGTCCCCGATGACGGGTCGCTGCCCCTGGGTGGCGTGGCCCCGTCGCTCATCCAGTGGCACACCCCGCCCCCGTCGGAGGCGCTCCCCGACCGAGGCGTCCGGCTCGAGGAGCTGGTCCTGGCGACGCCCGACCCGACCGCCCTCGAGGCGCAGCTGAACGGCGTCGACGTCCCCGTCCGCGTGGTGGCGGGCCCCACAGGGCTGCGCGCACGACTCACGACGCCGCACGGCCACACCGAGATCGGATGATGACGATGAACGACGAGCACGCCGTGACGAGCCTCGAGCGGCTCCGCGAGGTCTACCCGAGCGCCCCGAGCCCCGTCTCGATCGCCAAGGAGACGGCCGTCCTCACACCCGCCTACGCCGAGATCGTCCGGGCCGCGCCCTTCGTCGTCATCGCGACGGCCGGCCCGCACGGCCTCGACCAGTCGCCGCGCGGTGACGCCCCCGGCTTCGTCGAGGTGCGCGACGAACGGACCATCGCGATCCCCGACCGGAGCGGCAACAACCGGCTCGACACGCTGTCGAACCTGGTGCGCGACCCGCGGATCGGTCTCCTCTTCCTCGTGCCGGGCCTCGGCGAGGAGCTACGGGTCCGCGGCACGGCGGTCATCTCGACCGACCCTGCGGAGCTGGCACGGCACGCCGTCCAGGACCGGGCGCCGGCCTCACTCATCGTCGTGAGCGTGGAGCGCGTCTTCTTCCAGTGCACCCGCGCCGTGCGGCGCGCACGCCTGTGGGACGTGGAGTCGCGCGTGCCGCCGACCAGCCTCCCGACGGCGGGGCGGATGACGCTCGAGGCGCGCGGTTTCGACACGGCCGCGCAGGCCGAGGCGTACGACGCCGAGCTGCCTTCCCGGCAGGAGGCGACCCTCTACTAGGGCTGGGTCTCAGCCGCGGGGGTGGCTTCCGCGGCGGCGATCCGCTCGTGGTGGTGGATCACCTCGGCGATCACGAAGGCGAGGAACTTCTCGGCGAAGACCGGGTCGAGGCCGGAGTCGTGAGCGAGGGCCCGGAGACGGGCGATCTGCTGCTCCTCACGGGCGGGGTCGGCGGGCGGCAGGTTCTCGCGGGCCTTGAGGAGCCCGACCTTCTGGGTGCACCGGAACCGCTCGGCGAGCATGTGGATGATCGCCGCGTCGATGTTGTCGATGCTGCGGCGCAGGTCGGCCAGCTCGGCGGGGAGCTCGGTGCTCATCCCGGAAGCCTAGGTGGATCGTGGCGTCGACCTCGGGATGTTCCGGACTGCGGACCCTGTCATCCCTAGACTTCGCGGCCATGGAAGGTGTTGTCGGCGCGGCCGTCGTGGTGGTCGTAGGGCTGGTCCTGCGGTGGGTTCGCGAGTCGGTCAGGCCCCGCAGCGCGCTGCGGCGTGCGCGGGAGGGACGGCCCGTGACCGTGCACGGCCGGCTGCAGGTCGAGCCGATCCCTGACGGCCTCGCCCCCGCGCGGCGACGCGCACGCACCGCGGCACACCGAGCCGAGCGGGCCGTCCTCGAGCGCGTCGGGGGCGACGTGCACATCATCACGCCGGGGCGGCACTGGGCGCTTCCGGTTCGCGGCCTGCAGGAGGCGACGGGTCGCACCTGGATCGACGAGCGCGAGGGCGAGCAGAGGTGGTCCATCCGGCTGCAGGCTCCCGGAGGCGGGCAGGGCACGCTGACCATCACGGCTGCCTGGCAGCCCGTGCTCGCAGCGGTGGCGGGGGCACCGACCGGCTCTGCCGTCTCGGCAGGGGTGATGCGGCCGGCTGGCGTGACCGGTGGTCAGCAATCCCGGGCGCATGCCCGGCCCCCGCTCCCGCGCTGGGCCACCTGGACCGGCGGGCTTGCCGCCTGCTTCCTCGGGACGTGGCTCTTCCTGCTCGTGCGGACCACCGAGCGCGTCTCGCCGGTGCTCGCCGTCGACGGCGGAAACTCAGCGTGCTGGGTCGAGTGGGTCGAGGCCGGGCGGACCTTCCGGGGCGCCCCCAGCTGTGATGCCGATCCGATGCCCACCGTCGGGGAGCCGATCAGCTACCTGACGACACCATGGCCCGTGCAGGGCAACGCGTGGGACACGGAACTGCCGGCGGTCCTTGCCACCCTGCTCGCACTGGTCGTCGCCGTCACGCTGATCCGCGTCCTGGTCGCTCTCGTCGCCGCACGTGGACGTTCCCGCGACGCCGTGATGGTCTCGGTCCTGGGGGCGGCCGCCGGTGGTCACGTGGCGGCGCCGGCCGACAGCGATGAGCTCGACCTGGCCGGGCTCATCGACCGGGCGAGCGCAGACCTCGGCTGGGACGACGTGCCGGAGAAGCATCCCGGCGATGTCCGGCCCTCCTGGTGGCTCGACGTGCGACGGGGTTGGCAGGGTGCACCGCGATGGCCGCTCTTCGTCACCGTCGGCGCCTCGTGTGTGGCACTCTCCGACGATGGCGCCCCGACGAGGCTGACCTGGGTCGCCGGCGGCATTGCAGTCCTGTCCCTGGCCTGGGTGCTGTGGCGGACAGCCTCGATCGTCATGGGGTTGCGCCCCACCTGGGACCAGCCGTTCACGAGCGAGTGGGCATTCCGGTCGGTCCAGGACGCGACCGGCCACTGGGTGCTTCTCCTCTTCCTGGGCGCGACCCCGCACTGGAGCGTGGCGATGCCGGGGCGTCCGCCGCTGCGGGGCACCTGCCTCGTGCGGGGCGACCTCGAGGACGGCGGCTCGGTCCACGCGCGGATCGGTGCTGACCTCTGGTTGCCCGCAGGTGCCGTGCGGCGCTGCGACGACGAGCTGCGCACGATCCTGAGACAGGACCTCTGCTTCCAGCTGGCCGGTGACCCGGACGCGGACCTCGAGCGTCTGGACCGTGCCCTCCGCGCCGGCCGCGGCTCGGACGGGAGCGCGACCGGGCCATAGGCGAGGACTGCTCAGCGCTCGACGAACCCCGAGACTCCGTCCTTCGGGCCGTTCCACTGGGTCGTGACGCTCTCGACGCGCCCGGGCCGCCCGCTCGTCGTCGGCTGCTCGGCCAGGAGAGTCTCGAGGCGCTCGACGGCCGGCCGGTCACCCTGTGCGACGACCTCGACCCGACCGTCCGCCATGTTGCGCGCGTGCCCGGCGAGCCCGAGCTCGAGCGCCCGGGCCCGGGTCCACCACCGGAAGCCGACGCCCTGGACGGCACCTCTGACGAAGATCGTGGCCCGCACCATGACCACGACAATAGGCCGCTGCCTGGCCACCTCGGCACAGGCCCGCGTGGCACCGCGACGATGTCCCCGGTCGTCCTTATGCTCGCTGGCAGCACCACCGGCACCAGCGACCAGGGGCCACGGAAGGGAGCGACGTGACGACGTCGACCGGAGTCCGGGCGGGCGGAGAGGACCGCTCGGTCGATGCCCCGACGCCGTCCTCCGCGACAGCGGGGGCGACTTCGGGGGGCCGATCCGCGCGGATCCCTGGTCTCGACGGGCTCCGCGCCGTCGCGATTCTCGCTGTCCTCCTCTACCACCTCGACGCGTCGTGGTTG
The DNA here is from genome assembly GCF_051961875.1 of Intrasporangium sp. Classification (GTDB taxonomy): domain Bacteria; phylum Actinomycetota; class Actinomycetes; order Actinomycetales; family Dermatophilaceae; genus Intrasporangium_A. The sequence goes on along the minus strand of NZ_JBQCCV010000273.1, from coordinate 15,539 downwards.
CCCGGCGGCTTCCTCGGGGTCGACGTGTTCTTCGTCGTCTCGGGGTTCCTCATCACGACCCTGCTGGTGCGCGAGCTGCAGTCGACCGGACGGGTGGCCCTCGGATCGTTCTGGCTGCGGCGCGCCCGGCGGCTGATCCCGGCCCTCGTGCTGACCGTCGCAGTGAGCATCCTCATCGCCCGGGTCGTGTCCTCGGACCTGCTCGTCCAAGCGGGCAGACAGGTGCTGGGCGCTCTCACGTTCTCGACGAACTGGGTCGAGATCACCGCGGGCTCCAGCTACTTCGACCAGACAGCGCCGCAGCTGTTCATGAACTTCTGGTCACTCGCCGTCGAGGAACAGTTCTATCTCGTCTGGCCACTGGTCACGCTGCTCCTCGTGCGGTTTGCCCGACCGCGCACCCGGGTCGCCCTGACCCTCGCGATGGCCGCCGCATCGACCGCCCTCATGGCCGCCCTGTTCACACCGGGCGCCGACGCGACGCGGGTCTACTACGGCACCGACACCCACCTCATGGGCCTCATGCTGGGCGCTGCACTCGCCTTCGCCTGGACGAGTCCGGCCCTCGCGCTCAGGGTGCGACCGTCGGCGTGGGGCGCCGGCGCCCGGTTCGCGGTGCCCTCCGCCGCCGCGATCCTCGCCCTACTCCTCGTCATCCTCGACGAGGAGCGTGCGGCGACGTTCCGGGGCGGCATCACGCTCGCCTCGCTCGCGACCGCCGTGCTGGTCGCCGGCCTGCTCGACCGAGGCGGGTCCCGCGCGGCTCTCTGGCAGCGGCTCGCCGACCACCCCGTCCTCACCTGGGTCGGGATCCGCTCCTACGCCATCTACCTCTGGCACTGGCCGGTCATCCTCCTCGTCTCGGGAGACCTTCCGTCCGTGCCCGGCACCACCCAGCACGCGCTCACCCGGGCGTGGGCGGTGCTCGTCACCGTCGCCCTCGCCGACCTCACCTTCCGGCTGGTCGAGACGCCGTTCCGGCAGCGCGGGTTCAAGGGGGTCGCCGGGCGCGTCTTCGACCGCACGGTCAGCTGGTCCGTCGGCGCCCGGAGGGCCATTGTGGCGACCGTGACCGCTGCCGGCCTCGTCATGGCGGTCGTCATCCTCACCGCTCCGGAGCAGTCGGAGACGGCTCGGATGCTCGAGGCGAACGCTGCCCGCGCGCAGGTGGGCGCTCCCCCGAGCGCACCCTCGGTCACTGCAGCCCCGACAGCGTCGTCCACGCCGTCGCCGCCTGCGAGCACCGCCTCGCCGTCGACCACGACAAGCACGCCCTCCCCCTCCGGCGACAAGGGCAGCCAGGGCACCGGTCAGGGCGGGGCCAAGACGACCTTCGCCATGCCGACCGGCGCTGAGATCGACGGCTACGGCGACTCGATGATGGTCGGCAGCGTTCACGCCCTGGACTACTACTTCCCCGGTATCCGCATGGACGCCAAGTCCAACCGGCGCTGGTCCGACGGGCTCGCCGCCGTCAAGGCACGCGGCAAGGACAACCGCCGCGCCGTCGTCCTCGCGTTCGGGACCAACGCCGGCGTCGACGTCGCTGGCGCAGAGGCGGTCATCAAGGCCCTCGGCCCGCAGCGGATGATCGTCCTGGTCAACCTCATGGGACCGTTCGGGCGGATCGACGACGACAACGCGAAGTTGTCGGACCTCGCGAAGAAGCACGCCAACGTCATCGTCGCGGACTGGGCCAATGCCGTGCGCGACCATCCGGACCAGCTCCAGTCCGACCGCATCCACCCCAGCCTCAAGGGCTCCCACCTCTTCGCGAAGGTGGTCCGTCAGGCCCTGGCAGACCTGTCTGAGCGGCACACCGGCAAGAAGGTGCCCCTGAAGGACCTGCCGATCCCGTGACCCCGGCTCGAGGGGGACGCCGGCTCAGCGGCACAACCCGTCGAAAGGCCACTGCCGACACATGACCAGCGCGGCAGGTATGGCGTCAGCTGCACTTCTTGACGCCGCTGGGCACCGGCTTGTAGGTGCACTTCTGCACCAGCGTGCCGCCACTCGTGCGCAGCACGGCGTCGTCGCCGGTGTTGTTCCAGATGTAGGTCGGCTTCTGCCAGAAGAGCGTCGCCCCGGTGTTGCGTCCGGTGCCCGACCGGAGCGTGATCGTCGCGCCCGCCTTGAGGACGGTGCCGCGCGGCACGACGTACTGCCAGGTGTAGGCCTTGCCCTTCGATCCCCGGTCGTGCACCCGCCAGCCACCGATGTTGACCGACGTCCGACCGACGTTCTTGATCTGGATGTACTCCTTGTTGCGGTAGGCGTTCGAGGCCCGGTCGGGGCCGGGCTGGTCGGCCACCCACGTCGTGAACCGCACCGCCGGCGTCGCGGCCTCGGCCGGGGCGCCGACGGTGAGCGCGAGGCCGGTGGCGGCGAGCACCGCCGCCGCGAGGCGGATCGGGCGCGCGAGAGGCAGGCGGCGAGGAACGGACACGTGAGTTCTCCTGGGGTGGTGCTGCGGCTCTGGCCGACCGGCTCCCCGCCGGTCCGGGACGACCCTAGTGGTGAACCGCCCGCCGCACGGGCGAATCCACGCAGACCGGGCCGACGGACCGCACCCGGCCCGACGACGTGGCATACGGCGGGGAGACCGGGGTCAGGCGGCGGTGCGCCCCGAGACCCGCACCACGTCACCGACGGTCAGCACCGCGTCGTCCAGCAGGGGCAGCACCGGCGTGAGCCGGATGCCGAACCACGTCTCACCGTCCCACTTGCGGTGCCGGGCCAGCGTGCGGATCGGCTCCTTCGAGGTCCGCAGCGTCTCCCGGTCGATGGTGGTCATGACGCACCGGTCGCAGACCATGGTCCGGCGGAAGGGCACGCCTCCCATCGTCACCTCGTCCCAGTCGTCCTCGGCGAACGGCGTCTCGCCGTCGACGACGACGTTCGGGCGGAACCGGTCGTGGCCGATCGCCTCTGCGCCGCCCTCGGCCAGCCACTCGTTGAGCCGCCGCAGGGACGCCTCCGTCGTGAGCAGCAGGGGCGCCGCGTCGGCGAGCGAGTTGACGTCCTCGGGGCGGCCACCGAGCTCCGGGCGGATGGGGCGGCGTGACTCGTCGTCCTGCCACACGAGCCGGACCGCTCGGTCCAGGCGCGCCGAGAGCCATGCGGCCACCTCGTCCCCGGCCGGTCGCGCGGTTCCCTGGCCGCGGTGGCTCACCGGCACCGGTGCCGCCTCACGGGGTGGCTCGACGCGGATCGCGGCACCGGAGCGGTCCGTCAGGCGCACCGCGCCGTCGGGCAACGGCGACGCGGTCAGCCCGAGCAGGCCGTGCGCCTCACGCGCCGTCACCTTCTCGCCCGTCGGGTCGACGATCCCCCATCTCCGGTCGCCGGCCAGCCCGCGCGCAGCGACGCCGGCCGAGTCGCACGCGACACCCGCAAGCGACTTGACCGGGTAGAGGTGCAGGCTGCAGACCCGCGCGACCGGGACCGTCGTGCTCACTCCCCGAGCCAGGCGGCATACGCGTCGAAGGTGTAGGGCCGCCCCAGGAAGTCGGCCACGAGGTCGGCAGCGTCGCGGCGGCCGCCCTGGGCGAGCACCTTGTCGCGGTAGGCGCGCGCCACCTCGGGGTCGAAGAGGTCCTGGCGGTCGAAGGCCGAGAACATGTCCTTGGCGATGACGAGCGACCACATGTACGTGTAGTACGCCGAGCTGTAGCCGTCGAGGTGCCCGAAGTGGCACTGCATGTGGGTGGCCTCGATGTACGGGAGGACCGAGTAGCGCCCCATGAGCTCACGCAGCCGCGCCGTCAGATCCGGCGTCTCGTGGACGTGGAAGTCGTAGGACAGCGCCGCGTAGAACATCTGGGTCCGCGCGTCATAGCCCTTGCCGAAATCGTCGGCCTCACGCATCGCGGCGACGAGGTCCGCCGGGATCGTCTCCCCCTCGGCGTTGCGCGCGAACGTCCCGAGGACGTCGGCGTCCCACGCCCACTCCTCGAGCATCTGGCTCGGCGCCTCGACGAAGTCCCACTCGGTCGCGACCCCGGAGAAGCGGACCCACTCCTGGTCGCCGCCGAGGACGTGGTGGACGAGGTGGCCGAACTCGTGGAAGAGGGTGACGACCTCGTCGTGCTCCATCAGCCCGCGGTTGAAGTTGCAGACGAGCACGCCCTCTGGCAGCTGCACCCCGCGCAGCCCACGGACGAGGTCGAACTGCGCCGCGTGCTTGTACTTGCCGTCCCGCGGGTGCAGGTCGAGGTGGATCCGGCCGATCCGCTCACCGTCCTTCGCGACGTCGTAGGTTGCGACGTCGGCGTGCCACGTGCCCGCGTCGCCCTGCGCGACCGGCGTCCAGTCGAGCCCGAAGAGCCGGCCCGTCACGTCGAGCAGGCCCTGCCGGACCGCCTCGAAGGGGAAGTACGTGCGGACCCGCTGGGCGTCCACGGCGTGCTGCTCCTTGCGGACCAGCTCGGCGTAGTACGTCGCGTCCGCGCCGTCGATGTCGGTCGCGTCCGGACGGTCCTGGCGCAGCCGCTCGAGGAGCACCGCCTTGTCCCGCTGGGCCCGCTCCCCCGACAGCGCGGTGATCCGGTCGATGAACTCGCCGATGGCGTCGCCGGTCTTGATCATCTTGACCTCGGCGTCGAAGTCGGCCCATGTCGCGTAGCCGAGCAGCGAGGCGTGCTCGCGCCGGACCGCGAAGAGCTTCTGGAGCACCTCGTCGTTCGCGGGCCACGCGATCGTCAGGAACTGCGTCACGAGCTCGCGCCGCGCCTCGGCGTCGTGCGCGAAGGTGCGGAAGGGGATGACGTCCGGGTAGTCGGTCGTGACGGTGACGAGGCCGTCGTCATCGGCCGGATGTGCGTCGATCCAGTCCTGCGGCATCCCGGCGAGCTGCTCGGGCCGGACCCGGATGCTGCGGACGTCCTCGCGGATGTTCTTGCTGAACTCCTGGCTCAGCAGGATCGCCTGCTCGGACAGCTCGCGCAGCCGCGCGCGGGTCGCCTCGTCCCGGTCGACTCCCGAGCGGCGGAAGTCTCGCAGGGTGTGCTCGAGCACCCGGGAGGCGTCGGCGTCGAGGCCGCTCCCGTCGAGCTCGGCGAAGACGGCGTAGAGCTCGGTGTCGAGGCCGAGGTCGGTGTCGAGCTTCTGCACCTCCTGCATGAGGCTCTCGGCGCGGTCCCGCACCTCGCGCTCGGGGTGCACCTCGGAGAAGAGCGACCCGATCGAGGCCGCGTTGCCGAGCGCGGTCTGGGCCTCGTTCCAGATCCGCAGCACCTCGCGGGCGTCGGCGGGCCGCTGCGCCTTGAGGTCGTCGACCAGCCGTCGCGTCTCGGCGAGCTGCGCGTCGCCGCGCTCCGCCATCCAGGGGAGCCAGTCGCCGGGGGTGGGCAGGGTCAGCAGGGTGGGCTCGGTGGCCGTGGGGTTCGCAGTCACAGGTGGAGCGTATGCCGCTCAGCCCGTCTGCGGCGAAGCGTTTGCTCCCGCCGCGGCCGAGCGCCCCGACCGACCCTCCGGTCGCTGAGCGCCCCGCCCCATCCGTACCGGCGCGCCACCCCGTCGAGTGAGCGCCCCACCCCATCCGTCGCACCGAACCCTGTGACCAGTGGGACGGACCGCTCGCTCGAGGTGGGAGGTGGCTGCTCGAGCGACGAGAAGGGCCACTCGAGCGACGAGAGGGGCCACCCGGCTGGGTAGGGGTGCACGGCAGCGGCCCGGCGGCACGCGGTCAGCGGCATACGATCGGGGCATGTCGATGCCGCGCCCCACCCTCGTCGTCGGAGCAGGGCAGGCCGGACTCGAGCTCGTGACGGCGCTGCGCGACCTCGGCGACACGGAGCCGATCGTCCTCGTCGGCGAGGAACCGGTGCCGCCCTACGACCGGCCGCCGCTCTCCAAGGGCTACCTGGCGGGGACACAGCGGCTGTCCGACATCGTCTTCCACCCCGAGCCGTGGTTCGCCGAGCAGGACATCGAGCTCGTGCTCGGCGACCCCGTCGCCAGGATCGAGCGGGACGGCGACCGCGGGTCGGCGACGACCGCCTCGGGGCGGGTCATCGAGTTCGGCCGGCTGGCCCTCGCGACCGGCTCGGCCAACCGGCGCCTGGCCCTGCCCGGGGCGGACCTCGACGCCGTCCTCGACCTACGCTCGGTCGCCGATGCCGACCGGCTCGGAGCCGTTCTCGACGGGCTGGCGACGGGCGGCAGGCTCGTCGTCATCGGCGGCGGGTTCATCGGGCTCGAGGTCGCGGCCGACGCACGTGCCAAGGGGGTCGACGTCACGGTCGTCGAGGCGGCCGAGCGGCTGCTCGGACGAGTCGTGTCGCCCCAGTTGTCCGAGTTCTACCTCGCCGCTCACCGTCGTCGCGGGACGGAGGTGCTCCTTCGCTCGACGGCCACCCGGATCGTGGCCGACGGGGTCGGCGTGGGTGCCGTGGAGCTCGCCGACGGACGGGTCGTCGAGGCCTCGGCGGTCCTCGTCGCCGTGGGCGCGGTGGCCCGCACCGAGCTCGCCGAGCAGCTCGGGCTCCAGGTCGACGGCGGGATCGTCGTCGACGAGCACGCGCTGGCCTCCGACGGCATGACCGTGGCAGTCGGCGACTGCACGAGCGTGCCGAATCCCTACACCCGCGGCACGCCGGGCCGGCTGCGGCTGGAGAGCACGCAGCATGCGTCGGACCATGCGCGGACCGCCGCGTCCACGCTCGTCGGCAGCGGGGCGGCATACACGAGCGTGCCGTGGTTCTGGTCCGACCAGGGCGAGCTGCAGCTGCAGATCAGCGGGCTCTACGCGGATGTCGACCGCACGGTCGTGCGCGGCGACCCGGAGACGGAGCGCTTCACCTTGCTCCATTACCGCGACGGGCTGCTCGTCGCCGCCGAGTGCGTCGGGACGCGACAGGACCACATCGCGGTCAAGCGCGGCCTCGAGAAGGGCATGACGATCGACCCGGACGCCGCGGCCGACCCCGGGGTGCCGCTGAAGCGGCTCCTCACGCCGGCGCCCTGACCCGGGCGACCGGCCGACCTCGAGAACTGACGTCGTTGCCGGTTCTCGTGGCGTTCCCGCCGGGGGCCTCGAGAACTGGCGTCGTCACCAGTTCTCGTGGAGCGTCAGGCCCGACGGACCCGTGGCCTCGGCTGGCAGTGCGGGCAGGAGTAGGACGACCGGTTCATGAACTGCTCACGGCGGATCGGCGCACCGCACCGGTCGCACGGGGTGCCCTCGCGACCGTAGGCGTGCAGGGACCGGTCGAAGTAGCCGCTCGCGCCGTTGACGTTGACGTAGAGCGCGTCGAAGCTCGTGCCGCCATGGCCGAGCGCCTCGGTCATCACGTCGCGCGCGTGGTCCAGGACGCGGTGCAGGGTCGGCTTGGTCAGGGTCGAGCAGAGCCGCTCGCCGTGGACCTGGGCGCGCCACAGCGCCTCGTCGGCGTAGATGTTGCCGATCCCCGAGACGAGGGACTGGTCGAGCAGCGCCCGCTTGACCGCGCTGTCGCGCCGCTTCATGGCGAGGACCACGGCCCGCTGGTCGAAGACCGGCTCGAAGGGATCCGGGGCGATGTGGGCGACGCTCGCCGGGACTCCACCGGGCCCGAGCGGTGAGAGCGCGAGCCCGCCGAAGGTGCGCTGGTCGACGAAGCGCAGCTGTGGGCCGCCGTCGGCGAAGTCGAGGCGCGCGTGGCAGTGCTTCTCGAGTGGGGCGTCGGCGGGCTCGACCAGCATCTGGCCGCTCATCCCGAGGTGGACGATGAGCGCCTCGTCCCGGTCGAGCTCGAGCCAGAGGTACTTGCCCCGGCGGCGGGCGGCTGTGATCTCGGCCCCGGAGATGCGGTCGGCGAGGTCCTGCGGGCCCGGCTCGTGCCGCCGGGCAACGCGCTCACCGGTGATCGTGGCGCGCTCGACCCGACGGCCCACGACGTGGTCGGCGAGGCCGCGGCGGACGACCTCCACCTCGGGGAGCTCGGGCATCGTCGCTCAGGAGACGGTCGTCGAGTCGGCGTCGAGGTGGTGCCAGGCCTGCTTGGCAGCCTTCTGCTCGGCTTCCTTCTTGCTGCGGCCGCGGCCCTCGCCGAGGACCCGCGCGCCGAAGACCACCTGGGCGTGGAACTCCTTCTCGTGGTCCGGCCCGGTCTCGTCGATGACGTAGTCGGGGCTGCCGAGCTCGGCCTCGGCGGCCTTCTCCTGCAGCGAGGTCTTCCAGTCGAGCCCGGCGCCGAGCTGGGCCGCGTCGGCGATGAGCCCGTCGAAGTGGTGGTGGACGAACCGACCGGCGCCCGCCATGCCCGCAGAGAGGAAGACCGTCCCGATGAGGGCCTCCATCGTGTCGGCGAGGATCGAGGCCTTGTCGCGCCCGCCGGTCGCCTCCTCGCCCTTGCCGAGCATGACGAACTGGCCGAGGTCGAAGGTGCGGGCGACCTCGGCGAGTGCCCGCATGTTGACGACGGCGGCACGCAGCTTGGCGAGCTGCCCCTCGGGCAGGTCCGGGTGGCGCAGGTAGAGCGTCTCGGTCACCACGAGGCCGAGGACGGAGTCACCGAGGAACTCGAGCCGCTCGTTGTTGGGCAGCCCGCCGTTCTCGTAGGCGTAGGACCGGTGCGTCAGTGCACGCAGGAGCAGCGGCTCGTCGACCTCCTGACCAACCACCTGGATGAGGTGGGCGACCAGGGGCTCGACGGGCCGCTGCGGGACCGCCGCGACACCCTGAAGTTCGGTGTCAGCCACGGGGCGTTCAGGCCTGGTGCTCGGTGCGCTCGGCCTCCGCGTACTGACGGCCGTTGTAGGTGCCGCAGTTGGGGCACGCGATGTGCGGCTGCCGCGGGGCGGAGCAGCGCGGGCAGGTGGTGAGCGCGGTCGGCGTAGCCTTCCAGTTCGCGCGACGCGAACGGGTGTTGGACCGCGACATCTTCCGCTTCGGGACAGCCACGTCAGTTCCTCTTCTCTTGCGGGTCGTCCCCCAGCAGTCCGCTGAGAGCCGACCACCGTGGGTCGATCACTTCATGATGGTGCTCCGGGTCGTCCGCGAGGCGGACACCGCACTGGGAACAGAGCCCAGGGCAGTCCTCCCGGCACACCGGCTGGAACGGCAGCGTCGGAACGACCGCGTCCCGGATGACGGGCTCGAGGTCGATCAGGTCGCCGACGAGCTCGTACACCTCGTCCTCGTCCGAGTCGGCACCCACCTTGTGGTGGTGCGCCGCCCGATCGGTGTAGGCGAACAGCTCCTGGAAGGTCCCTTCGACCGGCAGGTCGACGGGATCCAGGCACCGCACGCAGGCACCGGTCGCCGTGCCGCGGACCGAGCCCGTCACGAGCACGCCCTCGACGACGGACTCGAGCCGCACCTCGATCTCCACCGGCGCGCCGGCCTTGATCGAGATGATGTCGGTTCCGAGGTCCTCGGACAGCTCCACCGTCCGATGGAGCTCCTGCATCGTCCCGGGTCGCCGCGTCAGCTCTCTGGTGGTGATGACCAGGGGTGAGCGCGGGTCGAGGCGGTCCATGACTCCAGACGGTGGTTGACGGGTTCGGCCCCCGTCAGTGCAGACGTGGACCGACGGACAAGGTTACCGGAGCGGTGAGCGCCACCCAAATCAGGAGGCGCCGGGTCTGGTGCTCGCTCCTCCGGACGTGCCGTCAGCCCGGCCGGCCCACCCGCTCCACGAGCGCGTCGCGCACCGCGTCCGGGACCAGGCCGCTGATGTCACCGCCGTAGCGCACGACCTCCTTGATGAGCGAGCTCGACACGTGCTGCCACTCGGGCGCGGCGACGAGGAAGAGCGTCTCGACCCCGGTCAGGTGGTGGTTCATGTTCGCCATCGGCAGCTCGTAGGCGAAGTCGGTGCCTCCGCGCAGCCCCTTGACCATCGAAGCGGCCCCGACCTCGCGGCAGACGTCGACGACGAGCGTGTCGGCGAAGGCCTCGATCCGGACGTTGTCGAGGTCGCCGACCGCTGCCTTGAGCAGGTCGAGGCGCTCGTCGACCGTGAAGGTGCCTCGCTTCGACGGGTTGTGCAGGATCGCGACGACGACCTCGTCGAAGAGCCGGGCGGCGCGGGCGATCACGTCGATGTGCCCGTTCGTCACGGGGTCGTAGGAGCCGGGGCAGACGCAGCGGCGCGCGGAGGTCGTCACGGCCACCAACCTACGCGACGCCGTCGTCGAGCGGCGGCTCGGCGAACCAGACGGCGGTGTCTCCGTAGCGCTTCTCCCCCGACAGCTCGAGCCCCTTGGGCCAGGTCGGCTGGGGCGAGCGGGTCGAGCGTTCGACGACGACGAAGGCGTCGGGGGCGAGCCACTCGCGCTCGACAAGGGTCGTCAGCACCTCGCTGAGGGCCTCCTCGCGCACGTCGTAGGGCGGGTCGATGAGGACGAGATCCATCCGTATGCCGCTGGGCGGGCCTCCCGAGAGGACGCGCAGCACGGGGTCGGCGAGGACGCGTACGCCGGGGCGGCCGACCGTCTTGATGTTCTCGCGGATGACGGAGACGGCCTTGCGGTTCGACTCGACGAGCAGGACGAGCTCCGCGCCCCGGCTCGCTGCCTCGAGCCCCAGGGCGCCGGAGCCGGCGTAGAGGTCGAGCACGTGGGCCCCGGTCAGCAGGTGCCGGTGCTCGAGGCGGCTGAAGAGCGCCTCGCGGACGCGGTCGGAGGTGGGCCGGGTCGAGGCGCCCTCGGGGGTGCGCAGGCTCCGGCCGCCGGCGCTGCCGCTGATGATCCGGGTCATCGGCTCACCCGCGCTCGAGGAAGGCGGCCTGCTCCTCGTCGAGCCGGGTCGTGACGGCGGCCGCGAGGTCCGGGTGCTCGGCGAGGGTGGGGTCGGCGGCGACGATGGCGAAGGCGTCCTCACGCGCGTCGGCGATGATCTGCTCGTCCTCGCGCCGCCCGAGCCGCAGGTGGCGCACCGAGTTGCCGCGCCCGCTCTGCCGCGCGCAGAGCACGTCTCCCTCGCGGCGGAAGGTGAGGTCGAGGCGCGCGAGCTCGAAGCCGTCGGTCGTGCCGGCCACCGCATCAAGCCGCTCGGTGGCGGCCGTCCCCGGCGCCTGGGTCATGAGCAGGCAGAGGCCCGGGGCGCTGCCACGCCCGACGCGCCCCCGCAGCTGGTGCAGCTGGGAGATGCCGAACCGGTCGGCGTCGACGACGACCATGACGGTCGCGTTGGGCACGTCCACGCCGACCTCGATCACGGTCGTCGCCACGAGGACGTCGATCTCGCCGGCGCCGAAGGCCCGCATCGTCTCGTCCTTCGTCTCGGCGTCGAGCCGGCCGTGGAGCACCGCCATGCGGCAGCCGGAGAGGGCCGGGGTGGCGCGCAGCTGCTCCAACATCGCGTGGACGCCGGTCAGCTCCCTGGTCTCGGCGCCCTCGTCAGGGACGAGCTCCCAGTCGGTCGCCTCCTCGTCGGACGAGTCGCTCGAGGTGGGGAGGGCAGGGTCGAGGTCTCCGATCCGCGGGCACACGACATACGCCTGGTGCCCGGCGGCCACCTCCTCGGCGACCCGCTGCCACGTGCGGTCGACCCAGCCCGGCTTCTCCGCGTCGACGACGTGGGTGGTGATGGGCGAGCGGCCGCGGGGCAGCTCGCGCAGCGTCGAGGTCTCCATGTCACCGAAGACCGTCATCGCCACGGTGCGCGGGATCGGCGTCGCGGTCATGACGAGGACATGGGGCGGTCGGCCGGCCTTCTCGCGAAGGGCGTCCCGCTGCTCGACACCGAAGCGGTGCTGCTCGTCGACGACGACGAGCGCGAGGTCGGCGAACTGGACGTGCTTCTGGATGAGGGCGTGGGTGCCGATGACGATGCCGGCCTCGCCGGAGGCGGCGTCGAGCAGCGCGCGCTTGCGCGCGGCGGTCGACTGGCTGCCGGTCAGGAGGGCCACCTTCGTGCCGATGTCGCTGCCGCCCAGCATCCCACCCTCGGCGAGGTCGCCGAGCATCGCGCTGATGGACCGGAAGTGCTGCGCCGCGAGCACCTCGGTCGGCGCGAGGAGTGCCGCCTGGCCGCCGGCGTCGATGGCCGCGAGCATGGCACGCAGCGCGACGATGGTCTTGCCCGAGCCGACCTCGCCCTGCAGGAGTCGGTTCATGGGACGGTCGCTGGCGAGCTCCTGGGCCAGGACCTTGCCGATCTCCTGTTGGCCGGCGGTCAGCTCGAAGGGCAGCCGGGCGTCGAAGGCTGCGAGGAGGCCGCCGGGGCGTGGGAGCCGTGGCGTCGCCGGGACGGACTCGGCGGCACGGCGACGCTGGCCGAGGATCGCCTGAAGGGTCAGGGCCTCGTCGTACTTGAGCCGGGCCAGGCCACGCCAAGGCTGGTCCTCGACCGTGGGCCGGTGGACCAGCTCGAGCGCCTCTGCCCGCGTCATGAGGCCACGCTGCTGCCGGATGGCGGCCGGGACCGGATCGCGGACGCGGTCGACCGAGTCGAGGGCGAGCTCGACCATCCGCCGGATCGTGAAGGAGTAGATCTTGCCCGTGGCGGAGTAGACCGGGATCTGGTGCGTCTGGTAGCGCTCGACGAGCTCTGTGGCGTCGTCGGCGGCCGAGAAGAGCTCGTAGTCGGGGTGGGTCAGCTGGAACCGCTGGTGGTAGCGCCCGACGGTGCCCGCGAAGAAGCCGCGCACCCCGGGGTGGAGCTTCTGCTCGTGGCCATAGGCGGAGAAGAAGGTCAGGTCCAGCTCGTGGCCCCGGCCGTCGGACAGCACCACGGTCAGGAGCTTGCCCTTGCGCCCTCGCATCTGCCGCGAGGACGAGCGAGCGACCTCGGCGACGACCATGACGTCCTCGTCGGGGCGCAGCTCGGACAGGTCCGTCAGCTGGCCCGGCTGGAGGTAGCGGCGTGGTGTGTAGTCCAGCAGGTCGCCGACCGTGCGCAGGCCCTTGGCCTTGGCCAGCTGCTCCGCGTGCTGCTTGCGGACGAGCTTCGACAGCGGGGTCTGCTCGGTGACGACCGCCATGGTCACTCCACCCCCAGCAGGAGGGGGTAGACCGGTTGCCCACCACGCAGGACGGTCGACTCGACCTCCCGTCGCTCGTGGCGGGCCGCCTCGGCCACCGCCTCGCCGAGCTCGAGCGTCGCACCGTCGCCGACGAGGACCGTGAGCAGCTCGCCCCCGCTCGAGAGCAGACGCGCGCCCACGGCGGCCCCGACCTTGATGAGGTCGGAGCCGACGACGACGATGTCCTCGTCGACGATGCCGAGCACGTCGCCGGGCTCGCAGCGCCCGCCGGACGTCAGGGCGGGGCGGTCGGCGATCGTCACGGCGCCGTGCCGGGTGCCCGCGGCCGCGAACTGCATGGCGAGGACGTTGGCGCTGGCGGAGGCCGACGGCTCGAACACGGCGACGGCGGCGACCCCCTGGACCGGTGTTCGGGAGCGGACCACGAGCGTCTCGATGCCCTCGTCGGCCACGGCGCGGGCCGCCGCGGCGGCAGCGAGCTCGGTGTCGCCGTCGTTGGGCAGGACGATGACGCCGCGAGCGCCGGCTTCGTGCCGCTCACGGATCGCGGCGATGAGCTCGCCCGTGGTGGTCCGCTTGCCGGGCCCTGTCGGCAGGACCACCGCACCGACCTCTCGGAAGAGGTCCGCGAGGCCGTCGCCCGGGGCGCACGCGACGAGCCCCGGCCCCTCCGGCGCGGGCTGGACCGAGGGCAGCCGCCCGGTCGGGGACTGCTCCTGGGTGAGCCGGGTCACCCGGATGTCCCGGGGCCGGCCGGCCTCGATGCCGGCCTCGATGGCGGGGCCGATGTCGTCGACGTGGGCGTGCACGTTCCAGGTGCCGTCGGCCCCCGCGACGATGACCGAGTCACCGAGCTCGACCAGTCGGTCCCGCAAGGCGTCGGCGGTCGCGTCGGTCGCGTCGTCGAGCAGGTACATGACCTCGTACTCGGGGGCGGTCTCGTCCGCCTCCGGCTCGAGGTCGAGCGGGCTGGGCATCACCGCCGGCCCGAACGGCCGCAGTCCGCGGCGACCACTCTTGGCGAGGCTGAGGACCAGCCGGCCGTCGTCACCGGCGCAGAGCCGTTCGAGGCACTCGAGCAGCAGGACGAGGCCGGCGCCGCCGGCGTCGACGACTCCGGCACGCGCGAGCACGTCGAGCTGCTGCGGGGTGCGCTCGAGCGCGGACCTGCCCGACTCGAGGGCGGCGGCCGCCACCGCGTGCAGTCCGGACGCGGCCTCGGCACTGCCTGCCGCGGACGCGGCCCGGGAGACCGACAGGATGGTGCCCTCCCGGGGGTCGGTCACCGCTTCCCAGGCGCGCCGGTCGCCGACGACCAGACCCTTGGCCAGGGTGGCGCCGTCGATGACGGCCTCCCCCTGGCAGGCCTCGGCGAGGCCCCGGGCCAGCTGGGACAGGATGACGCCGGAGTTACCGCGGGCGGACCAGAGCAGGTTCTTCGCGAAGACGACGAGCAGGTCCCCGGCGCCGGTGTCGGCCGGCTCGGTGAGGGTTCGGTCGACCGCGCCATCGAAGGTGAGGAAGAGGTTGGTCCCGGTGTCGCCGTCGGGGACGGGGAACACGTTGAGCGCGTCGATCTCGGCCCGGCGGGCGGCGAAGGCCGACCGGACGAGCACGGCCCAGCGACGTACGGCATTGACGTCCAGGACCTCGAGTCCCTCCTCGGGCGTCGGCGCTGCGCCTGGCATGGTGTCCTTCCTGCGTGCTGCTGCACGGGCAGGCTACTGCGTCCCGCCGACGCGAGCGGGCACGTCTGCCGCTCAGCGGTAGCGCGCCGCCACCGCCACGAGCTCCACAGCGTATGACGGCCCGTGCGACACGGCATGCACGGCGAGGGGATGCAACTGGTGCAGGCCGATGAGGTCACGCCAGCCGTTCGGCAACGCGCCGGCCTCCGCGTAGCTGTCCAGGACGCGCTCGAGCCCCGGAGCGCCGAAGAGGGCCAGCATGGCGAGGTCGGTCAGCCCGTGGCCGCCGTGTGCCGCGGGGTCGATGAGGCACGCCCCGCCGGTCGCCCAGAGGACGTTGCCCGACCAGAGGTCGCCGTGGATCCGTGCCGGGGGACGGTCGTCGTCGAACTCGCCCGAGGCGATCCGGTCGCAGAGGTCGTCGAGGCCGGACAGGGCCCGCCCGTCGAGGTGACCGACACGTGCGGCGGCGTGCACGAAGGGTCGCACCCGCTGCTCGGCGTAGAACCGGCCCCACGAGGGCTCGGGCACGTTCGACTGGCCTTGCCGGCCGATCCAGGCGGGCCCCTCCCAGCCCTCCGGCGGCGACCCGAAGGCCGGCGCTCCTGCCCTATGCGTCGCGGCCAGGGATCGGCCCAGCTCGTCGGCCGCCTCCCGGGTGGGGCCGGAGACGTGCACCTGCTCGAGGTCGATGAAGCCCTCCCCCACGTCGAGCACGCGCACGATGCGCGTGCCGCCGTCCGCCTCCGCCTCGGCCAGCCAGCGCAGGCCGCATGCCTCCGCCTCGAAGAAGCCCGGCGGGGCGCCGGGGCGTTCCTTGCGGTGGCTCCTCGGCTCTCGCACCATCGCCCCACCGTAACGACGGCAGGGGTTCGCGACCGCTACCGTGATCGGGTCGTCGGTGCGACTGTGCCCGTTTTGGTCCCCGCGGCGGCCG
>NZ_JBQCCV010000272.1:0-2983 GCF_051961875.1 Intrasporangium sp. | reverse complement strand
CACCGGCTTCGTCGGTGTGACCTCCCAGGCCAGCCCGGCGGCATACCGACGCATGGCGGACGCCGTCCTCGAGGGGCGCTGGGACGATGCGCGCGCGATCCACCGCGAGCTGATCCCGCTCGTCGAGGCGGTCATGACCATCACCCAGGGCGCGATCATGGCCAAGGCCGCCCTCGCCCTCCAAGGCATCATCCCGTCGCCGACCGTGCGACTCCCGCTCGTCGAGGCCGACCAGGCGCAGACCGCGCTGCTGGCCGCCCGCCTCGACCTGACGCACTGACAGGAGCTCCGTGAGCCACCCTCATCCGGAACTGACCTACCCGGCCCCGCTCGAGGAGGGAGGTCTGCGCATCGTGGCGCTCGGCGGCCTCGGCGAGGTCGGTCGCAACATGACCGTCCTCGAGACCCAGGGCCGGCTGCTCGTCATCGACTGCGGCGTGCTCTTCCCCGACGAGAGCCACCCGGGTGTCGACCTCATCCTGCCGGACTTCTCCTACATCGAGGACCGGCTCGACGACATCGAGGCGATCGTGCTCACCCACGGGCACGAGGACCACATCGGCGCCGTGCCCTACCTGCTGAGGCTCAAGGACGACATCCCGCTCATCGGCTCGACCCTGACGCTCGCCCTCGTCGAGGCCAAGCTCAAGGAGCACCGGATCCGGCCCTTTACGATGGCGGTCCGCGAGGGGCAGCGTGAGCAGCTCGGCGTCTTCGACCTCGAGTTCGTCGCGGTCAACCACTCGATTCCCGACGCGCTCGCGGTCTTCGTCCGCACGGCCGCGGGCACGCTGCTGCACACCGGCGACTTCAAGATGGACCAGCTCCCGCTCGACGGGCGCCTCACCGACCTGCGCGCCTTCGCCCGCCTCGGGGAGGAGGGCGTCGACCTCTTCCTCACCGACTCGACGAACGCCGACGTGCCGGGCTTCACCACGCCCGAGCTCGAGATCGCCCCGGCCATCGACAAGGTGTTCCGGCACGCCCAGCGGCGCATCATCGTCGCCTGCTTCAGCAGCCACGTCCACCGGGTCCAGCAGGTCCTCGACGCGGCGGAGAAGGCCGGGCGCAAGGTGGCGCTCGTCGGCCGGTCGATGGTCCGCAACATGGGGATCGCGGCCGATCTCGGCTACCTCCACGTGCCGGACGGCATCCTCATCGACTGGAAGCGGATCGACGACCTGCCCGACGACGAGCTCGTCCTGATCTCGACCGGCTCCCAGGGCGAGCCGATGGCCGCCCTGTCCCGGATGGCGAACCGAGACCACCGGATCGACGTCGGGCCCGGTGACACGGTCCTGCTCGCGAGCAGTCTCATCCCGGGCAACGAGAACGCCGTCTACCGCGTCATCAACGGGCTGATGCGGCTCGGCGCCACCGTCGTGCACAAGGGCATCGCCAAGGTGCACGTCTCGGGCCATGCCAGCGCCGGCGAGCTGCTCTACACCTACAACATCGTCAAGCCCCGCAACGTGCTGCCCGTCCATGGCGAGTGGCGCCACATGTACGCCAACGCCGAGCTGGCGAAGGCGACCGGGGTGCCCGAGGAGAACGTCGTGCTCGCCGAGGACGGCGTCGTGGTCGACCTCGTCGACGGCCGGGCCAGCATCGTCGGTGTCGTCGACTGCGGCTACGTCTACGTCGACGGGAGCAACATCGGCGGCACGGACGAAGCGCTCCTCAAGGACCGCCGGATCCTGCGTGACGAGGGCTTCATCACCTGCATCGTCGTGCTCGACGCGGCCACCGGCAAGATCGCCTCGGGGCCGGAGATCACCGCCCGGGGATTCGCCGAGGACGACGAGATCTTCCTCGACGTCATCCCCAAGGTCGAGCGGGCGATCGAGGAGGCCGTGCGCGGCGGGGTGCGCGACGACTACCAGCTCCAGCAGGTGGTCCGTCGGGCGGTCGGCTCCTGGGCCGGGGGCAAGATCCGCCGACGCCCGATGATCATCCCGGTCGTGATGCAGGCTTGAGCCATGCACCGCTGGATGGACGGGGTCATCGGGGCGCTCCTCGTCCTGCTCGTCCTCGTGGGGGCGCTGCGGTGGGTCGACACCACATGGCGACCGGTCGTCGTCCTGCAGTCGGTCGGGCCGTTCGTCGTCATCGGCCTCGGCCTGCTCTTCGTCGGGACGCTCCTGCTCCACCGCTGGTGGATGCTCCTGCCCGTCGGAGTCTGTGCCGCCGTGGCCTGGGCGATGGCGCTGCCGACGTTCTTCGCCCACACCGTCCCGGGTCCGGCCAACTTCACGGTCATGTCGGCCAACCTCTACTACGGCCGGGCCAACGCGGACCAGGTCATGGCGGCAGTCCGGGCGCACGAGGTCGACGTCCTCGTCCTCACCGAGGTGACGCCCGACGTCGTCGACCGGCTCGACACGGCGGGCCTCACGCGCCTGCTGGGGCACCGGGCGGGGGAGGCGCACGCCGACACCTTCACCGGGACGATGATCTACAGCCGGCTGCCCATGACGGTGGTGTCGGGCACGGCGAACCCCGCGATCGAGCAGACCCCGAGCCTGCAGCCGGAGGTCGTCCTCACCGTCGACGGGCAGCAGGTCCGGCTCAAGGCGGCCCACCCGATGGCCCCCATCCCGGACCAGACGGCCCAGTGGCGGGCCGGTCTGACCGCCTTGCAGCGGTGGAAGGGGGACGTACCGGCTGGTGACCGGCTGGTCCTCGCGGGGGACTTCAACGCATCCTTCGGCCACCCCGGCTTCCGGCAGCTCGCCGACGGCCTCGTCGATGCGCAGCGGACCGCGGGCCAGGGCTGGGTGCGCACGTGGCCCGTCGTGGGCCGCCGGATGCCCCCCTTCGTCGCGCTCGACCATCTCCTCAGCCGGGGGCTCGGCGTCGTCAAGGCGGGTGACGTGGCCTTCCACGGCTCGGACCACATGCTCGTATGGGCGAGCTACACCCTGCGCTGACCCCGTTCCGTCGAGCCGTCCGTATGCCGCTGACAGGCGCGGGTGCGCGGCTG